>JBJMLK010000122.1:0-33709 GCA_045805345.1 Thermoleophilaceae bacterium | reverse complement strand
CCCAGACCGACGGCATGATGCCGACGTCGACCTCGTCGAGCAGCCCGTCGAGCAGGTCGCGGGTGTACATCTCGGGGATCTCCAGGCCCGCGTAGCCGTCGAGCAGCTCCCGCACGCGGTCGTGCACTCCGCCGAGGACGACGAACCGGAAGCGGCCCACGAGCCCCGCCTCGCGCAGTAGCGCCAGCGCACCGGACACGACGTAGCAGCCCTTCGACTCGGACGCGCAGCCGCCGAGCGTCGTGAACGTAATCCGCTCGGGCGGCGCGGTGAGGGCGCGCGGCCGCAGCCCGTGGATGTGCTCGAGCGTGAAGCCGAGGGTGCCGAGTCGCTCCGAGTGGACGCCGCGCGCGCGATAGATCGCCTCCACCTTGGTCGACTGCGCCACCAGCCGGCCGACGCGCTCGAGACGTTGGAGGTTCACGTCGCGGCGGCGCTGGTAGGCGGCCGGGCTCGGGTCGACCGGCGGCGGCTCCTCGGCGTCCACGGTCCTGAGCCCCCACTCGTACACGTTGCGCGCCGCCCACTCGAACGGCCGCGGCGTGGGCCAGCGCCGCAGCCGCACCCGCGCGCGCCAGTGGTCGATCTCGTAGCGCAGCGTGTCGTCGACGAACGGCCGCCGCGAGACCGGGGCCTCCGCGTTCCGCACGGCGCAGTCCTCGCCGACCTCGAGCAGGGTGCAGTGCCTGCCGTTCTCGTCGTACAGGCGCAGCGTCGAGCAGAGGGGCAGGTAGTCCTGGAGCGTCATGACGGTCGCGACGCCCTCGCCGGCCGCCACGTCGATCAGCGACGACGGCAGGCACAGGAGCTCCTGGAAGTGCACGACGTCCGGCCGGAACGAGCGCAGCACGGACGCGAACGCCCCCTCGATCCACGGCTCGTCGACGTCGAGCGCGGGGCGCAGCGTGCCCAGCTCGAGCCCCGACACGATCGGCCCGTTCACCACCTCGTGCATCGCCACGTCGCGCCGGCTCCAGCGCCGCAGCCGCGGCCGCGACGGGCGGGGGTAGTGTCGGCCGGCGAAGAAGTAGCCGACCTCGTCGCCGCGCGCGACCTGTGCCGCCATCAGGTCCTCGGCGTAGTGGATCAGCCCGCCGAGCCTCCACGGCCAGAAGCCCCAGCCGACGTGGAGGACGCGCACGGGCTCGATCGTACAGCTACCTTTGCGGGCCGACGGTGGCCGCCTCTCCGCGCGTTTCCCTGCTGATGCCGGTTCACAACCGCGCGCACCTGCTCGACCTCGTGCTCGACCGGCTGGCCGAGAACACGACCTACGAGAACCTCGAGCTGATCGCCGTCGACGACCGCTCGACCGACGCCAGCCTCGAGATGCTGCGCGCCTTCGCCGCAAGCGGGCGCATGCCCGAGGTCAGGGTGATCGAGGGTCCCGGGCGGGGGGCGATCGCCGCGCTCAACGCGGCGCTCGAGGCCGCGACGGGCGAGCTGTGCGTCCAGCTCGACGACGACGTGACGGTCGAGACGCACGGCTGGGTCGAGCGGATGCTCGACCTGATGCTGTTCGACGACTCGATCGGCGTCGTGAGCGCCAAGGTCGTCTTCGACCACGGTGAGATCCACGCCTGCGGCGTGCACGTGGTCGGGCCCTCGGGCTGGCATGAGCGCACCACGGAGCCGCAGGAGCCGATCGGCGAGCGGCAGTGGATCAACCGCATCGCCGGCCGCGTGCCGGAGGGCGAGGCGGGCGAGGTCGAGAGCCGCGTGGCCGAGGTCGACTCAGGCATCGGCTGCTGCATGATGTACCGGCGCGACGACGCGCTGGCCGCGGGCGGCTACGACCAGGAGTGGTCGCCCGTGTGGTTCGACGACGTCGACCTCTGCCTCAAGATCAGGGCGCGCGGCAAGAAGGTCTTCTACACGCCCCGCGTGCGCGCCATCCACCACTTCGGACACCGCTCCGAGCCGACGTCGCTGCGCGCGAAGCTCACGCCGCGGCGGGTGCGGCGCGGACTCCTCCGGCGCCTCGAGAAGGTCCTGCCGCGCCGCGCCGGCCGCGCGATCGAGCGCCGGTTCGACGTCGACCTGCTCGGCTACTACACCAAGGAGCAGTGCGCGCGCCTGCGCCACCACCACGAGTACTGGCGGCGTAAGTGGGGCTGGGACGCGCGCAACCCCGACATGGACGCCATCGAGCGGCGGTGGGGCGACACCGAGCTCTGGTGGCGCTACGACGACGAGCGCCGCGCGGCCGGCGAGCGAATCGCGGCCGCCTACGAGGCGCGCGACCCGAAGCCGGCGGTCGGCTGAGCGCTACGGCGTGAGCTTCTCGCGCACGAGCGCGCTCACACGCTTGCCGTCCGCGCGACCCTGCACGCGCGGCATCACCAGCGACATCACCCGGCCCATCTCCTGCGGGGACGACGCGCCGGTCTCGGCCACCGCGTCGCCGACGATCGCGTGCAGCTCCTCGTCCGACAGCTGCTCGGGCAGGTAGCCCTGGATCAGCTCGGCCTCGCGCTCCTCGCCCTCGGCCAGATCCTGCCTGCCGGCGTCGCGGTAGGCGGTCGCGGACTCGAGCCGCCGCTTGCGCTCTCGCTGGAGGACCGCCACCTCGTCGTCCTCGCTCGCGTCCGCCCCCTTGTGCGCCTTCTGGAGCTCGGACACGACCAGCCGCAGGGCGCCGACCCGCTCGCGGTCGCCCCCCTTCATCGCGGCGGTCACGTCCGCCTGCACCCGTTCGAGCAAGCTCATCGAGGCTAGATTCTAGGTCCCGTGACCGCCGCCCCCCGCGTCTCGCTGCTGATGCCGGTCCGGAACAGGGCCCACCTGCTCGACCGCGTGCTCGAGCGCCTGGCGGAGAACACGACCTACCCGAACGTCGAGCTCGTGACGGTCGACGACCGCTCCGAGGACGGCAGCGTGGAGGTGCTGCGCCGCTGGGCGGCGAGCGAGCGGATAGCCGGCATGCGGGTGCTGCCGAACCGCGGTGCGGGCGCGATCGACGCGCTCAACACGGCCCTCACCGCGGCCGAGGGCGAGCTCTGCGTCCAGCTCGACGACGACGTGACGGTCGAGACCTACGGCTGGGTCGAGCAGCTCGTCGAGCTGATGCTCGTCGACGAGCGCGTGGGCGTCGTCACCGGCAAGGTCGTCTTCGACTCCGGCGGGCTCCAGTGCTGCGGCGTGAACGTCGTGAGCCCCGCCGGATGGCACGAGCGGCCGATGATGCCGTCGGAGCCCGTCGGCGAGCGGCGCTTCCTCAACCGCGTGCGCGAACGCCCGCAGGAGGGCGACGGCGGCCCGGCGGAGCGGCGCGCCGCCGAGGTCGACTCGGGCATCGGCTGCTGCATGATGTACCGCCGCGACGCGGCGCTCGAGGCGGGCGGCTACGACGAGCACTACTCGCCGGTCTGGTTCGACGACGTCGACCTCTGCATCGCGATCAGGCGGCTCGGCCTGAAGGCGTTCTGCCTGCCGGGCGTGCGGGCGATCCACCACTTCGCGGCGCGCGCCGGCGAGCACCGGCGCGCCGACCTGCGGACGGTGCGCGCGGCGGCGATCCGCAACACGGCGGGCAGGCTGCCCGCGCAGCTGCGCGCGCTCGCCGAGACGCGCTGGGACGTGGACTTCCAGGGCCACTTCACGCGCGAGCAGTGCGCGCGCCTTCGCCACCACCACGAGTACTGGCGCCGCAAGTGGGGTTGGGACGCGCTCAACCCCGACATGGACGAGGTGCGCCGCCGCTGGGGCGGCACGGAGATCTGCTGGGCGACCGACCCCGACCTCCGGATGGCGGGCGAGGACATCGTGGCCGCGTTCGAGGCGCGGCGCGCGCCGGCCGGCGCAGTGCCTGCATGACGCCGGCGCCGCGGGTCGTCGCGACGATCCTCACCCGTAACCGAGTCGATCTCCTGCGCAAGTCCGTGCGCGCGGCGCTCGACCAGACGCGGGCGCCGGACGAGGTGATCGTCGTCGACAACGCCTCGGACGACGACACCCTCGAGGTGCTGCGGCGGGAGTTCGGCGAGGTGACGGTCCTCGCGCTGCCCGAGAACCAGGGTGCCACCGGCGGCTTCTACGAGGCGATCGCCGCGGGCCTGCGCGCCGGCGCGGACTGGCTGTGGCTGCTCGACGACGACAGCTTCGCCCGGCCGGACGCGCTGGAGGAGCTGCTCGCGCCGCTCGACCAGCTCGACGGAGCGCTGGCGCCGACCGTGCTCTGCAGCCGCGTGGAGTGGCGCGACGGGACGCCGCACGTGATGAACCGCCCCGTGGTGCGGCCGGACGACGGCCAGAAGCTGGTCGACTCCGTGCGCCGCGGGCTGTTTCCCATCCGCGCCGCCTCGTGGGTGTCCGTGATGATCTCGCGGGCCGCCGTGGAGCGCTTCGGGATGCCGCTGCGCCAGTTCTTCTACCAGGCCGACGACATCGAGTACACGGCGCGGATCCTGCGCCACACCCCCGGTTACTACGTGCCGCGCAGCGTGGTCGTGCACGACACACCGGGGCAGCACACGGCCGTCGACGACGACCACAGGTTCTACTACCACATCCGCAACACGGTGCTGATGATCCGCGGCCGCGCGTGGGAGCTGCGCGAGAAGCCGGGGCTCGTGTGGGTGATGATCTGGACCTCGCGGCTCTACCTGCGGATCCACTGGCGCCGGCCGCTCGCGGCGGTGGTCAACCTGGTCAAGGGCGTCGCGGCGGGCTTCCGCGTACCGGCCGACTGACGGCTCAGCGGAGGCCGGCGCGCTCGCAGAGCTCGAGCACGAAGCCCACGCGGTCGGTGCCGACGATCGCCCGTCCGAGGAGGAGCCGCGCCGCGGTGGCCGGAGCGAGCAGCGGATCGCCGCCGCTCCCGAGCGCCTCGCTCTCGCTGTCGGGCACGAGGTAGCCGGTCCGCTGGCGCAGCACGCGGGTGGTCCACTCCAGCACGCCGCGCGGCCCGATCGGCGCCCCATCGCGCGGCAGGTCGAGCGCCGCCGGCCAGCGGTGTACGAGCGCGGGGCCGGGCGTACCGCGGACGGGCACGAGCGAGCGGTCGGCCGAGGTGAGCGCAACGTCGAGCTGGAAGCGCCGGTACCAGGGCGTGCGGTCGGGGTCGACCCGGCCGTCCGGCGTCAGGACCACGCCCGTCAGCACCGACGGCTGCGGCAGGCCGTCGATCCGCTCGAGGCTGTCCAGCAGGGCGTCGAGCGCACCCGGCCGCGGTACGGCGCTCCCGTCCAGCACCCAGATCCACTCGGCGTCGGTGGCCAGCGCCCGGACCACCCCCTGTCGCAGGCGCTTGGTGACGAACGTCTCCACGCCCAGTTCGGGCATCGGGCGGCTCGCGACGGCGCAGACTGACATCCGGCGAAGCCTATGTGTGCAACCCTGCGGGGGGCTTGTGGGATCCGCCGGACCGCCGATAGAAGAGAGGATGCCCTCCATCGCCGCCCGCATCGGGTTGGGGCGGATCGCCCTGCTCGTGGCGATAGTCGCCGCCGCCGTCGCCGGACCCGTGCTCCTCGCAGGGGGCAAGTCCGCGCGCGAGCGCGACCGCGCGCAGGGCGTCGTGTCGCTCGACGCCTCGGCCGGAGTCCCGCCGGGCACGGCCACTGCCTCCGCCGGCGTGACCGACAGCGAGGCCGGCCAGGCCTACGTTCAGTCCCGCTCCGACGTCCAGCACGCGGCGGCGCGCGCCCCGTCGGACAACAGGGCCTCGATGGCGACGGGCGTGAGCCCCGGAGCGCCGACCGACGCCGAGGTCAAGCGCGAGCTGAAGATCCTCGAGCGGGGCGGCTCCGAGCTCGTGGCGGGCGTGAAGGCGATCCTGCGCCCCAGTGGATTCGCCCAGGCCCCGCGCGGCGCTCCCAGCCGGGTGGCCAGGGTCATCGCCGGCGGCAACGAGATCGCCAAGTTCCCGTACATCTGGGGTGGCGGCCACGGCTCTTTCAGGGACAACGGCTACGACTGCTCGGGGTCCGTCTCGTACGCGCTGGCCGCCGGCGGGCTGCTCAAGGCGCCGATGGTCTCGGGCGCCTTCGAGCGCTACGGCAAGCCGGGCCGCGGCAAGTGGATCACGATCTACGCCAACGGCGGGCACGTCTTCATGTACGTCGCCGGGCTGCGCTTCGACACGAGCGGCCGCAGCGGCCCGCTCGGCTCGCGCTGGCAGACCGCGCCGCGCTTCCTCGACGGCTTCGTGGTCCGCCACCCGGCCGGGTTCTAGCCCGGCGCGCGCTCAGCCCGGCGCGCTGGTCCGGTCCGCAGGGTCCAGCGACGCGATTCGGCCCTCGGCCACTCCGTCGTCGTCGATGTCGACCGGCGTAGCGCGCTCGCGCTCGCCCGCCACGCCCAGCGCAAGCCGGGCCATCGCGTCGCCGCTCGCCTTGTAGGGCGAGATCACGTCGTTGGCGCCGGCGCGGATCAGCTTGCGCTCGGTCGGCTCCTCGGCAGCGCGGGCGACGATCTCGATGTCCGGGCGCAGCGCGCGGGCGGTGATCGTCACGAAGATGTTCTCGGCGTCGGAGTCGACGCAGGCGATCACCGCGCGGGCACGCATGACGCCGGCCTCGCAGAGCACGTCGTCGTCGGAGGCCTGACCGCCCACGTGGAGGATGCCCTCCTCCTCCAGCTCGTCGCGCACCTCGGGGTTGTCGTCGATCACCACGAACGGCCGCCCCGCCTCGCGCAGCCGGCGCGCCACCCGCTGCCCCACGCGGCCGAAGCCGCAGATCAGGTAGTGGTCGTGGAGATCGGCTACTCGCCTCTGCATCCGGTACGCCCCGAGGAGGCCGGTGAGGTGGCCCGTCACGAGCAGCTCGCTGACCGTGCCCAGGAGGTAGAACAGCGTACCCACGCCGAGGGTGACGATGGCGACCTCGGTCACCTGCCCGCCGACGGTCTTCGGCTCGCCCATCGTGCCGAGCGTCGAGACCGTGGTGATCGAGCGCTGGATGCCCGTCCAGTACGACGTGTCCTCGAAGGCGGCGAAGGCCGCCGCGCCCGCGACCAGGAGCGTGGTGAGGAAGACGGCGGTCAGCGCAAGGCGCTTGAGGAAGTGCCCCAGCTCTCGCCGGATGAGCGCACGCGAGGGCTGCGGCGGCAGGATGCCCTCGGGTGGCCGGTCCGGCATGCGTCGATTATCCCCCGCGCAGGAGGAGGGCGGTCCAGCCGCGGTCGCTCAGGCGCTTCTGCTCCCGTCGCGCGAAGGCGGCCGAGATCTCGTCGGCCTCGTGGTCCAGCAGCCCGGAGGCGATGACGGTCGGCGCCTCCAGGTCCCGCGCGATGCTCAGGAGCAGCGGGCGCATGAGGTTGGCGACCGCGACGCCGGCCTTCGGGGCGGGCTCGCGCCGCAGGTCGAAGCGCTCCACGCGGTCGAGCAGGACGCCGTTGTCCCGCGCGTTCGCCTTCGTGGCGGCGACCGCCGCGCGGTCCGAGTCGAGCGCGACGACCGGATCGAAGCCGAGCTTTGCGGCGGCGATCGCGAGCACGCCGGAGCCGCAGCCCAGGTCCACGAGCGAGCCGCGCGGCTCGAGCTCCAGCATCAGCTCGAGGCACAGGCGCGTGGTCGGGTGAGTGCCCGTGCCGAACGCCTGACCGGGGTCGATCACGATCTCGTGCACGCCCGGCCGTACGGCCGGCTCCTCCCACGGCGGGCGCACCCACAGGCGGCCGCCCACGAGCACCGGCACGTGGAAGCGCTTCCAGCGCTCGTCCCAATCGTCGGGCACCGGCTCGCCGCGCACGGCCACGCGAGTGCCGCCCACGTCCGCCTCTCCGTCGGGAAGCGACGGCAGCTCGCCGGGCGCGCCGTAGAGGGCGAACTCCACGAACCCGTCGCCGTCCACCTGCTCGACGCCCGCGGGCGCCAGCTCCAGCAGCGCCGCGAGCACGGCCTCGGCGCGGTCGGCCGGGGCCCGAATCGCGAGCCGGATCACCTACGGCGCCGCCGGGCGAAGAACGACGAGCCCTCCTCGCGCAGGTTCTCCTCGCTCAACGTGCCGCGCAGCTCCTCCAAGAGCTCCCGCTGAGGCTTCGACAGCCGCCGCGGGATCACGACGTTCACGATCACGCGCTGGTCGCCTCGGCCGCGGTGGCGCAGCGACGGCATGCCCTTCCCACGCAGCCGTATCTCGGTGCCGGGCTGGGTACCGGGCTCGATCCGCAGTTCCTCCGTTCCGTCCAGTGTCTCGACCTCGACGGTGGTCCCCAGGGCGGCGTCCGGCGCCGGGACGTCGATCGCGAGCACGAGGTCGTCGCCCTCCCTCGCGAGGTGCTCGTGCTCCGCGACGCGCACCAGCACGAAGAGGTCGCCGGCGGGGCCACCGGCCTCGCCCGCGTGCCCGCGGCCGGTCAGGCGGATGCGCTGCTCGTCGCCGATGCCCGGCGGGATGTCCACGGTTAGCTTCGCCCGCCGCGCCCTGCGCCCGCGACCGCCGCAATCCGAGCACGGCGTCTGCGCGATGCGGCCGTCGCCGCCGCAGCGGTCGCAGGCCGTCTGGCGGACCATCTGGCCGAACGCCGTGCGGGTCACGGCCTGGAGACGACCGCTCCCGCCGCAGCGCGGGCAGGTCTCGATCGGGGTGCCCGGCTCGGCGCCGTTGCCGTGGCAGTGCTCGCAGCGGTCGACGAGGTCGTACTCGACTTCCACCGGGGTGCCGGTCGCGGCGTCCGCCAGATCGATCTCGACGGCCACCGCCACGTCGCCGCCCTGCATCGCGCCGCCGCGCATCCCGCCGCCGAACACCGAGTCGGCGCCGCCGAAGAACGCGTCGAAGATGTCGGCGAACGAGCCGAAGCCCTGGAAGTTGGAGTGGAAGCCGCTCGACTGGAGGCCCTCGTGGCCGTAGCGGTCGTAGACCGACCGCCGCTCGGCGTCGGTCAGCACCTCGTACGCCTCAGCCGCCTCCTTGAACTTCTCCTCGGCGTCGGGGTCGTGCTGGTTCACGTCCGGGTGCAGCTCGCGCGCGAGCTTGCGGAAGGAGCGCTTGATCTCCCGCTCGTCGGCGTCGCGGGAGACGCCGAGGGTCTCGTAGTAGTCGCGCTTCACTCGTCGTAGAGGTCGCTGACGAAGTGGGACAGCTCGAGCGCCGCCTGCCTGACCGACGCGATCGCGCGCGGATAGTCCATGCGCATCGGGCCGAGCACGCTGACCGCGCCGAGGTTGCGGGCGGCGAGCCCGTAGTTGGCGGCCACCACGCTGAGCGAGCGCAGCTCGGGCTGCTGGTTCTCGGCGCCGATCCGCAGGTACACGCTCGGCTCCTCGAGCGCACTGCGCAGCATCGACAGCAGCGCCACGCGGCGCTCGAGCAGGTGCATGAGGTCGTTGATCTGAGAGAGCTCCTGGAGGCGATGCTCGGACATCAGCCGCGTGGCGCCGCCCACGTACAGCGTGTCCCCGGCGGTGTCCTCGAGCTCCATGAACGCCGGCGCCAGTGTGGCCACGAAGCTCCGCTCGGGCTCGCTCAGGTCGGGCGCGGCGAGCTTCTGCTGGACCATGCGCGCGCCTACCGCCATTCCGCCGAGCACCTCGTTGAGGTAGCTGCGCGCCCAGGCCACGAGGCCGGGGTCGACCGGCCGCTCGTAGCTCACCACGCGCTTGGTCACCCCGCCGGTTGAGGTGATGACCACGACCATCGCCACCTGGGGCTGGAGCAGCAGCACCTCCACGTGCTTGACGGTCGTGGTGCCGAGCGGCGGCGCCGAGACGATCGCGAGCAGGTTGGTGACCTGCGAGAGCTGCTCGGTGGTCGCGCGCATCGCCTCGTCGACCTCCTGCCGCACCACGCCGATCTGCACCTTGGGCGCCGTGTCGAGCGCCGCGCCGCCGTCCTCCAGCAGCTCGTCCACGTAGCGGCGGTAGCCGTGGTCCGTCGGCACCCGCCCCGCCGAGGTGTGCGGGTGCTGCAGGAGCCCCAGCTCCTCGAGGCGCGCCAGCTCGGCGCGGATGGTCGACGGGCCCCACGGCACGTCCCCCTGCTCCGCGAGCCACTTGGACCCGACCGGCTGCCCGGTGTCCCGATGCCCCTCCACGACCTTCCGGAGGACGAACGACTGCCTGGTGGTGATCTCCATGCGGCACCTATTGTGCCGCGCGGCCCCCCAGACCAAAAAACAGGCAATAAGGGGGGCGAACCGGCGTCGATTCATCACTTAAGCCGGTGATGGCCGGTTCAAGTGAACAATCGACGCACGCCTGGGCGATTACGCGAAGACAGCACGGTGTGATCACCCACGATCAGCTGACGCGACTCGGCTTCAGCCGCCACGCGATCGCCCACCGGGTTGCGACCGGACGTCTGCACGTCGTGCATCTCGGTGTGTACGCGGTGGGGCGACCGGAGCTCACACGCCCCGGGCAGTGGACGGCCGCGGTATTGGCGTGCGGCCCGGGTGCCCTCCTGAGCCATTTCAGCGCGGCGGCGCTGTACGGGATCGTCCGGGACCGACCGGGACGGATCGACGTCTGTGCGCCGAGGCTGGTCCGGGTGCGGAGGATCCACACGCACCACGGGCGGCGGGAGGCACGTCGCTGCAGGGGAATCCCCGTCACGAGCCCGATCGACACGATGCTCGACCTCGCCGCCCTGCTCGACGACCGCCGCTGGGAGGCCGCCGTCAACGAGGCCGACTCGCTCGAGCTCTGCACGCCCGAGGACGTCCGCGCCGCCGCTGAGCGCCTGCGGCGGCGCGGCACGAGACGGGTGCGGCTGGTGCTCGATCGCGCGACGTTCGTCCTGACCGACTCCGAGCTCGAGCGCCTGTTCCTGCCGATCGCCTACCGGGCCGGCCTTCCCAAGCCGCTCACGCAGCGCTACCTGGGCAGCCACCGGGTCGACTTCTACTGGCCAGAGCTCAACCTGGTCGTGGAGTGCGACAGCCTGCGCTACCACCGCACGGCGTCGAAGCAGACGCAGGACGTCCTGCGCGACCAGGCGCACGTGCTCGCCCGCCGCGAGCGCCTGCGGGTCACCCACTGGCAGGTGCGCTACGACGCCGGCTACGTGGAGGGACTTCTGGGGACGGTGGCGGCGAGGCTCGCGGCCTAGCCGACCGCGACCTCGGCCTCGGCGTTGCGGATGATCCGCTTGCCCTCCTGGGTCGCGACCGTGTCGATCACCGCGCGGCCGTCGCGGACCTCGCGAACGGTCCCGGTCACCTCGATCTCGCTCTCCGGCATCCCCATCCCGCGGAACTGCACCGACAGGCGCTTGAGCGCCCGCGGGTCGCCGCCGGCGGCCGCGTTGTTCGCGCGCGCCACCTGCGCCATCGAGTACAGCCCGTGCAGGATGTTGCGCGGCAGCCCCACCTGCTGCGCGAACTCGGGGTCGATGTGGATCGGGTTGAAGTCGCCCGACGCCCCGGCGTAGCGGTGCGGCAGGTACTTGTCGGGGGTGACCTTGAACTCGGGGATCTGGTCGCCTTCCTTCACCTGACTCATCCTCCTCGGACGATGTTGGTCCAGGTTCCGCGCACGGTCTCCTGGCCGTCCTGGTTCGTCGACACCGACTCGAAGACGAAGTACGTCCGGCCCTCCTCCTCGCGGTGGTCCTTGAACTCCGTCACGGTCGTGATCGTGTCGCCCGCGCACACCGGCTCGCCCCATACGAACTCCTGGCTGCCATGCAGCATCAGCGCGAGGTTGATGCCCAGCTCGGGATCGAGAACGCCGGGCCCGACCGACCCGGCCGAGTAGACGACCGCGAACATCGGCGGCGCGACCACGTCGCGGAACCCGTCCGCCTGCGCCGCCTCGCGCTCGAAGTGCACGGGGTTGGTCGCCCCGATCGCGTACGAGTACTCGCGGATCTTCTCCCTGCCGACCTCGTACTCGAACGGCGGATAGGTCTTGCCCAGCGCGGGGTGGCTCACGCGCCTCCCTTCACGTATGGCTTGACGGCCTTCATCACCTCGCTGCGCGACAGCGCCTTGTCGAACGCCGCGGGCGAGGGATCCTGCCCGGCCAGCTCGCGAAGCGCTCCGGCGTGGCGCGCCTCGACCTGCACGATCGACCCGGCGGCGGCGAGCAGGTCGGGCGACTGGATCAGCGGCGCCGCGCCGTTGTAGGCCCCGACGCCCGTCTCCTCGAGCTGGATCGCGAGCGCGAGCATCGCCTTCTGGTCCTTCATCGCGGGGAACTTCGTCTTCGGCGCGGGCGACGCCGTGGCACCGAGCTGGTCCAGCGTCTGCTTGAGCTGCTTCTGGTGCGCCTGCTCGTGCGCCGCGATCTCCTGGAGCGCCTTCTTGACCTGACCGGACAGGCCCTTCACCTTCAGTGCCTCGGCGGTGAACGCCACCTCGATCGACTCGAGCGTGAGCGCGAAGTCGAGGATCGCGGTGTCACCGCCGCCGCCCGCGGCGAGCGCCTGCTCCACCAGCGGCGCGACGGCTCCCGCGCCGTACAGCGCGCCAGCGGCCAGCGCGCCCCGCACGATGAAAGCCGACCGCGTGATCCCGCCGACCTCGACCATCACGCGGTCACGAAGGGCCGGATCTGGGAGAGCACGTCGACGCTCGTGAGCGGCCTGGCGAACGGGCCGTCGGGCGAGATCGGGCGGCCGAGCATCATCGAGGCGACGGCGGCGTGGCGCGCCTCGACCGAGTGGATCGACAGCGCTGCCGCCAGCACCTCCTTGCTCTGGATGCGGTCGGCCTGGCCCAGGTAGGCGCCGGCGCCGATCCCCTCGAGCTGGTCCATGGTCGCGAGGATCGTCTGCCGGTTATCGAGCGTGAAGCTCGCCTTGGGGCGCGGCGCGGGTTGCCCGCCGAGGTTGCGCACCGTGCCCTCGAGCGTGGTCACGTGCGAGTTCTCCTGGTCGCCGAAGCGCTTGGCCAGCTCGAGCGCCCGGCCGTCGAGGTTCCCGCTCTGCACGGCCTGCTTGTAGAAGTCAGCCTCCAGGTACTCCAGCGCGAGGGCGAAGTTCACGATCCCGG
This sequence comes from Thermoleophilaceae bacterium, assembly GCA_045805345.1. Lineage (GTDB taxonomy): Bacteria > Actinomycetota > Thermoleophilia > Solirubrobacterales > Thermoleophilaceae > AC-37. Next base: position 20,827 of record JBJMLK010000122.1, on the reverse strand, counting down.
CGTCGCCCTGCCCGTAGGCCGCGGTCGCGACGCCGGCCCCGCCGATCTGGTTGCCGCCTGCCTTCTTCTGGCCGCACGCCGCCAGCGCAAGCGTCAGGCTGGCCGCCGCCGCGCCGCCGCCGAGGCTGCGCAGGAACGCCTTGCGCGACGAGGGGTCGGCGCGCAGCGTCTCGATCGCAGGCGTGTTTCGCTCTTCCACCATGGGCGGCGGGAAAACTATCGGGCGGGCGGCTCGCGAGGCCCCGCCCCGCCGCTACCCTGCCGCGTTCGTGTCGCGCCCCGTACCCCGTTCGATCGCGCTCGGCCTGCTGCTCGCCTGCGCCTGCGCCGCGCCCGCGGCGGGCCAGACGCTGTCGGCGGCCTCGCGCAGCGACGACGTCCGCAGCCAGGCGCGCGAGCTCGCGAAGGAGATAGCGAAGCCGTGGCGCAAGGGCCGCCAGAAGAGCGACGGCGAGTTCGTGGACGAGGTCGGCGGCTCGTCGTCCTACGGCGAGGCCGTCCTCGGCTACGCCCTGATAAGCGAGGGCCTGCGCGAGGACGACAGCAAGATGGTCGGCACGGGCCTGCGCGCCATCCACTACGCCACCAACCGCTACTCGTCGGTCAACGGCGCGATCAGCGTCTTCCAGAACATGGCGGTCGGGTTCACCTATCGCCTGGCCGAGCGCAAGCTCCGCCACGACGACCGCTGGCAGAAGATCAGGCCGACGGTCGAGTCGTTCATGCGTCGCCAGCCCCTCGTCCGGCTCACGCCGAACCCGGACCACTTCGCCAACCACCTGCTGGTGGAGTCGCTCTCGGTCATCAACTACGTGCGGACCGGCATGACGTCGAGCACTCCGGGCGCGATCCTCGGTCCCGGCCGCGAGGACCGCTACCGCTTCACCAAGCGCTTCATCCAGACGGGTGTGCCGCACATTCTGGCTGGCTCGGTCCGCCCGTCCGGCGACGACAACACGCTGCTCCTCTCGGACCCGCCGGACAAGCCGCTCGCCTACCAGGGTCTGTCGATCGGCCTCTACGCGCGGGCGATCGACCAGCTGGGCCACGGCGCCGGCGCGCGCGCCGAGCTCACGCTCCGGCGCGCGCTCGAGGCGTCGTGGCGGCTGACCGCGCCCGACGGCGACATGAGCTACTACGGCCGCAACCAGGAGGAGGCGTGGACGCTCGCCGCCACCGCCTACGGCGCCCGCGTGGCGCAGAAGCTCTCGAGCACGTCGGAGTCGCGCAGCGAGCGCTACGAGGCCCTGGAGCTGCGGGCGCTGAAGCGACTGCGCGAGGTGCACCTGGGCGGCCCCGGAGGGATCTGGCCCGTCCCGGCCACCGCGATCGACCCCGAGAAGTCCGCCTCGGCGATCGACCACGGCGGCTACGCGCCCTACGGCGGCCTCGCGCTGATGTTCCTCGACCTGCTGGCCGACACCGAGTCGCCCAAGCACTCGAGCGCCTCCGAGCTCTTCACCGACAACGGCGGTACCGCGATCCTCGGCCGCGGCGAGTCGCTGTTCGCCGACGAGCGGATCGGCGACCTCTGGTTCGCAGTGCGCGCGGGGCCGAGCCTGGACCGCCCGACCGACGTCCGCTACGACGGCGGCCTCCTGCGCGCCAAGCTCCAGACCTCGGACGGCAAGTGGTTCGACCTGATCCCCACGCGCCCGCGGCTGCCGATCAACGGCGCCGACAGCGCCGGGCCGCTGATCAAGCGCGACAACGCCGGCACCGCGGTGTTCGACGGCAGCCGCATCCGAGCCCACGGCAAGGACGGGATCGGGATGGTCGGCAACTACCGGACCCTGCGCGGATCCCCGGGCATCACGCGCCGCTCGGACGAGCGCTTCCGCCCGGTCGACTGCGGCGTGCAGGTCGCGTTCCCGGCCGATCCGGGCGAGGTGATCGAGTACTCGGTCTACCTGCGCGACACGGGCCACGTGAAGCGCGGCGGCGGCGAGGTGTCGAGCGACGGCACCGTCGTGTCGGCCGACCCCAAGCCGCACATCGTGCTGAAGGGCGAGTACCGCTCGGCCACCGACCCCGAGGTGGTCCGCGTGCGCCTGCGCTGGAGCTCGCACGAGTCGCAGCGCATCCGCGTGCGAATCTGTGCGGACGGTGGCTAAGCGGGGGCGCAGCCCGAGATTCGTCATCCAGAAGCACGCGGCCAGCTCGCTGCACTACGACTTCCGGCTCGAGGTCGACGGGGTCCTGCGCTCCTGGGCGATCCCGAAGGGACCATCAACCGATCCGCGCGACAAGCGGCTGGCGGTCGAGGTGGAGGACCATCCGCTCTCGTGGGGCGACTTCGAGGGCGTCATCGGATCGGGCTACGGCGCCGGCGCCGTGATCGTCTGGGACGCGGGTCCGTACCGCAACCTCGGCGACGAGCCGCTCGGCCAGGCGCTCGACGCCGGCCGCGCGTCGTTCTGGCTCGAGGGCCGCAAGCTGCGCGGCGGCTACACGCTCACGCGCACGCGGATGCGCGGCGGCAAGCCGCAGTGGCTCTTGATCAAGCGCCGCGACGAGGAGGCCGACGCGCGCCGGCGCCCGGTCTCCACCCAGCCCGAGTCCGTGATCAGCGGTAGGACGATCGAGGAGGTGGCCGAGCAAGGGTGAGCACGCTCGGGTTCGTTCCGCCGATGAAGGCCGTGCTGCACGACCGGCCCTTCTCCGACCCCGACTGGATCTTCGAGCGCAAGCTCGACGGCATCCGCTGCGAGGCGATCAAGTCCGGCGGCGCCGTCCGTCTGCTGTCGCGCAACACGCTGAGCCTGGACGCTCGCTTCCCGGAGGTCGCCGCGGCGCTCGAGCGCGATCCGGCGGACGACTTCATCGTCGACGGCGAGGTCGTCGCGTTCGCCGGCTCGAACACGAGCTTCGCCAAGCTCGCGCGCCGCGGGCACGAGCGCGTGGCGGTGTTCCTCTACGTCTTCGACGTGATCCACCTGGGCGGCCGCGACACCCGTCCGCTCCCGCTGCGCGAGCGCAAGCGGCTCCTCCGCGGCGCACTCGCGTTCGACGGGCCCATCCGGCTCACGCCGCACCGCAACCGCGACGGCGAGGCGCTGTTCGAGGAGGCCTGCTCGAAGGGCTGGGAGGGCCTGATCGCCAAGCGCGCGGACAGCCCGTACACGAGCGCCCGCTCGCGCGACTGGCTCAAGCTCAAGTGCTCCGCCGAGCAGGAGCTCGTCGTGGGCGGGTACACCGCGCCGAAGGGCTCGCGCGTGGAGCTCGGCGCGCTGCTCGTCGGCCACTTCGAGGGCGGCCGGCTGCGCTACGCCGGCAAGGTCGGCACGGGGTTCGACCGCGCGACGCTGCGCGACCTGGCGCGCCGCCTCGAGCCGCTGCGCCGCGACGACTCGCCGTTCGCCGACGAGGTGAAGGCGCGCGCCACCACGTGGGTCGAGCCCGAGCTGGTCGTGCAGGTCGGCTTCAGCGAGTGGACGCGCGACGGCCGGCTGCGCCACCCCCGCTTCCTGGGCGTGCGCGAGGACAAGGACGCGCGCGAGGTCGTGCGCGAGCGGGCGACGGCGTGAGCGACTCGGTCAGGGCCGGCCGCCGCCGGATCGCGATCTCGCACCCGGACAAGGTGATGTTCCCGGCCGCCGGGGTGACCAAGGTCGAGCTGGCCGAGCACTACGCGCGCGTCGCGCAGCTGATGGTCCCGCTCGTCCGCGACCACCCCGTGGCGATGCAGGCGTTCCCGGGCGGCGTCGGCGGTCCGGGCTACTTCATGAAGAACGTGCCCGACCACTTCCCCGACTGGATCCGGCGCGTGACCGTCGCCAAGCGCGGCGGCAGCCTCACGCACCTGCTCGCCAACGATGCGGCCACGCTCGTCTACATGGCCAACCAGAACGTGATCACGCCGCACGTCTGGGTCAGCCGTGCCGACCGGCCAAGACAGCCGGACCGGATCGTCTTCGACTTCGACCCGCCCGGCACGCGCTTCGGCGACGTGCGCGCGGCGGCGCGCGCGATCGGCGAGCTCGTGCGCGACCTCGGCCTAGAGCCCTTCGCCATGACCTCCGGCTCGCGCGGGATCCACGTGGTCACGCCGATCCGCCGCGGCCACGACTCCGAGGAGGTGATCGCGTTCGCCCGCCGCGTGGCCCGCGACCTGGCGGCGGACGACCCCCGCCGGCTGACGACCGAGGTCCGCAAGGCGAAGCGCGAGGACCGCATCTTCATCGACACCGGCCGCAACGCCTATGCGCAGCACGCGGTCGCGCCCTACGCCGTGCGCCCTCGCGAGAACGCGCCGGTGGCCACGCCGCTGCGGTGGGAGGAGCTGGGCGACCGGCGACTCCAGCCTGACCGCTGGACGGTGCGCACGTTCGCGAAGCGCCTCGACGAGGCGGGCGACCCGTGGGAGGGCTTCAGGAGCGCGGCGCGAGCAATCCCAGCGCCCAGCGCGAGTGCTCGATGACCCGCTCCGGCGAATAGCGCTCCGGGTCGGTCAGCACCAACCGGGCCGACTCGTCAGCCAGCGTCGAGAGCATCCGCGCGGTCAGCTCGGGGTCGGGCGACACACTCGGCCCGAAGCCGCCGCCGATCGCCTCGGCGAGCTGGGCAAGCACGGCGGCGCGGCCGGCCGTGACGCGCTCGCGCAGCACGTCGGGGGCGCCCTCGGGCGGCATCAGCACGAGCCGCCAGGTGACCGGGTCAGCCTCGGCCGCGGCCAGGTAGCCGCGTAGGCCGGCGAGCAGGTTCTCGCGCGGGTCGCCGCTCGAGAGGTCGCGCGGCAGCACCTCGGCCAGCTGCCCGAGCGCGCGGGCGCCCTCGCGGTCGACGAGCGCCTCGAGCAGGCCGGACAGGTCGTTGAAGTGGCCGTAGACGATCGGGCGGCTGACGCCCGCCTCGCGAGCCACCGCTTCGATCGAGACGGCGTGGAAGCCGTCGCGCGCGACGATCGCCTTGGTGGCGTCGAGCAGCTGCTCGCGTCGCTCCTCGGCGGGCAACCGGGTCGGCCTGAGTGTCTGTGCGCCCATCCGTGATCTATGTTACACAGGTGTAAGTTACGGGTATGTAGCTTCCGAGCCATGACAGCCACCATGCCGACGATCGACACCACCCCCTCCACCGCCGTCCAGGACGTCGACGTCGCCGTGCTCGGCGGCGGCTTCTCCGGCATCGGGATGGCAATCCGGCTCAAGCAGGCCGGCCACGAGAACTTCGTCGTGCTCGAGCGCGGCGACGAGCTCGGCGGCACCTGGCACTACAACACCTATCCCGGCTGCGCCTGCGACGTCCCCTCCCACCTCTACTCGTTCTCGTTCGCGCCGAACCCCGAGTGGAGCCAGACCTACTCGCCGCAGCCGGAGATCCGCGACTACCTGCGCCGGGTCGCCGACGACTTCGGCATCCGCCCGTTCGTGCGGCTGGGCCACGAGCTCAAGTCCGCCGAGTGGGACGAGGACGCCCGCCGCTGGCGCATCTCCACCTCCCAGGGCGACTTCCGCGCACGCGTGGTCGTCGGCGCCCTCGGCCCGCTGACCGAGCCCAAGATCCCGGACATCCCCGGTCTCGACACCTTCGAGGGCGCGACGTTCCACTCCGCCCGCTGGGACCACGACTACGACCTGGAGGGCAAGCGCGTGGCGTCGATCGGCACCGGCGCCTCGGCTATCCAGTACGTGCCGGCGATCCAGCCGCAGGTCCGGCAGCTGCACGTCTTCCAGCGCACGCCGCCGTGGATCGCGCCGCACGGCAACCGCCCGATCACCGGCCTCGAGCGCCGGCTGTACCGCGCGCTGCCCGCCGCCCAGCGGCTGGTCAGGGCAGGGGTCTATGCGTCGCGCGAGGCGCTGGTGCTGGGCTTCGCGAAGAACCCGCGGCTGATGAAGGTCATCGAGCGCGTGGCAAGGCGTCACATGCGCCGCTTCATCCGCGACCCCGAGCTGATCCGGAAGGTCACGCCCGACTACACGATGGGCTGCAAGCGGATCCTGCCGTCGAACAAGTGGTATCCGGCGCTCACCAAGCCGAACGTCGAGCTGGTCACCGAGGGCGTGACGGAGGTCCGCCCGCACTCGATCGTCTCCGCCGACGGCGTGGAGCGCGAGGTCGACGCGATCATCTTCGGCACCGGCTTCCACGTGACCGACATGCCCGCCGCGCAATACGTGCGCGGGCGTCACGGGCGGCTGCTGTCCGATCAGTGGGAGCAGAGCGCGCGCGCCTACCTGGGCACCGCCGCGGCCGGCTTCCCCAACCTCTTCCTCCTGCTCGGGCCGAACACCGGCCTCGGCCACAGCTCGATGGTCTACATGATCGAGTCGCAGATCCAGTACGTGATCGACGCGCTGCGCACGATGCGCTCGCGCGAGCTCGAGACCGTGGAGGTGCTCGAGTCGACGGTCGACAGCTACAACGACGAGCTCGAGAGCAAGATGGAGGGCACCGTGTGGAACACGGGCTGCGCGAGCTGGTACCTCGACGACACGGGCCGCAACGCCACGCAGTGGCCGGACTGGACCTGGCGATTCAGGCAGCGCACGGCGCGCTTCGACGCCGCGGACTACGCCGTGCGCACGCCGTCGCCCGCGCGCGAGGGCCGGCCCGTGGCCGCCTGACCGGCCCGTCCGTCATCATCACCGTGCCGTGGGCGTGCCGCCTCCACTGAACCGGATCTTCGGCGTCTCTTCGACCGTCGTCACGGCGCTCCGCGTGCTGCCCGACATCGCGGCACACACCGAGGCGATGATGGCGCATACCGCGATGCTCGAGCGGATCGCGCAGTCGCTCGAGCGCGTGGGCGCCGACACGGCCTCCCTGAAGGAGCTGCGCGACGAGATGGGCGAGGTCGCCCAGCAGACCGAGACTATGGACGGCCGGATGGCCGAGATCGCCGGCGCGATGCCGGTGCTCGTGGAGGTGCAGGGTCACCTGGCGCGGGTGCCCGACACGCTGGAGCGCCTCGACGTGGCGATGGAGCGGCTCTCGGGTCAGCTCGAGCGGATGCTCGGCTCACTCGACGCGCTGTCGACGAACGTCGACGAGCTGCAGCAGAGCGTCTCGCCGCTCGGTCGCTTTGCGGGGCGGTGGTCCAGGCGGGGACGGGGCGACCGCGATGCGGCGGGCGACGCGGCCGACGGAGAGCCCAGCGCGGACGGCGCCGAGGCCTCCGACGCCGCCGAACAGCAGCAATAACGGGGTCCACAGGGGGGGCGCACCCACCCCCTCCCGGGCCACCCTCAAAAGCTGCTGTTTGCGCGACCGCGACGGGCGGCGCAGAGCGCGCTAGGGCCGGTTCCGCCCGTACAGGTCGTGCGACTCCACCCACTCCTCCGCGACGATGGCCGAGCCGAGCGAGAGCTCGCCGCACAGGACCGTGGCCGCGACGATCTCCGCGAACTTGCGCACCCTGTCCTTCCCGTAGCAGCCGAGCAGCTCGAGGCACTCGCGCTGGGTGGCCAGGCCGGTGCCGCCGCCGTAGGTCGCGACGATCAGCGACGGGATCGTGACCGAGTAGTAGTAGTCGCCGTTCTCGCGCAGCTCGGCGTGCACGAACGCGGCCGAGGACTCCGCCACGTTGGCCGCGTCCTGGCCGGTGGCGATGAACATCGCGGTGATGCCGTTGGCCGAGTGCGCGCCATTGTTGTTCACGCCCGACATGAAGCCGCCGAGGTTGGACACCTGGCGTGCGCGGAACATCAGCTCCGTGCTCGAGCGCATCACGCGCTGGATCAGCTCGTCCGGGATCACGGCCTCGGCCACCACCCGCTTGCCGCGCGTCTTGAGCATGTTCACCTGCGAGCTCTTCTTGTCGGTCGCGAAGTTCGACTCGAGGAAGAAGTGCTCGATCGGCGGGCAGTTGTCGACGATCCACTTGCAGGCGGCGGCGGTGGCCTTGCCGGTGAGGTTCTGCCCGGCGGCGTCGCCGGTCGTGTAGTTGAAGCGCGTGTAGAGGATCCGGCTCGCCGAGTAGCGCTCGATGTCCTGGAGCTTGCCCGAGCGGGTGGTGGCCTCGGCGGCGGCCTTGATCTCGTCGAAGTGCTCGTCGAGCCATTCGCCGAACGAGCGCGCCTCGCGCGCGCTTCCGAACACGAAGGCCGGCGCGCGCTGCATGCGGTCGTCCATGACCGTGGTGGTCACGCCGCCCGCCTCGTGCAGCAGGCGCATGCCACGGTTGTAGCTGGCCACGAGCGTGCCCTCGGCGGTGGCGAGTGGCACGTAGAACTCGCCCTGCGCGTGCTCGCCGTTCACGAGCAGCGGCCCGGCCAGGCCGATCGGCACCTGCGCGACTCCCACGAACTGCTCGACGTTGCCGGTCAGCACCGACGGGTCGAACGAATAGCTCGACACGTGCTCGAGCGATGCGCCGGTCCGCTCCTCGGCGAACTCGCGCCGCCGCGCGGCGGCCTCGCGCGTGTAGTCGTCGTCGCGGTCGCGCGGCACCGGCACGCGTTCGCTCGCCATCGTCGCCATCTCAGCCTCCTAGCTCGGATCCCCTCACTGGTCATTTCCCCGGTTCTCCTACCTTCACCCACGTGCTGCCCGACGGCCTCGCCTACGTGGAGGACTTCGTCACGCCGGACGAGGAGCGGCAGCTGCTTGACGTCCTCGAGCGGCTCGATTTCCGGACGCTCACGATGCGCGGGCAGACGGCGCGGCGCACGGTGCGGCACTTCGGGCTCGACTACGACTACGAGTCCGGCGGCGTGGTGCCCGCCGACCCCGTGCCGGCAGAGATGGGCTGGCTGCGCGAGCGCTGCGCCGAGCTGATCGAGCGCGAGCCCGAGGACCTCGTCCAGATCCTGATCTCGCGCTATCCGCCCGGCGCCGGGATCGGCTGGCACCGCGATGCGCCGATGTTCGGCTCGCGGATCGCCGGCGTGTCGCTGGCGGGCGCCTCCCGGATGCGCTTCCAGCGCACCGCGCGCGGCGAGCGCCAGGTGGCGGCCGTCGAGCTGGCGCCGCGCTCCGCGTACGTGCTGGCGGGCGCGGCGCGCTGGTCCTGGCAGCACTCGATCCCGGCGACCAAGGCGCTGCGCTACTCGGTGACCTTCCGGACGCTCAGGCGGTCGTGACGCGCACGGTTAGCCGTTGATGCACTGCTGCGTGCCCATCTTCGCCGCGATCTCGTTCGACTTCGGCCCGAGCGCGTTCGCGCCCTGGAAGTCGCCGGCGTTGAGCTTCTCGACCTGCTGCTGGGACACCGCCACGAACTCGTCGTACGCCGGCTTGAGCTTGTCGGGCGGCTCGAGGTCCTTGAACTTCTGGACGTACTTGTCGAGGATCTGGCCCGCCTTCTTGGCGTCGCTGACGTTGGCGAGCTCGGCGTTGCCGTCGGCGCAGACCTTGTTGGCCTTCGAGATGAAGTCGCTGTAGCTGAGCTGCTTGTTGGAGCTGCCGCCGCAGCCGGCGAGCGCGGTCGCGGCTACGGCAGCCGCGAGGGCGGCGTTACGGCGGGCCATCTGACCTCCTGTCAGGGATTCGGGGCGGGGAAGCTAGTGCGGCGGGCGGACGCCCCGGCGATCCCGCCGAGCGCCGCCGCCCAGACGGCGCCCGACCCCGCGAGGTGCCACGGCCAGTCGACCAGGCTCGCCGCTAGGAACGCCAGCACCGCCGGCCCGAGCAGCGGGCCGGCGCGAGTGCGCCGCGCGCGCCACACGGCCGCGACCGCCGTCGCGTAGAGCGCGAGCGCCAGGAGCGCGCCGATCGCACCCAGCTCGGCGGCCAGCTCGAGCGGAAGATCGTGCGCGAACAGCACCGGCCCCTCCCGCTGGTGACGCGCGCTCGCGGCCAGGAACGAGTCGGCGCCGCCGCCGGCGAGCGGGTGATCGGCCGCGGTCTCGACCGCCGCGCGCCAGGTGTGGAGGCGGCCGTGCCAGAAGCCGCCGTTTGCTTCGCCTGCGTCCCGGCCCGTCGTGGCTACCGCTGCAGTCGCCGTTGCCAGCAGCAAAACGGCGGCAATGACGGCCGCTCTACGGGGGGTGGGTCGAATTCCGTCAACGATGCTGACGCTTTTCGACCCACCCCCTGCTGCGAGCGCGGCGGCGACCACGATGGCGCCGAGCGCCAGCTCCAACCGACTCCCTCCAAAGCCCAGGACGAGGAGCGCCACCACCAGGCCGGCGGCAGACCAAACGCGCAGGCGCCGCCGCCGCAGCCCGGCCAGCAGCCCCGGCAGCGCGGACACCTGCAGCAGCGCCAGCGCGGGCGGGTACTCGAGCGTGCCTCCGGGCCGCCACGCGCCGTGCACGTGGTCGGCGAACGGCCCGGTCCGCGCCGCCATCGCGGCCAATCCCACCACGCCGCTCACGAACGCGAGCGCGCAGACGAGGCCGGCCACGACCTCGGCGCGAACGCCGGCAGCGATCACGACGACGGCGCCATAACCCACGGTCACCAGCCCCCAGCGGACCGCGTCGGAGGCGAAGCCGACGGTCCATAACGCGCTCAGCACCCCCACGAGGCCGAGCGCAAGCAGGACGAGCACGACGGGCCAGCCCAGCATCCCGCGAGCGGCGCGGTCCCGCACGAGCGCCGCCGCCAGCGCCGCCAGCGCGAGCCCGGCGAACGCCACGCGCGGCGCCGGCGCGAATCCGCCGTCCCACAGCACGGCCACGCCGAGGACGAGCGCGAGGAGAAACGGGCGGCGCATCCCGGCAGCATGACCGCGCGGGTTGCCAGAACCGGCGTCTCGGGTAAGGCAACCGCATGGCACCGTCACCAGACGAGCTGCTCATGCGCTCGCTAGCCACAGTCCGCGGCGCCGCCTGGATGGCGGGCGCCGCCGCCGAGGACGCCATCGGCGCGTTCGACGCGCTCAACCTCACCGGGCTCGAGAGCGCGCCCGAGGACCCGTTCGACGCCCTCGATCCCGAGTACATCCGCGCGACCCTTCCCGCGCTCCGGTCGCTGTCCGAGGTCTACTTCCGCGCCGAGGTGGCGGGTATGGAGCGGATCCCGGCCGAGGGCCCCGTGCTGCTGGTGGGCAACCACTCGGGCGGGACGATGATCGCCGACACGTTCGTCTTCGCGCAGGCGTTCTACGACCACTTCGGCCCGCACCGGCTCTTCCACCAGCTCGCGCACGACCTCGTGTTCAAGGTTCCCGGGCTGCGCACCCTCGTGCAGCGCTACGGCACGGTGCCGGCGTCGCCCGACAACATGCGCCGCGCGCTCGACCGCGACGCCGCCCTGCTCGTCTACCCGGGTGGCGACGAGGAGAGCTTCAGGCCCAGCTGGGAGACCGGCAACGTGCACTTCGCCGGGCGGACCGGGTTCGTGAAGCTCGCGCTCGAGCACCGCGTGCCCGTCGTTCCCATCGTCGCGCTCGGCGGCCAGGAGACCGCGCTGTTCCTGGGCCGCGGCCGGCGGATCGCGAAGACGCTCCAGCTGAACAGGCTGGCCCGACTCAAGGTCGTGCCGCCGGTGGTCGGTCCGCCCTTCGGGGTGACCGTGCTCGACTTCCCGGGCCGCATCCCGCTGCCGGCGAAGATCAGGGTGCGCGTGATGCCGCCGATCGATCTCCGCGACGAGCTCGGCTCAAGGCCGGACGTCGACGAGGCCTACAAGCTCGTGACGAGCCGGATGCAGCGCACGCTCACCCGCCTCGCGAACGAGCGCTCGGTTCCGGTCGTCGGCTAGCTACTCGTCGCGCGGCTCGTGCGCGAACACGATCCGCTTCAGATCCGAGACGGCTTCGCCGCTCAGCCTCAGCGCCGTCTGGAACCCCTCGGCACCGAGCTCGCCGGCCTCGAGCCGCCGCCGTAGGTCGTTGAGCGGGCGACGGTCATCCTCGTCCACGCCGCCGCCCTCCACGAGGATCACGTGCCGCGGGCGCTTGGCCGCGGCCGCCAGGCGCGCGTAGCGCTCGCGCTCGGCGGGATCGAGCCCCGGCGCCGTGACCACTACGGGGTCGCCGGCCTCCAGTCGCTTGCGCGCGGCGGCGTCGAGCAGCTGCTGCGCCCGGTCGTCCATCTCCTCGTCCGGCACCCGGCCCTCGAGCAGCCGGCGCACGCGCTCGAGCGACAGGAGCGAGCCGCGATCCTGGATCAACCGCTCGGCGAACGACTCGCGCCGCTCGGCCGACGGCGAGACGACCAGCAGGAGGCTGCTGGGCGAGTAGCGAAGCGAGTCTGACGGCGCCAGCACGCGGCAGCGCGTGGAGATGTCGGGTGGCCGGTCGGGCCCGCCGCGGCGCGGGCGGTCCGACGACCAGCCGCCCCGCTCGTCGTCGGGAATCTTGATGCTTCGTGTGTTGGGCGTGTCTGCCACGGGTCAATCCTTCCCCGAATGGGGCTTGGTCTACGCCGTCTGAGGGTACGAGGCCGCCGCACGGCGGTCGAGCAGCGCCGCCGCGATGACCCCGCCGATGCCGCCGCACAGGTGTCCCTGCCACGAGATCCCGTCGTGCGGGATCAGCGCGAACAGCAGCGTGGAGCCGTACACCGCGATCACAGCCAGTCCGATGCCGAGGTGCAGCAAGCGCTTGGAGTACACGCCGCGGGCCACGAGGTACGTCGCGTAGCCGAACACCACGCCGCTCGCGCCGATGTGATCGGTGCCCGTCGGCGCGATCAGCCACGTGCCGAGCCCCGCGACCACCACCACGATCAGCGTCGTGGCGGCCACCCGCACGACGCCGCCTAGCGCGATCGTGAACCCGAGCAGCACGAACGGCACGGTGTTGCCGATCAGGTGCCCGAATCCCGCGTGCAGGAAGGGCGCGAGGAAGATGCCGCCGAGGCCGTCGACATCGTGCGGCTCGATCCCGTAGCGGTCGAGGGTCTCGCCGGTGAGCTGGTCGTAGATCTCGAGCACCCACATGATCGCCACCAGCACGGCGACGAACGCGAACCCCAGCTGGCGGTCCTCGCGCGGGCTGACGTCCGGGTGGGATTGAGGCGTGCTCGCCACACGACCGACCTTAGCCCGGTACGCACGCGGTTCGGCGGCCCCAATCGCCGGCCCGCGCCCGCGACCCGCTCCGCTACCGTGGCGCGCCGTGGCGAGCGCGCTCTCCGCACTCCGCACGGCGGCGCTCGCCGCCCTCCTGGCCGCCGCCTGCGCGGGCACTGCCGAGGCGGCCACGCCGGTCGTCCGGTCGGATCCGCAGCTCTTCCCCGACTTCCGCAGTTCGCAGCCCGACTACACCGTGCTCTGCCAGGCCGGGCAGCCCGTCGAGCTGAAGGTGCGGCCGCGCGCGGGGACCCGCGTGAGCGTGGCCGGTGGCTCGGCCCACAGGGGCCGCTTCAAGCGCAACGTGACCCTGTCGCCCGGCCGCGCGCTGCAGATCGACATCCGGTCCGGCGGGAAGAGGCGCGCCTACCACGTGCGCTGCGTGCCCCCCGACTTCCCGCACTGGAGGGTGAAGCGCGAGTCGAAGCCGCAGGTGGCCTGGTACCTGCTCACGCCCAGCGAGTTCGACACCACCAAGCCGGGCTACGTGGTCCTGTTCGACTCGCGCGGCGTGCCCGTCTGGTGGAGAACCGACACGCCGCCGCCGTTCGACGCCCACCTGCTGCCCGACGGCAACCTCGCCTGGACGCACATCGCGATCAACAACCCGGCGTCGGGGCCCGCCGAGGAGCGCTCGTTCGACGGCCGGCTCGTGAGGACCTTCTCCACCCACGGGACCGCGGCGAACGAGCACGACCTCCAGGTCCAGCCCGACGGAAGCGCCTACATGATCGCCTACACCCCGCGCGACCACGTGGACCTGAGCCGCTGGGACGGGCCCTCTGACGCGACCGTCCTCGATGGCGACGTCCAGCAGATCGGACCATCCGGCGAGCTCCTGTGGCACTGGAACACCGGCCAGCACCTGCCGCTGTCGGCCAGCGGGCGCTGGCTGCACCGGCTGATCTTCGACACCCACCCGCTACCGCTCCCCGACGGCCGCGAGGCGTACGACATCGCGCACCTCAACTCGATCGAGCCGTACGGCGGCCGCCTGCTGCTGTCGAACCGCTACAACGACGCGGTCTACTCGATCGACCGCCGCAGCGGCAGGATCGTCTGGAAGCTCGGCGGCAGGAAGACCGACCAGAGCCTGAAGCTGACGGGCGACCCGCTGCACAAGCGCGAGTTCGGCGGCCAGCACGACGCGCGCACCACCGACGGCGGACGCACCGTGACCGTCTACGACAACGGCACCCTGCGCGGTCGCGCGCCGCGCGCGCTCGAGTGGCGGATCGACGAGCGGGCGCGCAAGGCGCGGCTCGTGAACTCGATCCACTACGCGCCGGCCGACGAGTCGGTCTGCTGCGGCGGCGCGCGCAGGCTGCCGGGCGGCGACTGGGTCGTGTCATGGGGTCACACGCCCTACGTGACCGAGCAGACCGGCAGCGGCCGGCTAGTGCTGGAGATCCGGTTCGCCGACAAGGTGGCTTCGTATCGCGCCGAGCCGATCCTCCCGGGCCGGTTCGACCGCAGCAAGCTGCGGCGCGGAATGGACGCGATGGCCGCAGCGCGCGGCTAGCGCGCAGCCTGGGGCCCGGTCAGCACCAGGGCGGCGCGAGCCGCTCGTGGCTCGTGAGCCGCTTGCCGCCGACGATCGCCGTCAGGTCGACATCGATCGGGTGGTCGGCGCGGTCGAGGTGGCGCTTGAGGATCGTCACGGCGCCGGTGGTCTTCCGCCCGCCGGGCGCCGTGCCCGAGCGATCGCGGTCGTCGCCCTGGCCCGCGTCGCTCACCGTGATCGTCAGGTGGTAGTCCACGGTCCTCGCCGTCCAGCCGCGTACGTGGCCCTGGATGTAGCAGAGCGGCACGCCGTCCTCCTGGGTGCGCTCGACGGTGATCCAGCTCTCCCACTTCGGGTGTGCGATCGAGTCGTTCGGCAGCGGCCGCGGCTTGCCCGGCGGGCGCTTGGTCGCGCCGAGCCACGCGAACAGCGCGGCCGTGGCGGCGTGCGTCTGCACCATCCCGGACCGGAAGCCGCCCGCGCCGTCGCCGTGCGAGCTCGGCTTGCTGCCGTCCCAGAAGCGCAGGAACAGGCCGTCGCCGCTGCGCGCGCGGTCCTCGGCGCGGTCGGCCACGCTCCGCACCCACTCGTACCAGGTCGGGTCGTGGTCGACGTCGCCGAGCTGGAGCAGGTAGCGCATGAGGATCGTGTCGAACTGCGGAGCGTGGTCCGGGCTCTTGCCCTCCCACTTCTCGAAGCACGCCTGCGCCAGCGAGTGCGCGCGCCTGCAGGCCGCGTCGTCGCCCTTTCGGCAGAGCGCGATGTGGGCGCCGAGCATGGCGCCCTCCACGTAGCTCATCACCGGCTGCTCGTCGGTGGCGTACAGGCCGCGCTGGCTCTTGGTCGCGTGCTTCTCCGCCCAGCCCACGTACTTGCGCGCAATCCTCCGGTAGCTCGACTTGCCGGTGTACTGGTACAGCTCGGCCGCCAGCGCGCTGGCCGAGCTGAGCGCCTCGAGCGAGTGGTGCGGACGGTCGGTGTTCCACCACATGCCGTGGCCGCCGTCCCAGCCGCGGGCGTCGATGAAGCGGAGCGCCCGGGCGGCGTCGTCGAGGTAGCGGTCATCGTGGGTGGCGCGGTAGGCGTCCACGAAGGCCATCCCCCACCACCCGTTGTCGTCGAACCACGTGGTCTCCCCGCCGGCCGTATCGCCGAGGTAGGGAGCGAAGGCACCGTGGGGCGCGACGTTGGGGTTCCAGTACCGCTCGGCCTTGCCCGCGAACGAGCGCACGGCCTTCAGACGGGCCTTGGAGGGGTTGGCGATCGCGTCGCCGTCGATCGCCTCGAACAGCGGCACGATGCTCCAGACCGTGGCCAGCGGGTAGGCGTCGTGGTCGTGCAGCCGGTCGTCGTACCAACGCTTGCGGGAGTTCCACCAGTGCCGCTTGGCGTCCGCTATCCCTCTCCCCGCGAGGGCGCGGTAATGCGCGGGCGACGCGGCCTGGGCGGCGCCGGCAAGGACCATGGCCAGGGCGAGCAGGGCCGCGCACGCGACCGCGTATGCGCGGATCGAGCGGCGGGCCGGCATCCGGGCGAAGCTAGCTCTGTGTCGGGGCGGCGCCAACTCTGTTTCTTCGGCCCAGGAGCGGGGAATCTTGATGTCGAAGAGGCGGTTTCGGCCTAAAGCCCGGAGGCCATAACCCCGAAGGGAACCTCAGATGCCCGATCAGACGCACCTGTCGATCGAGTTGACGCGCGATGCCGACTCCGTCCGAGCCGCCCGCGCCGCGCTCGCCAACGTCGCACACGCCATCCCTGCCGGGCGCTACAGCGACGCCCAGCTCCTGCTGAGCGAGCTCGTGACGAACGCCGTGAAGTACGGCGGTGACGGCTCCATGCGGATCACGATCAGCTCGGTGGGCGACGCGACGCACTTCGAGGTGGTCGACCAGGGCGGCGGCTTCGCCGCCCGCGAGACCGCCGAGCACCGCGACCGCCAGGACCTCGAGCGGGTCGGCGGCTGGGGGCTGCCGCTGGTCGAGACGCTCGCCGACGAGTGGGGCAGCTTCGAGGGCAGCACCCACGTGTGGTTCCGCCTCGGCCCGGCGCGCCGGCGCGCGAACCCCGCGGCCTAGCGCGTCAGCGCCTCAGTCCGTCAGGGCGTGCTCGGCGGCAGCACGCGGAAGCTGTTCTTGTTCAGCACCGCGCCCGCCTCACCCTTGAGCAGCGAGGTCGCGCGCGAGTCGTAGATCACGTTCGTCTTCGAGCTGCCGGCCACCACGCCGCCGTTGCCGTCGACCGAGATCAGGCCCTGCACGCTGCCGTTGCCGCTGATCGTCACGACCGCCCCGGCCGTGTTCTGGCGGTTGAGCATGTAGAGCAGTCCGTAGAACGTGGCCGTGCCGCCCATCGTGATCGTGCCGTTCTCCACCACCAGCACGCCCGGGGTGGTCGAGCTGTTGATCGCGGAGTTGCTGGCGATGTTGAGGTTGCAGGGCCCGGTGATCACCACGGGCGCGCCGTTCACGCTGCTCAGGTTGGTGGCGCTCGACGGGCACGTGTAGAGCGTGCCGGCGGAGCTTGCCTGGCGCTCGAGGCTCAGGATCTGCGACGCCGTGAGCGTCGAGGCCGGGATCGACGCGCTGGTCGTGACGGCCGGCGGCTGCACCTGGCCCTTGCTCGTCTGGTAGTTGGCGCACGGCGACGGGGCGCTCTGGCACCTGAGAACGACCGGCGCCGGCTGGGTCGCCGGCCGCGGCGGCGTGGCGGAGGTGCCGAGCGTGTCGACGATCACCTTCCGGCCCTGGTTCGAAGTAGCGAACCAGTTCGCGCTGATGGTGTTGGCCGGGAAGTCCATCGCCACGCTGCTTCGCGAGGCCAGCGACACCATGTTGGTCTTCTGGCACTGGAGCGAGGCCGTCGAGCGCACCCAGACCGTGCCGTCGTTGTTCGCGTCGTAGGCCGCGCGGCTCGTGACGGCGGACGTCCAGTACTGCTCGCCTGCCACGTTGTCGCGCACCGTGGTCTGCCAGAGCGGCGTGCTGGGAGCGCTCCGGCAGGCCGACGCGAAGTCCTGGGTGGTGGAGTACCCGCCGGCCACGGCGGACGCGAGCGGGCAGGCCGTGTTGGACGACGCCGGCGTGCAGGAGGTGGGCGAGGTGGTGGCCGTCGGCCCCGGCCACGCCCTGGACAGCTGCAGAGCCTGGGCGTTCAGCGCCGACTCGGCGAGCGTGAAGCTGTTCTCGCGCGTGCGCTCGCGGCCTGACTGGCTCGACTGGTTGTCGGCGCGCGCCACCAGGGCCGCGCCGATCGCGAGCGACACCAGCAGCAGCATGAGCGTCACGATCAGCGCGAACCCCGATTCCTCGCGGATGAGGCGGAGGCGCGTCATGGCATCTTCAGCGACTGGGACGCGCTGGACGAGAGCCCGCCGGAATCGGTCACGGTCACGGCGAAGGTGTGCGTGGACCCCGACACGAGCGACCCCTTGTCGAGCTTGTAGCTGGTCTCCCCCACGTTCGAGCCGTCGACCGTCCAGGCGAACGTGAGCGCCTGGTTGTCGGAGTCGCTGGAGGCCGAGGCGTCGCACAGCGCGTGGCCGGTGAGCCCGGCCGCGCAGCTGATCACCGCGGCCGGCGCGTGGTTGAGGTTGCGCAGGGTCACGCTGGTTCGCACCGAGGTCGCCGGCGGGGAGTTGTTGGGGTCGACGTCGACGAGGGCGTTCACGTTGGCGTCGGTCACGTTGCCCTGTGAGTCGGTGGGCGTGACGAACATCGGCGTGTTCTGCAGCACGTTCACGAGGTTCTCGCCCACGACCAGCGCGGTGGGCCACGAGTTGGCGGGGCACGACCCGGTGGACGGCCAGTTGCGATTCGACGTCGTGCTGAACGGCGCCGTCTGCAGCCACAGCTTCTCGTTCTGCGGGTTCCTCGCGTCCACGCAGTAGCGGATGTGCCGCAGTCCGAACGGGTTGTTCGTGGTGCTCGTGCCCGGGATCGGAGCCAGCCAGACGAGGTTGTAGTCGCCGGCGGCCTCGATCGGCTGGTTGCCGGTGGCGGCGTTCGAGGTGGCGCTGCGCAGCTGGATCGCCATCTGGTCGAGCGCGTTGCGCGCGGTGTCCTGCGAGTTCGCCGTCCTGTCGGCCGTCGCGCTCTGCGTGAGAAAGCCCGTGAAGGCGGTCACCGCGGCGCCCAGGATCAGCGACGAGATCGTGATGGCCACAAGGAGCTCGGTGAGCGTGAAGCCGCGCTCGCTCCGCAGCGCGCGTGCGCGGCGGACGATCATCCGCTCACCGGTCCAGCCTGGTTCGACTCGGTCAGGAAGGTGCTCGCGGCGGTCACGTAGTAGGTGTGCACGGTGCCGCCCGTGGACGAGTCGGTCCAGCTGTAGGTCGTGCTCGTGCCGTCGTCGCCGACGGTGTCGACGCGGTCGGTGTAGTTCTTCCCGTCGCGGTAGACGCGGTAGAAGTCGGCGGCGGTGCTACCCGACGACGCGTTCCACGTGAGCGTCGTGGTGCCGTCTCCGTTAGGGGTCGCGGTCAGGCCTGTCGGCGTCGCCGGCTGCGAGAGCGAGCTGGTGCCCGGGCCCGTGAGCGGCAGGTTGAGGTCGACGGAGTTCGCCGCGCTGTTGAACCACAGCGACACGCCCGAGCAGTTCGAGCTGAAGGTGTCGGCCGGCGTGTAAAAGCTCAGCTGGTCGCCAGCGGCGAAGTTCTGCGCCGTGGGCTTGAAGGTGTAGCTCGAGGTGAACGGCGAGCCGCTGGTGGTGTTCTTCGGGATGCTCGCGAGCGGGCCGGCGCCGTTCAGGCCGGTGCCGCCGATCTGCGTGGTGCCGTTCAGGTAGAGGTAGACCGGCATCGTGCCGCAGGCGGTGTTCGAGCCGTTGATCCACTTGGTGTTGAGGGTCGCGTTGGTGTTCGCGATCGAGACGCCGGCCGGGAACGGCGGCAGGCAGCCGCTCACCCAGCCGTTGCCGCTCGAGACCGCGCTGGACCCCGGGGCGGTCGACAGCATGTCGAGCTTCCCACCCGCGCCCGCCCCGGTCTTGCACGACGACCCGGTGTACGTGCCGTACGGGTTGGACGAGCTGAAGGTGAGGTAGTACTTGGTTGGGAACGACGTGCTTGTGGGAGCCGTGAGCGCGAAGGTGTTCGACAGCGACTGGAGGTTGCCGGCGCCGTCGCGGTACCAGGTCTTGATCGTGTAGTTGTTCGTGCCGGAGGTCGGCGGGTTCAGGTCGATGCAGGCCGGCACCTGGTTGCTCGAGCTGCCGCACACCGAGGTGGCGCCGCGCAACATCTCGTAGCCGGTCACGTTGCCCTCGGTGTTGGCGTCCCACGCGCCCTCGACCACCAGGGTCTTCGTGCCGTTTACGTAGACGTAGTTGTAGCCCCCGGTGGGGTTGGCGAGCGGGGCCGGCACGTTGCGGTTGAGCGTGACCTGCAGGTTGAGCGGCTGGCCGCGGGTGCCGAGTGCGTCGATCGCGACGGCGCCCACGCTGTACGTCCCGTCCTTGACCGAGGTGATGTTCCAGTTGAAGCTCCAGGTGCCGTTGGCGTTGTTGGTGACGCCGGTCGTCTGGTCGGTCCCGTTCACGGTGAAGCGCATGTCGTAGGCGCCGATGCTCGTGCCGCGGAACGTCACGATCCCGCCCGAGGGGTTGACCGTGATCGTCGGCGTCGACCCGCTCAGCCCGCTGGGCGCGGTGATCGCGAGCGACGCCACGGCCGGCCCGATCGCGACGCCCGCCGACCCGAACGTCGCGGCCATGTCGAGCCGCTGGGCCCGGCCGTTCACGTTCCAGGTGATCGAGGTGGAGACTCGCTTCAGGTCCTCGGGCTGGCCGTCGCTTGTGCCGGTCGACGAGCTGTCCGAGCACCAGTTTGTTCCGGCCGCGTGCGCGCCGTAGCCGTCGCGCGAGTCGTCGACCGAGCACGGCGTGACCGTGACCGTGTAGCGGATCCCGCGGCGGTCGACGGTCGTGCTCTGCGCGTAGGTCGACGGCGTGGTGACCGTGCCGCTGCCGCCCGCGAGCGCCTGGAGCTGGGGCTGCAGCCAATTGGCCTGGCCGATCTTGGTGAAGGCCACCGAGCGCGAGTCCTCGAGCACCTCGCGGCCGAGGTTGGTTGCACCCTCGCGGGCACGTGAAGCCGCTGTGGTGCTGTTGGCGGTGTCGATCAGCGCGAACGTGCCGAGCGCACCGATCAGGAGCAGCGTCGCGGCCACGAGCGTCTCGACGATCGTGAGGCCTGCCTGCGATCGGGCCAAGCCGCGGGCCGTGCGCGTGGATCTCGCCATGTGGCTCTATCGCCCGAGGCAGGGCCGGGCGTTACCGCAAAATGGGGATCACCCCCCGAACTAGCGGAATGTTCGAGGGCTTTGGCGCGGGTGCCCTATCCGATCGAGCGGAAGTGCGCCCGGACGCCCTTGCCGTAGCCGCTCGGGCGCGCCGTGTAGTAGCCGCGGTTCGGCCGCGAGGAGT
>JBJMLK010000121.1:0-17551 GCA_045805345.1 Thermoleophilaceae bacterium | reverse complement strand
GTCCGGCCGGTAGTCGTAGCGCTGCGCCCCGAACCAATGGCCGAGCCGGCCCCACGCGCAGATCACCTCGTCGGAGATCAGCAGCACGCCGTGCCGGTCGCAGATCTCGCGGACGCGCTGGAAGTAGCCGTCCTGCGGCGTGAAGCAGCCGCCGGCGTTCTGGACCGGCTCGAGGATCACCGCGCCGACGGTCTCGGGCCCCTCGAACTCGATCCGCTCCTCGATCGCGTCCGCCGCCCAGAGCGGGTCGCGGTCCTCGGGCCAGTGATACGAGTTCGTGTTCGGCACGTGGCAGCCGCCGGGCGTGAGCGGCTCGAACTGCGCGCGCAGGCCCGTGATGCCGGTGGCCGCCAGCGCCCCGAGCGACGTGCCGTGGTAGGCGATCTCGCGAGCGATGATCTTCGTGCGCGTCGGCTCCCCGTTGAGCCGGTGCCAGTTGCGCACGAGCTTCCACGCCGACTCCACGGCCTCCGAGCCGCCCGAGGTGAAGAACACGCGGTCGAGGCCGTCCGGTGCCAGCGACGCGATCTTCGCCGCGAGCTCGATAGCGCGCGGATGCGCGTAGCTCCAGTTGGTGTAGAAGCCGAGCTCGGCGGCCTGCTCGGCCATCGCCTCGCCGATCTCCGCGCGGCCGTGGCCGGCGTTCACGCAGAAGAGCGCCGACAGCCCGTCGAGGTAGCGCTTTCCGTGCTCGTCGTAGACGTAGCAGCCCTCGCCGCGCGTGATGATCGGCACCTCCTGCTCCTCGTACGCGCCCATGCGCGTGAAGTGCATCCAGAGGTGACGCCTGGCCAGTTCCTGCAGCTCGCTGCGGCTCCCGGCCGGAGCCGCGTCCGAGAACTCGAGCTTGGTGGTGGCCATTCGCTCTCTCCTAGTTTCCGCTGGACGGGGGGTACAACGGTACTCCCGCTGAGGAGCAGGTCAAGAGAGCGATCCGGTGAATACGACGCATCGCCGTTGTACGTCATGGACAACGACGTCCCGGTGTTTGCTGCCTTCCGCCCCTTGCGGGGGAGGCCCGCTGGCCATACCGTCCAGTCCGAGTTGGAGCAGTCCGCACAGGCGACCCCCAGCGTCCGCCTCGAGCGCGTGACCAAGCGGTTCGGCGATTTCGAGGCGGTCCGTGACCTCACGCTCGACCTCGCGCCCAGTGAGTTCTTCACGCTGCTCGGGCCGAGCGGCTGCGGGAAGACCACGACGCTGCGCGTGGTCGCGGGCTTCGAGGAGCCGAGCGAGGGCCGCGTGCTGCTCGACGGCGCCGACGTGACGGGCCTCCCCGCCTTCAAGCGCTCGACGAACACCGTGTTCCAGAGCTACGCGCTCTTCCCCCACCTGTCCGTGGAGGACAACGTGGCGTTCGGGCTGCGCCGCCGGAAGGTGCCGAAGGAGGAGGTCGCCGCGCGCGTGGCCGAGGAGATCGAGCGCGTGGGGCTGAGCGAGGAGGCCAAGCGAAAGCCGGCGCAGCTCTCGGGCGGTCAGCAGCAGCGCGTGGCGCTGGCGCGAGCGCTGGTGAACCGGCCGGCGGTGCTGCTGCTCGACGAGCCGCTCGGCGCCCTCGACCTCAAGCTGCGCAAGCAGCTCCAGGTGGAGCTCAAGCGGATCCAGCGCGATGTCGGCATCACCTTCCTGTACGTGACGCACGACCAGGAGGAAGCGCTCACCATGTCGGATCGGATCGGCGTGATGAACCGTGGCGTGATCGAGCAGATCGACGGGCCCGAGGCTGTTTACGAGCGGCCGCGCACCACGTTCGTGGCCGGCTTCATCGGCGTGTCGAACCTGATGCCCGGCGAGGTGACCAGCGCGAACGGCGCGCGAGCCGAGCTGCGGCTCGACGCCGGGGTGACGGTGCGCACGGCGTCGAGCGGCGCGTCGACCGGCGAGCGCGTGCACGCGGTCGTCAGGCCGGAGAAGCTTCAGCTGCGGGAGGCCGGCGAGCCGGCGCCCGCGGGCCGGCCCTCGGTGGAGGGCCAGATCGAGAGCACGCTGTACCTCGGAACCGCGACGCAGGTGGTCGTGCGACTGAAGGACGGGACCGCGATGACGGTGCTCGTCCCGAACTCGGACGACGCGGAGCGGCAGCGACTGCCCGGCGCGGGCGCGCAGGTGCGTCTCGCGTGGGCGGACGAGCACATCCACATGGTGAGAGAGCCAGAGGGAGGAGACCCACAGTGAGCAAGACGAGCTTCGAGCGGCGCCTCGACGAGCTGATGCTGGACCCGTTGACGCGCCGCACGCTCGTGCGGCGAGGGGCCGCGGGCGCGCTGTCGGTCAGCGCCATGGCCTACCTCGCGGCGTGCGGCGGCTCCGGCGGCCTCGGCCCGCGCAAGGCCAGCGGCAAGGTGATCCCGAAGGGCCCGATCTCCAAGGAGCTCGTCTTCGCCAACTGGCCGGACTACATCGACGTCGAGGGCAAGAAGCACCCCACACTCGACCAGTTCCAGAAGAAGTACGGCGCGCACGTGAAGTACATCGAGGAGATCAACGACAACAACGAGTTCTTCGGCAAGGTCAACCAGCAGTACGCGAGCGGCAGCTCCGGCGGTCGCGACCTCCACGTGGTCACCGACTGGATGTGCGAGCGGATGAAGCGGCTCGGCTACGTGCAGAAGCTCGACAAGACGGCGATGCCGAACGTGACGGCAAACATCGAGGACGCCGTGGCGCACCCGGACTTCGACCCGAACCGCGAGTACAGCGTGCCGTGGCAGTCCGGTCAGGTGATCCTGATCTGGCGCAAGGACAAGACCGGTGGCCCCCTCACGAGCATCAACGACCTGTTCGACCCGAAGTTCAAGGGCAAGGTCACGATGCTCACCGAGATGCGCGACACGGTCGGCTCCGTGCTGCTGGCCGACGGGATCAAGCCCGAGGAAGCGACGCTCGACCAGGTGATGACGGCGATCGACAAGATCGCCAAGGCGTCGAAGGACGGTCAGATCCGCAGGTTCACCGGCAACGAGTACATCAAGGAGCTGCCGGCCGGCGACTCGCACGCGATCCTCGGCTGGTCGGGCGACGCAGTCTCGATGATCGCCGACAACAAGAACATCGCGTACGCCCAGCCCAAGGAGGGGTTCATGATCTTCACCGACTCGATGCAGATACCGGTCGGCGCCCCGCACGCGTACACGGCGGAGAAGCTCATGGACTTCGTATACGACCCGGAGATCCAGGCGCAGATCACCGCGTACGTGAACTACGTGCCCCCGGTGAAGGGCGCGCGCGAGGTGCTGCTCAAGAAGCAGCCGGACGTCGGAAACAACAAGCTGGTGTTCCCCGACCTCGCCGACGCCCACGACTTCAAGACCTTCTCGCCGAAGGAGCAGACGCAGATCGACAACGCGTTCCAGAAGGCGATCGGCGCCTAGCGCCGGAGGCCCACGGTGGTCGCGCGGCTTCGAAGCCGGCAGGGGGCACTGCCGTACCTCCTGCTGGCGCCGGGCATCGCGTGGCTGATCCTCTTCTTCGCCGTCCCGCTCTACTACCTGGCCGAGCTCTCCCTCAAGGAGGGCTCGATCGACACCGGGTACCAGTTCACCTGGCACTTCCAGACGTATACCGACGTGATCTCGAAGTACTCGACGCAGTTCGTGCGCTCGTTCGAGTACGCCGGCGCCGCCACTCTGCTGTCGCTGGTGATCGGCTACCCGCTCGCGTATGCGATCGCGTTCCGGGGCGGGCGGTGGCGCAACGCGCTGCTGCTCATGGTGATCCTGCCGTTCTTCACCACGTACCTCGTGCGGACTCTGTCGTGGGAGACGATCCTCGCCGACGACGGCTGGGTGGTGCACGTCCTCCGGTCCGTGGGGATCCTCGGGCCCGACGGGCGGTTGCTGGCCACGACCGCGGGGGTGATAGCGGGCATCACCTACAACTTCCTGCCGTTCATGATCCTTCCGCTCTACGCGAGTCTCGAGCGGATCGACAAACGGCTGCACGAGGCGGCGTACGACCTCTACGGGCGCCGGCGCGACGTGTTCATGCGCGTCACGCTGCCGCTGTCGATCCCGGGGATCGTCGCCGGCGTTCTGCTCACGTTCATACCGGCGGCGGGCGACTTCGTGAACGCCGAGCTGCTCGGCACGCCGCGGCAGGCGATGATCGGCAACGTGATCCAGAGCCGCTACCTCGAGGTGACCGACTACCCCGAGGCCGCGGCCCTGTCGTTCCTGCTGATGATCGCGATCCTGGTGCTCGTCCTGGCATACGCGCGCTTTGCCGGCACCGAGCAGCTCACAGGAGCGGAGTCGCCGGCATGACGCCGCGCTCGCGGCGGGTGGGGAGGACGCTGCTCGATCAGTCGCTGAACGTGTACGCGGGACTGGTGCTCGTGTATCTGATGGTGCCGATCGCGATCATCCTGCTGTTCTCGTTCAACCAGGCGCAGGGTAAGTTCAACTTCACCTGGCACGGGTTCACGCTCGACAACTGGAAGGACCCGTTCGGCGTCCCGACGCTGCTCGACGCGATGCAGAACAGCGTGGAGATCGCGCTGATATCGACGGTCATCGCCACTGCGCTCGGCACGTTCATGGCGCTCGCGCTCGTGCGCTACGAGTTCCGCGGCCGCGCGCCCATCAACCTGTTCATCTTCCTGCCGCTCGCGACGCCGGAGGTGGTGATGGGGGCGTCGCTCCTGTCGCTGTTCCTCACCATCGGCTTCGCCACCGGGTTCACCACGATCGTGATCGCGCACGTGATGTTCAACATCTCGTTCGTGGTCGTGACCGTGCGCTCGCGGCTGATCGGCTTCGACCGCTCGCTGGAGGAGGCGGCGCAGGATCTGGGCGCCAACGGCTTCCAGACGTTCATGCGCGTGACGCTGCCGCTGATCATGCCGGGCGTGCTGGCCGCCGCGCTGCTGGCGTTCGCGCTGTCGATCGACGACTTCGTGATCACCAACTTCAACGCCGGCTCGACGGTCACCTACCCGCTGTTCATCTGGGGCGCGGCGCGCGTGTCGCTGCCCCCGCAGATCAACGTGATGGCGGCGATGATCTTCGTGGTGACCGTGGCGGTGATGCTGTTCACCGTGTGGCAGCAGCGCCGGGCGGAGAAGCTGGCGGCGGTGCGGGTGGATCCGGCGGCGGTCTGAGTAGGGTCTCCCGACGATGGCCACCTTCGACCGGATCGCCGAGCTGCCCGTCGCCATCGACGGCTACTCGCTCGAGGGACTCGAGCGCGACGTGTCGAGCGACTTCACGCGGCTGTCGACCGTCATCCGCATGCACGGAGGCGGGGAGGAGGGGCTCGGCGAGGACGTGACCTACGACGCGCTCGACCACGTGGCGCTGCAGGACGCGGGGCCGGTGCACGACCTCACGGGCGCCTCCACGATCGGCGAGCTGTGCTCGCTGGTCGAGCGGCTCGACCTGTTCCCGGCCGAGCCGGTGCGCGACGTGTCACGGCTCTACCGGATCTGGGCGTTCGAGAGCGCTGCGCTCGACCTCGCGCTGCGGCAGGCAGGCACGTCGCTGGCCGCCCACCTGGGGCGCGAGGCGCTGCCGGTCACGTTCGTCGTCTCCCTGCGGCTGGGCGAGCCGCCGTCGATCGACCCGGTGCGGCGCCGGCTCGAGAGCTACCCCACGCTGCGCTTCAAGCTCGACCCCACCAGCTCCTGGACCGACGAGCTGATCGCCGAGCTGGTCGCCACCGGCGCGGTCGACTCGGTCGACTTCAAGGGCTTCTACCGCGGCACCGTGGTCGACCAGCCGCCGGACCCCGACCTCTACGGTCGCGTTGTGGCCGCGTTCCCGGACGCGTGGATCGAGGACCCGGCGCTCGAGGACGGGACCGACGCCGTGCTCGAGCAGCACCACGACCGGATCACCTGGGACGCGCCGATCCACTCGATCGCGGACATCGAGTCGCTGCCGTTCCAGCCGCGGATGGTGAACATCAAGCCGTCCCGCTTCGGCCGCCTGCGCGAGCTGTTCGACGCCTACGACTACTGCGACGAGCACGGCATCGGCGCCTACGGCGGCGGCCAGTTCGAGCTGGGGGTGGGCCGCGGGCACATCCAGTACCTGGCGTCGCTCTTCCACCCGGACACGCCGAACGACGTGGCCCCGTCGGACTTCAACCTGACGGAACCGCCGCCGGGGCTGCCGGCGTCGCCGCTCGAGCCCCGGGTCGCGCCGGCCGGGTTCGCGTGGCAGAGCGGCTGATAGCTTGGCCCGCATGCCCTCGGATCGCTTCGTAGCTGCCCTCAACGAGCAGATCGCCAACGAGTTCGCCGCCGCGCAGCAGTACATCGCGATCGCCGTCGCGTACGAGGATCAGACGCTGCCGCGGCTCGCGCAGTTCTTCTACGCGCAGGCGCTCGAGGAGCGCAACCACGCGCTGATGATGGTCAGGTACCTGCTCGACGTGGACGCGCGGGTGGAGATCCCGGGCGTCGACGCGCCCCAGCTCGAGTTCATCGACTGCGTCGCGCCCGTGGCGCTCGCGCTCGAGCAGGAGCGGCGCGTGGGCGAGGAGATCTTCAACCTGATGAAGGTCGCCCGCGAGGACGGCGACTACGCCAGCGAGCAGTTCATCCAGTGGTTCGTGAAGGAGCAGGTGGAGGAGGTCGCGTCGATGTCGTCGCTGCACGACGTGGTCAAGCGCGCGAAGGACCAGCCGCTGCTGGCCGAGGACTACCTGGCCCGCGAGGGCAGCGGAGGCGGCGGCGGGGCCGACCCGACCGCGCCGGCCGTGGCCGGCGGCGCGCTCTAAGCGTCAGCTCGCCGGCTTCACGTCGATCCGCAGAACCCGCCGGTCGCGCGGCGTGCTGCGGAAGTAGTGCTGGAAGATCAGCACCTGGCGGCCGATCCGCGTGGCCCTCAACTTGAACCGCTTCTTGCCCGACTCGCCGGCGCGGTTGTCGTTCGGGTAGGCCGTCTGCGTCTTCAGCAGCTGCAGCTTGGGCGTGTCGATGTCGAACGGGATCAGCTGCCAGTCGAACCCGACGCCGGAGTTGACCACGAACTGCAGCGTGAACTCGTCGCCCTTCTTCACCCCGACCGTGCCGTGCGGATTCTCGTAGACCTGCGGCGAGCTGCCCCCGCAGCCGGCCGCCGCCAGCACGACGGTCAGCGCCAGCGCGGCGAGCCCGGTCCGCATCCGCTCAGAGCGCCAGCGCCAGCGGCTGCTCGAGCAGCTCGCGGACGCGCGCGAGGAACTGCGCGCCGTCGGCCCCGTAGAGGATGCGGTGGTCGCACACGAGCGACAGCGTCATCGAGTCGCGCGCCACGATTCGCCCTCCCTCGTCCACGGCCGGTCGCTTCTTCAGCGCGCCGACGGTGAGGATCGCGGCCTGCGGCGGGTTGATCACCGCGGAGAACGAGTCGACGCCGTACATCCCGAGGTTCGACACGGTGAACGTGCCGCCCGACAGTTCCGGCGGCGTGATCTTGCCGTCGCGCACCTTCTCGATCAGCTGGCGCGCCTGGCGGGCGATCTCGCCGAGCGACTTCTTGTCCGCGTCGTGGATCGTCGGGACGACGAGCGTGTCCTGGGCCGCCACGGCCACGCCGACGTTCACGGCCGAGTAGAGCTCGAACTGGCCGTCGCGGTAGGCGCCGTTCACGCGCGGGTTCTCGCGGAGCGCATTGGCGCACGCCTTCACCACCATGTCGTTGAACGACGGCGCCGGGTCCTCGACCTCCTTCAGGCGCTTGCGCAGCTCCACGCAGAGGCTCATGTCGACCTCCATGTGCAGCACGTAGTCCGGGGCTGTTGCCTTCGACTCGGCCATCCGGCGCGAGACCGTCCGCTGCAGCCGCGTGAGCTCCTGCGTCTCGACCTCGCCCTTGGCGCCCGACTCGACCGCCTTGCGGTCCTCCTTCGGCGCCTCGGTCTCGGGCGGCGCGGCGTCGTCGGCCTCGGGCGCGCCGCCGTCGCCGTCGCGCTCCTCGGTCTTGGTGCCGCCGCCCTTCGCCGCCGCCTCGACGTCAGCCTTCACGATCCGCCCACCCGGCCCCGAGCCCTCCAGCTGGGCCAGCTCCACGCCCATGTCCTTCGCCATCCGCCGCGCGACGGGCGACGCCTTCACCCGGTCGCCGTCACTCGAGGCGCCGTTCCCGCTCAGCGCCTGCTTGGCCTCCTTCGCCTTGGACTTGGCCTCCTCGGCCTTCGCGACGACCTGCTCGGCCTTTTCGGAGCCGCCGTTCGAGGACTCGGGCTCGTCGGCGTCGGCGGGCTCGCCGGCGTCGCCGGTCTCGCCGGAGTCCTCCTCGCCCGAGTCCTCGGATTCGCCGGAGTCCCCCGACGGCTCCTCGCCCTCCTCGCCGATCCGCGCGATCACCTCGCCGATCGCCAGCGTGTCGCCCTCGTCGGCCACCACCTCGATCAGGACCCCGCTCGTGTCGGCCTCGTACGTCATGTTGGCCTTGTCCGTCTCGATCTCCACGAGCGGCTCGCCGCGCTTCACCTCGCCCCCCTTTTCGACGAGCCACTTGAGGATCGTGCCCTCCTCCATCGAGTCGGACAGCCGCGGCATGGTCACGTCCGTGGCCATCGGTGGCGCCTACACGTCCTTGAACGTCGCGAGCGCCGCCTGAACCACGTGCTCGGGGTGCGGGAACGCCGCCTGCTCGAGCGGCTTGGAGTACGGCATCGGCACGTCCGCTCCGGTCACGCGCCCGATCGGGGCGTCGAGGTGGTCGAACGCCTGCTCCTGGATCAGCGCCGCCAGGTTGGCCCCGACGCCGCCGTGCGGCCAGCCCTCCTCGACGATCAGGGCGCGGTTGGTCTTGCGGACGGACTCGAGGATCGTGTCGAGGTCGAGCGGGCGCAGCGTGCGCGGGTCGATCACCTCGGCCTCGATCTCGTGCTCGCTCGCCAGCTCCTCCGCCGCCTTCTGCGCCGTGACCGCCATCCGCGAGATCCCGATGATCGTCACGTCCTCGCCCTCGCGCCTGATCGCGGCCTCGCCGAAGCGCATCGGCCCGCCGTTCTCCGGCACCTCGCCGCGCTGCCCGTAGAGCGACTCGTGCTCGATGAAGATCACCGGGTTGTCGTCGCGGATCGCGGCCTTCAGCAGCCCCTTGGCGTCGGCCGCGGTGGACGGCACGGCCACCAGCAGGCCCGGAACGTGCAGGTACATCGCCTCAAAGGAGTGCGAGTGCGTCGGCCCGAGCTGATGGCCGCCGCCCTGCGGCATGCGGATCACCATCGGCACCTTCACCTGACCGCCGAACATGTAGCGGATCGAGGCGGCGCAGTTCACGATCTGGTCGAGGGCGAGCAGCGAGAAGTTGATCGTCATCAGCTCGACCACCGGCCGCAACCCGACCATCGCGGCACCGACCCCGGCTCCGACGATCGTGTTCTCCGAGATCGGCGTGTCGCGCACCCGCTTCTCGCCGAACTCCTCGAGGAGGCCCTGCGTGACCTTGAACGCGCCCTGGAAGACCCCGATGTCCTCGCCCATGATGAAGACGTCGTCGTCGGCCTCCATCTCCTCGCGCAGCGCCTGGTTGAGCGCCTCGCGGTAGCGCATCTCGGGCACTAGTCGCCGCCGCCTTCCTCGTCGCGCTCCTCGTCCGCGGGCTCGCCCTCGCCCTCCTCGTCGTCGCTGGACCCGTCCTTCTGACGCCGCGCCCGCTCCTTGGCGTCGCCCACGTTGGCGTAAGCCGCGCCGGCCTCGGCCAGGTCGTGCGACACGTCGGGCGCGTCGCGCTCCTGCTCGCCCGGGTGGACGTCGGGCGAGCGCTCGTCGACCGTGTGCCAGCCGCGCACCTGATCGCCGAACACGTAGATGTCGTCGTACAGCGAGTCGAGCTCGGGGAACGGGCTGTTGTCGGCGAACTCGACGGCCTCGTCGATGGTCTTGACCGCCTGCTCGTCGAGCTTCTCCGCGTCGTCGTCGGCGAGGATGCCCTCGTCGGCGAGCTTCGACCGGAAGGTGAGGATCGGGTCGTGGCGGCGCCACTCCTCGACCTCCTCCTTCGTCCGGTACTCCTCGGGGTCGGCCATCGAGTGGCCGCGGTAGCGGTAGGTCACGGCCTCGACCAGCTGCGGCCGCCGCTCCTCGCGCGCCTTGCGCATGGCCTCGCGCACGCACGCGTGGACGTCGAGCACGTCCATCCCGTTGCAGCGCACGCCCGGCACGCCGAACCCGCCGGCCTTGCGCGACAGGTCCGTGACCGCCGAGTGGCGCTCCAGCGCGGTGCCCATCCCGAACTGGTTGTTGATGACCATGAAGACGATCGGCAGGTGCCAGAGCGCGACGAGGTTCATCGTCTCGCCGAACGTGCCCTGGTTGCTGGCGCCGTCGCCGAACATGCAGAGCACGGCGTCGTCGCCGCCCTTGTAGTCGCACGCGAGGGCGACGCCGGCCGCCAGCGGCAGGTTGCCGCCGACGATCCCGTATCCGCCCAGGAAGCGTCGCTCGAAGTCGAACAGGTGCATCGACCCCCCGCGGCCGCTCGAGCAGCCGTCCACGCGCCCGAACAGCTCGGCCATCACCTCGTTGGGCGGGGTGCCGCGCGCCAGCGCCTGCCCGTGCTCGCGGTAGGTGGAGAGCAGGTAGTCGCCGTCGGCGAGCGCGTCGATCGCGCCGACGATCGTCGCCTCCTCGCCGATGCACAGGTGGAGGAAGCCACCGATCTTGGCCTTGGCGTACATCTCGCCGGCGCGCTCCTCGAAGCGACGGATGAGCATCATCCGCTCGAGGATCGTCCGCGCGGTCTCCTCGTCGGGAAGGGGGTGCTCGGCCCCGACGTCCTCCGGCATCCGCCGCGCGGCTACCTCGCCGTCCGGGATCTCGCCGCGCGCCCGCAGCTCGGCCTCCGCGGCGCGCGCCTGCGCCTCGCCCGCCCGCGCCTGCGCCTCCGCCAGCTTGGCCTGATCAGCCATCGCGCCGGAAGTTACTCCTTCCTCCGTCCGCCCTCGCGCGGTGAGAAAGGCGACCAGCGCGACGAACAACCGTGCCAAAGCTCGCCACGTCCGCCGCATGGCTCAATGGTCGCGGCCGCCCCGGACGCCGAACGTCCAAAACACCGTCCTATAGGGGGGCAAGATGGACGTTCGCGGGCGGATCGGGCCCGAGCCAGGCCGGCAATTCGGTCACGCCCAGCGAACGGGCGCGCTCGGTGGCGGCGTCCAGCGCCTCGGCGACCCGGTCGCTCTCGAGCGCCTTCAGCACGGCACGGGGGTGCAGCTCGCAGGCCGCGGCGGCGATCAGGACGTTGTCGACCTCCGACAGGTCCCGGCCGGCCATGAAGGCCTGGCGAAAGGCGGCCAGGGAGAAGGCGACGGCCCGCCCGGTTTCCTTCGCGAACGTGGCGGCCAGCATGGCGAGACGTGAATCGAACGGGAACGGCTCCGGCCAGACCACCGGCATCGGCGCGGCCTCCTCCAGAGCCCGGCGGTCGACGTTGCCGGGCGGCTCGAGGGCGACCGGCACCCACTCCGGACCACCCCCAACCTCCTCCGCCGCCAGCCAGCACCACGGCGACCCCAGGTCGTAGAAGAAGAGCGGCCGGTCCGGCGTCAGCCGTGGATCAGCCACCCGTCCGCCGCCCGGGCGGCCTCCATAACCGCCTCGGCGAACGAGGGATGCGCGTGGATCGTCCGCGCCACCTCGCCGTAGCCGCCCTCCAGCACCTGGGCATTCACCAGCTCCTGGATCAGGTCGGCGGCCTTCGCGCACACGATGTGGCCGCCGATCAGCTCGCCGTACTCGCGGTCGCCGATCAGCTTGATCATCCCGGCCCGGTCGCCGTAGACGGTCGGCGCGCCGACGGCGCTCACCGGCACCTTGCCCACAACCACGTCGCGGCCCTCGTCGCGGGCCTCCTTCTCGGTGAGGCCGAACGAGGCGACCTGCGGGTGGCAGAAGGTCGCGGCGGGCACGAAGCGGTAGTCGATCGGGTGTGTCTCCTCGCCGGCGGCGGCCTCGACCGCGATCACGCCCTCGTCCGAGGCCTTGTGCGCGAGCGCCGGCCCCGGCACGATGTCGCCGATCGCGAACACGCCCTCGCGCGAGGTGCGCATCGCGCCGTCGACCTCGATCAGGTCGCGCTCGCCGGTCTTGATGCCCGCGTCCTCGAGGCCGAGGGCCTCGTAGTCGGGAGCGCGCCCGGCCGCGATGCACACGTAGTCGAAGGTCCGCTTCACGTCGCCCAGGTCGAGCGTCACGCCGTCGTCGCCGGCCTCGGCGGACTTGATGTTCGCGCCGGTCACGATCTCCACGTTCTGCTTCTTGATCTCGCGCGCGGCCGCCTTCGCGATCTCCTCGTCCTCGAGCGGCAGGATCTGGGGCAGCGCCTCGATCAGCGCCACCTCGGTGCCGAGCCGCCCGAACGCGGACGCGACCTCGGTGCCCGATGCGCCGGCGCCGATCACCGCCATCGACCCCGGCAGCTCCCCGAGACCCCACGCGGTCTCGGTTCCCAGCACACGCCCGCCGAACTTCAGCCCGAGGATCGGCTTGGGCACCGAGCCGGTTGCCAGCACCACGTTCTTCGCCTCGATCTCGGTCCCGTCCTTCGCCGCCCCGATGCGCACGTTGCCGTCCTCGGTGAGCGCGGCGTGACCCTCGATCACCTCGATCTTGTTCTTCTTCATCAGGCCGCTCACGCCGCCGGTCAGTGTCTTGATGACCTTGTCGCGGTGTGCCGCCACTCCGGAGAAGTCGAGCGACACCTCGCCGACCCCGATCCCGAACTGGCCCGCGTCCCGGACCTCGCTCATCACGTCGGCGGCCCGCAGCACGGCCTTCGCCGGGATGCACGCGAAGTTCAGGCAGCGGCCGCCGATCCTGTCCTTCTCGACGATCGCCGTCTTCATGCCGAGCTGCGCGGAGCGGATCGCGGCGACGTACCCGCCGGGTCCCGAGCCGATAACCACGCAGTCGAAGCTGTCCGCCATGCGGTCCGGCAGGCTATCCAAGCAGGGGTTCGACCCGATCGCGGACGGCGTCGGGCAGCGGCCGCGCGGCGCCGGCCTCGTAGTCGTAGCCGACCAGCGTGCCCCAGCCGTCGGCCACGAGCCGGTCGTCGGCCTCCACGCGCATCTCGAACTCGAGCCGGATACTCGACCGCTTCATCTCCGAGGGCTGGATCCACGTCCTGATCTCGTCGTTGAAGTGGGCCGGCGCGCGGTAGGCGATGTGGCACTCGGCGAAGATGAACCCGAAGGACTGCCGGCTGCCCGGCGAGTGCCGGGGCAGGACGTGCGCGAACCAGTCGATGCGCGCCGTCTCGAAGAAGCGCAGGAACTCGACGTTGTTCATGTGCTGCATCGCGTCGAGGTCGCCGAAGCGCACGCGCTGCACGGTGGAGAAGCCGTCGCGGTTCATCGCGGTGCCCGCCCCTCCGGCATCTGGATCCGCGCCATCGCCTTCACGAGCGACCAGAACAGCGCGCCCGCCGCGCCGATCACGACGACGCACAGGAGCGCGCTCTGCACGTTGCTCGCCTCCATCGCGAGCACCGAGAACAGCAGCATCACGATCGTCAGGAGCGCCTGCATGAGCAGCACCGCCCAGTAACGGACCAGCCACATCCCGATGGCGACGACGCCGGTGAGCGCCGAGTAGGCCAGCACGCGCACGTCGTGCGAACCGCCGATCTCCGAGCCGGTGGCGAACCAAACGGCGTTCGCGATCGCCAGCGCGCCCAGCACGAGCGCGCCGATCGTGACCGGCAGCGGCCGCTCGCCCTCGCGGAGCGGCTCGAGGCGCTCCCGCGCGGCCGCGTTCTTCGCCTCCGAGCGCGAGAGCCGGGGCTCGGGAGGCGGCGGCTTCGGCGGACCCGCCCGGCGCGGCTCAGCCAACGCGCGCCTCCAGCTCGAGGCCCGCGCGCAGAGCGCCGGCCGCGGCCTCGGGGTCCGCGGCGTCGCGGATCGCGCGCACCACCACCACGCGGCGCGCGCCGGCCGCCGCCACCCGGCCCACGTTGGACGGGTCGATCCCGCCGATCGCGAACCACGGCTTGCGGGCCACGGCCGCGGCGTGCCGCACCAGCTCGAGTCCGACCGCCGGTCGCCCGGGCTTGGTCGGCGTCTCCCACACCGGTCCGACCGCGTAGTAGTCGGCGCTGGAGGCCTCGGCCGCGGCGATCTGGTCCGGCGAATGGGTCGACAGCCCGATCGCGAGCGCGTCGCCGACCTCTTCCCGCACGGCCTCCACGGGCGCGTCGTCCTGGCCCAGGTGCACCGCGTCGGCGCCGATCGCCAGGGCCAGGTCGGGCCGGTCGTTGAGGACGAACGGCACGCCGTGGGCGTGGCAGAGGTCGCGCAGGCGCTCGCCGGCGCGGACGAGCTCGTGGTCGGAAGCGTGCTTGTCGCGCAGCTGGACCAGGTCGGCGCCGCCGCGCAGGGCGGGCTCGACAGCCGCGGCGGCCGCGGCGTCGATCACGAGGTAGAGACGTGCGTCGCGCACGCCTCTGATCCTGACAGGGTGCGTCAGCGGCGCTGGTGCGCCGAGGCGATGCGGCTCTTGGCCTTGCCGAGCTTGAACCGGTAGTGGCGGTCCTTGGCCTTCGACACCTGGAAGACGCGATCGAAGTAGCCCTGCGAGCCGAGCGTGGCGGTGCCGAGCTTCTTCCAGCTCGAGCCCTTGAGCTTCGAGTCGATCCTGACCTTCTGGCCCGCGCCGGCTGCGCGGACGCCGCCGAAGACCTCGACGACCTTCGAAGTCTTCAGGTCGACGTAGAACGGCTTCTGGAACGCCTCGTAGACCTTGTCCTTCTTCTTTCCGTCGTGCGTCCGCAGGCCGGACTGGAAGCCGCTGCCGCCGTCGGTGAGCTTGTCGTCCACCAGCGGATACTGCGCGTACGACGCCACGCGCGGGTTGCGGTAGGAGAACCACTCGGACTCGGCCATGAAGCCCGGGATCTTCTTGATCGGCGTCTGGAACTTGTCCGGCGGGTCGCTCTGGAAGCCGAACTCGGTGCCCCAGACCGGCATGTTCTTGGCGATGCGGTGCGCGCGGCCCAGCTTGTCGAGGGCGTGCACGACGCGGTCGAGCTGGCCCACCGATGCGTCGTCCTTGTTCGGCACCTTCACGTCGGGGCCGCCGGGGAGCGTGTACGGGTGGTAGGCGATCCCCGTGCCCGGCAGCTTCTTGAAGTTGGTGCAGTCGCGGTCCTTCGCGGCCTTGCCCTTGTATGGGTGGTACTTCGAGTCCACGCAGGCCAGCTCGCGCAGGAACTCGATCGGCCGCACCTTCTCGTGGCCCTCCTCGCCGCTGCGCGCGAACGGCAGCAGCTCGCCGAGCAGGAGGTCGTCGCCGCCGTGGCCGGAGTTCACGAGCCCCGTGTGCGCGGCGCGGACGAGGTCGCGGTAGATCTTCGGCGAGACGGGCGTGCCGTGCGACCACTGCGGCGCCAGCCAGAACTTGAGGTTGGCCTCGTTCCAGGCGGAGTACTTGGTCACGCGCGGCAGTGGGGCCGAGAGCGCGCCGGGCTTGTATGTGCCGGAGTAGCGGGTGCCGACCGCCTGCACGAACTTGGCGTACTCGCCGGCCTTCGGCCGCGTCACGCGCGTCTTGCCGCTGGCCCACGCCGGGGCGCGGCCGCCGAGCAGGATGTACGGCTGCATCCCGCGATCGATGATCGCCGTCACGGTGCGGTCGTAGACCCCCCAGACGTCGGGGTTGTAGTCGGCGGGATCGTCGCCGGAGAAGTGAGGCGGCTTGACCTTCTTGTTCGGCGACGGGGCCACCGACGCCCAGTCGAGCCTGAACTTCACGACGTCGGCGCCGAGCGCCTTCATCTCGTCGAGCGTCTTGATGCGGCGCTCGTCGCTCGTGAACAGGAGCTGGGTGTCGTCCTGCATGAGCGTGACCTGCGACGCGCTCGCTCCGGCCCGCGCCGCGGGCATCAGCAGGAGGACCGCGAGCGCGGCAAGGGGGAGCGATCTGAGGACGTGCGAGAGCTTCATGCCAGGTGCGTGGAAAACAGCGGGACGAGCGCGTTGTTGCGCTGGGCGCGTCCGCTTAACGCGCCGCAACGTTAGCGATGCCCGCTTTGGACTCCGGCTACACGGGTATGCTCGCCCCTGTGACCATTGGTACGTCGATAGTCCTCATAGCGGTCGGAGCAGTCCTCAAGTACGCCGTGACGGCGCACGTCTCGGGAATCGACATCCAGACGGTGGGCACGATCCTGCTGCTGGTTGGGATCCTGGGCCTGATCCTGTCGCTGATCTACACGTTCGCCTGGAGTCCGGCGGCGCGCCGCCGGCGCGATCCGGACTACTACGACGCACCGCCGCCGCCCACGCGCCGTTACTAGCATTCCTCGCCAGCACATGGCGCGGGATCCGAGGCACGACCTGGTCGTCGCCGGCGCGGGCATCGTCGGGCTCGCGTGCGCCTGGCGTGCCGCCCGCGCCGGGCTGTCGGTGCTGGTGCTCGACCGCGGCGACGGGGCCGCGTCCGGTGTCGCCGCCGGGATGCTCGCGCCTGTCACCGAGGCGGCGTTCGGGGAGCACGAGCTGCTGCGGCTGAACCTCGCGGCGCGGGCGGAGTGGCCCGCGTTCGCGGCTGAGCTGGCGGAGCGCTCCGGGGTCGACCTCGAGTACTCGGAGACCGGCGCCCTCGTGGCCGCGGCCGAGCGCGACGACGTCGGCGAGCTGCGCCGGCTCCACGAGCTCCAGCGCTCGCTCGGGCTCGCCACCGAGTGGCTGACCGGGCGCGAGTGCCGGCGGCTCGAGCCCGGCCTCTCGCCGCGCGTGTCCGGCGGCGTGCTCGCGGCCGGCGACGGCTCGGTCGACCCGCGCGCCGCGGTGCGCGCCCTGCGCACGGCGCTGGCCGGCGAGGGCGTGGAGGTCAGGACGGGCGTCGAGGTGCTGCGGGTCGAGGAGTCCGGCGGGCGGGTGACCGGGGTCTCGACGGCGGCGGGATCCGTGCCCGCCGAGCGCGTGGTGGTGGCCTGCGGGGCCTGGAGCGCCGCGCTTCACGAGTCGGCGCCGGCCCTGCGGCCGGTGAAGGGGCAGATCGTCCGCCTGCGCGGCGCGCCGCTCGCCGGGCGCATCGTGCGCACACCGCGCTGCTACGTGGTGTCGCGGACCGGCGGCGAGATCGTGATCGGCGCTACCTCCGAGGAGCGCGGCTTCGACACGACCGTCACGGCCGGCGCGGCGCAGCGGCTGCTCGAGTACGCATGGGAGGTCCTGCCCGACGTCGAGGAGCGCGAGCTAGTGAGCGTCGAGGCCGGCCTGCGGCCGGTCACGCGCGACAACCTGCCGGTGGTGCGCGCGGCCGGGCCCGAGGGGCTCGTGTGGGCGACCGGCCACGGCCGCAACGGCGTGCTCCTGGCTCCGCTCGGCGCTCGGACCGTGGTCGAGCTGCTGGCCGGCCACGAGGCGGCGGTCGCGGGGCACGCGGCGTGAACGTGACGGTGAACGGCGAGCCGCGCGAGCTGGGCGAGAGCGCGCGCGTGGCCGACGCCGTGGAGGCGGCGGGCGCCGAGGCCGCGGGCCGCGGGCTGGCGGTGGCGGTCGACGGCGAGGTCGTGCCGCGCGGGGAGTGGGACGGCTTCGAGCTGCGCGACGGCCAGCGGGTGGAGGTGCTGAGGGCGGTGCAGGGTGGCTGACGGGGCGCAGCTCACGATCG
>JBJMLK010000120.1:0-12082 GCA_045805345.1 Thermoleophilaceae bacterium | reverse complement strand
GTCGAGCTGGCCGGCGAGGTCGTCGACTCGCCGCAGGCGCTGATCGTCCAGCAGGTCGAGTCCGGGGTGGTCGTGCGGATGGCGATTCTCTACGAGCTGCTCACTGGTGGCGGCGGACAGGGTGGCCAGGACGGCCGCTTCGCCCGCCATCTCACAGCGGAGCCCCAGCCCGCGTGAACGGCCCGATCGAGCTCGACCACGCGGGGGCGGCCACCGGGAGCACGGTGCTGCTCCGCGCCGCACGTGCCCTCGACCCGCGGGCCGACGTCGACCGGCCCGCGGATGTGCTGGTGCGCGACGGGCACGTGGCGGAGCTGGGCCAGCCGGGCTCGCTCGAGGCGCCGGACGGGGCCGAGGTCGTGGACGCCGAGGGCCTGATCGCGCTCCCCGCGTTCGTCGACCCGCACGTGCACCTGCGCACGCCCGGGCGCGAGGACGAGGAGGACATCGACTCCGGCACGCGCGCCGCGGCGGCGGGCGGCTTCTGCGCGATCCTCGCCATGCCCAACACCGACCCGGTCGTCGACACGGCGCCGGTCCTCCGCTCGCTGCGTGAGCGCGCGCGGGTGGAGGCGCGGATTCCCACCGGCTTCCTGGCGGCCATCACCCGCGGCCAGCGCGGGGAGCAGCTCACCGAGATGGCCGAGCTGGCCGACGTTGGCGCGGTGGCGTTCACCGACGACGGCCTGCCGGTGGCCGACGCCGGCGTGATGCGCCAGGCGCTGCAGTACCAGCGGCTGGCGGGCCGCGTTCTGGCGCTGCACGAGGAGGACCCGTCGCTGTCGGGCGCCGGCGTGATGCACGAGGGCGCGGTCTCGGCGCTGCTCGGGCTGGCCGGGATCCCGTCGATCTCGGAGTCCAGCGCTATCGAGCGCGACGCGGCGATCGCTCGCTACGAGGGCGGCCGCGTGCACATCCAGCACGTGTCCGCGGCCGAGTCCGTCGAGGCCATCGAGCGCGCCAAGGCCGCCGGGGTGCAGATCACCGCCGAGGTCAGCCCGCACCACCTCTGCCTGACCGACGAGGCCGTCCGGTCGCTCGACGCCAACTTCAAGATGAACCCACCGCTTCGCTCCGGCGACGACCGCAAGACCCTGATCGACGCGTTGCGATCCGGCACGCTCGACTGCGTCGCCACCGACCACGCGCCCCACGCGCGCGAGGAGAAGGAGCAGCCGTTCGAGGTCGCGCCGATGGGCGTGACGGGCCTCGAGACGGCGTTCGCGGCGCTGCACACCCGGCTGGTGCTCCCGGGACTGATCGACCTGGCCACGCTCGCGCTGCGGATGACCGCCGGCGGCGAGCCGTACGGCATCGCGCCGCCCACGCTGGCGCCCGGGTCGCCGGCCAACGTCTGCCTGGTCGACCCGGAGGCGGAGTGGGAGGTGGGCGAGGCCGGCTACGAGAGCCGCTCGGCCAACTGCGCGTTCGCCGGGCAACGGCTCACCGGACGCGTGCGGATGACCGTCGCCGCCGGCCACGTCGCCTACCGCGAGCGCTCGTTCGCGATCGGAGCGGTGTAGTGCCCACCCCCAGCACCGGCTACCTCCTCCTCGAGGACGGCTCGGTCTTCCCCGGCGAGCTGTGCGGGGCGCCGGTGACCGGCACCGGCGAGGTCGTCTTCAACACCGCGATGTCCGGCTACCAGGAGTCGGTGACCGACCCCAGCTACCGCGGCCAGATCATCGTCTTCACCTATCCGCTGATCGGGAACTACGGCGTGTCGCAGGCCGCGATGGAGTCGGACGCGATCCACGCTCGCGCGGTGATCATGCGCGAGGGCGTGGACCGCGAGCACGCGCCGGGTGCCGAGGGCGGCTGGCTCACCTGGCTCTCCGACTGCGGCATCCCCGCGCTGACGGGCGTCGACACCCGCGCGGTGGTGCGGCACATCCGCGACAAGGGCGCGATGCGCGGCGGCGTGTTCGAGGCCGGCGTGCCGGAGTCCGAGGCCCGCGAGCGCGTGATGGCCGAGCCGCCGATGGCCGGCGCCGACCTGGCGCGCGAGGTCACGCCGCGCGAGCCCCAGATCGTGGGCGCGGACGCCGGCGGCCCGCGCATCGTCGCCCTCGACACGGGCATCAAGGGCTCGATCGTGCGCAACCTGCGCGACCGCGGCGCGCGCGTGGAGCTGCTCCCGTGCGACACCCGCGCCGACGCCGTCCGCGCCCGCGAGCCCGACGCCGTCTTCCTCGCCAACGGCCCGGGCGACCCGGCCGCGCTCGA
Source organism: Thermoleophilaceae bacterium (assembly GCA_045805345.1). Taxonomy (GTDB): domain Bacteria; phylum Actinomycetota; class Thermoleophilia; order Solirubrobacterales; family Thermoleophilaceae; genus AC-37. The sequence continues at coordinate 9,856 of JBJMLK010000120.1, read as the reverse complement.
CTACGTGGTCGACACGGTGCGCGAGCTGGTGGGCGAGGTGCCGGTCTGGGGCATCTGTCTCGGCCATCAGCTGCTGTGCCGGGCGGTCGGGCTCGAGACCTTCAAGCTGCCCTTCGGCCACCGCGGCGCCAACCACCCGGTCAAGGACCTGGCCACTCAGAAGATCGACATCACGTCGCAGAACCACGGCTTCGCGGTGAAGGGCCCGGCCGGCGAGGGCCGCATCGACACCGACGAGCCGGTCCGCTGGGAGACCGACTTCGGCGCCGCCCAGCTCGCGCAGATCAACCTCTACGACCGAACGGTCGAGGGGCTCGAGCTGCTCGACGTCCGCGCATCCACGATCCAGTACCACCCGGAGGCCGGCCCCGGCCCGCACGACGCCGTGTATCTCTTCGACCGCTTCCTCGAGAGGCTCGCCGCGTAGCCATGCCCCGCCGCGACGACCTGAAGAAGATCCTCGTGCTGGGCAGCGGGCCGATCGTGATCGGCCAGGCCGCCGAGTTCGACTACTCCGGCGCGCAGGCCTGCAAGGTCCTGCTCGAGGAGGGCTACGAGGTCGTGCTCGTCAACTCGAACCCGGCCACGATCATGACCGACCCGGAGTTCGCCACCGCGACCTACATCGAGCCGCTGCTGCCCGACTCGGTGGCGGCCGTGATCGAGCGCGAGAAGCCCGACGCGCTGCTGCCGACGCTCGGCGGCGGAACGGCCCTCAACCTCGCGCGCGAGCTGTGGGAGTCGGGCGTGCTGGGCAAGCACCGCGTGGAGCTGATCGGCGCCAACTACGAGGCGATCCGCCGCGCCGAGGACCGCCTGCTGTTCCGCCAGACGATGGAGGCGGCCGGCCTGCGCGTGCCGCGCTCGTCGATCGTCACCTCGATGAAGGAGGGCGAGCGAGCGCTGCCGAACGTCGGCCTGCCGGCGATCATCAGGCCCGGCTTCACGATGGGCGGGCAGGGCGGCGGCATCGCGGCCACCGAGTCCGAGTACCGCGAGCGCGTGGCCGAGGGCCTCGCCGCCAGCCCGATCGGACAGGTGCTGGTCGAGGAGTCGGTGATCGGCTGGGGCGAGTTCGAGCTCGAGGTCATGCGCGACCGAAACGACAACGTCGTGATCGTCTGCTCGATCGAGAACATCGACCCGATGGGCGTCCACACCGGCGACTCGGTCACGGTGGCCCCGCAGCAGACGCTCACCGACGCCCAGTACCAGGCGCTGCGCGACCAGGCCCTCACGGTGATCCGGGCGGTGGGCGTGGAGACGGGCGGCTCGAACATCCAGTTCGCGGTCAACCCCGAGACCGACGAGATCGTGGTGATCGAGATGAACCCGCGCGTGTCGCGCAGCTCGGCGCTCGCGTCGAAGGCCACCGGGTTCCCGATCGCGAAGATCGCGGCGCGGCTGGCGGTGGGCTACGCCCTCGAGGAGATCGACAACGACATCACGCGCCGCACGCCGGCGAGCTTCGAGCCGACGATCGACTACGTGGTGGTGAAGTGGCCGCGGTTCGCCTTCGAGAAGTTCCCGGGCGCCACCGGCCGGCTCGACACCTACATGCAGTCCGTGGGCGAGGCGATGGCCATCGGGCGGACGTTCAAGCAATCGTTCGCGAAGGCGATGCGCTCGCGCGAGCTCGACGTGGACGTGGAACCGCCGGCTGACACCGACGAGCTGCTCGCCCTGCTCGAGACGCCCTCGCACGACCGCTTCGACCTGCTCGCCGAGGCGATGCGGCGCGGCGTGCGCGACGACGAGCTCCACGCGCGCACGCACATCGACCCGTGGTTCCTCGCCGAGATCGGCGCGCTGGCCCGCGGCCACGACCCCCAGGCCGGCCTCGCGCGCACGTACAAGTCGGTCGACACCTGCGCGGCGGAGTTCGAGGCGGAGACGCCCTACTTCTACTCGGGCTGGGAGCGCCCGGGCCCGGACGGCCCGCGCCACGAGATCCGCCGCGGCGACCGCGAGGCCGTGGTCATCCTCGGCGCCGGCCCCAACCGCATCGGCCAGGGCATCGAGTTCGACTACTGCTGCGTGCACGCCGCGATGACCGTCCGCGCGTCGGGGCGCGACGCCGTGATGATCAACTGCAACCCCGAGACGGTCTCGACCGACTACGACACGAGCGACCGGCTCTACTTCGAGCCGCTCACGCTCGAGGACGTGCTCGCGGTGGTGGAGGTCGAGCAGCCGGAGGGCGTGATCGTGCAGTTCGGCGGCCAGACGCCGCTCAAGCTCGCTCACGGCCTGGCCGCCGCGGGTGTCCCGCTGCTCGGCACCCCGGTCGGCTCGATCGACCTCGCCGAGGACCGCGGGCGCTTCAGCGGGCTGATGGAGGAGCTCGGCCTGAAGAGCCCGCCGTGGGCCACCGCGAGCTCGCCCGACGAGGCGCTCGACGTGGCCGCCGGGGTCGGCTACCCGCTGCTCGTGCGCCCGTCGTACGTGCTCGGCGGGCGGGCGATGGAGATCTGTTACTCGCGCGAAGCGCTGGCCGACTACCTGGCGCGAACGAGCAACGGAGCCAGCGCCACCATCTACCTCGACCGCTTCCTCGAGAACGCGATCGAGGTCGACGTCGACGCCCTCTGCGACGGCGAGGAGGTGGCGATCGGCGGGATCATGCAGCACGTCGAGGAGGCGGGCGTCCACTCCGGCGACTCGGCGTGCGTCCTCCCGCCGATGTCGCTCGGCGAGGAGATGCTGCGCCGGGTGAACGACGCGACGTCCAAGCTCGCGCTGCACCTCGGCGTGGTCGGGCTGATCAACGTCCAGTTCGCCATCGGACCGGACGAGGAGCTCTACGTGATCGAAGCGAACCCGCGGGCGTCCAGGACCGTGCCGTTCGTGTCGAAGGCGGTCGGAGTCCCGCTCGCCAAGCTCGCCACGCGGCTCCAGCTGGGCGAGCGCCTCGCGGATCTCGACGCCGAGCTCGCGCCGCTGCGCTCAGGAGCCCCGAGCCACGTGTCCGTGAAGGAGGCGGTGCTGCCGTTCGACCGGTTCCCGCGGGTGGACGCACTGCTCGGCCCGGAGATGCGGTCGACGGGCGAAGTGATGGGCATCGCCGCGGACTTCCCCACGGCGTTCGGCAAGGCCGAGGCGGCGGCCGGCGCGCGCCTGCCGGCGAGCGGCAAGGTCTTCATCAGCGTGACCGACGGCGACAAGCCCGCCGCCACGCAGCTTGCCGCATCGCTGCACGACCTCGGCTTCGGCATCCTCGCCACCGGCGGCACCGCGCGGGCGATCAGGCGCATGGGGGTGCCCGTCGAGCGGCTGCTGAAGGTGTCCGAGGGCTCGCCCAACGTGGTCGACAGGATCGAGTCCGGCGACGTGGCCATGGTCGTGAACACGCCCACCGGCTCCGGCGCCCGCGCCGACGGCACGGAGATCAGGCAGGCGGCGATCGGCCACGGCGTGCCGATCATCACCACGATGACCGGCGCCAGCGCGGCGCAGCGGGCGATCCGCGCGGCGCGCGACGCGGCGCCCGGGGTGCGGTCGCTGCAGGAGCTTCACGAGTCCTCCGCCCCGGCCACGGAGCCCGGGCGGGTGCGCGCTTGAGCGAACGCCGCACGCTCGCACCGTTCGGCCGCCGCGCGGCGCCCGTCGAGGCCAATGAGCGGCTCGGCGCCTACCGGCTCGTGTCGGTGCGGGATGAGGGCGGCCCCGCGCCGCGGCCGGGCCAGTTCTACATGCTCGCCACCGAACGCGGCTGGGGCGGCGACGGCGAGCGCCCGTACCTGCCGCGAGCCTTCTCGCACGCGCGGGCGCGCGAGGAGGGCGGGCTCGACTTTCTGCTCGAGGCGGTCGGCCCGGGCACCGCGCGGCTCGCCGAGGCGCGGGTGGGGGAGCGCCTGCTGCTCGTCGGTCCGCTCGGGATCGGGTTCGAGCGAACCGATCGGGACGCGCTCCTCGTCGGCGGCGGGATCGGCGCCGCGCCGATCCTGGCCCTCAGTGACGAGATCGACGGGCAGGTGATGCTGGGCTTCAGGTCGGCCGAGCACGCGGCCGCCGCCTCGCTCTTCGGCGGCGAGCCCGCGCTGGCCACCGACGACGGCAGCGCCGGCCGGCGCGCGCTCGTCACCGAGCTCCTGCGCGAGGCGCTCGACGCCGCCAGCGCCCCCACCGTCTATGCCTGCGGGCCGCCGCCCATGCTCGAGGCCGTGCGCGCGCTCTGCGCCGAGCGCGAGGTGCCGGCCCAGCTCGCCCTCGAGTCGGGGATGGCCTGCGGCTACGGCGCGTGCTTCGGCTGCGTGGTCCCGACGCGCTCGGGCTACGTGCGGCTGTGCGTGGACGGCCCGGTGCTCGACGCGGCGGACCTCGAGTCGGCGCTCGTCCCGGGGGCGGGGCATTGAGCGCAGCCGGCGTCGAGCTCTGCGGCGTGCCGCTGCGCGGCCCCGTGCTCAACGGGTCGGGCACCTTCGACGCGATCGCGGCACGGCGGGCCTTCGGGGACGACCTGCTCGACCCCGGCCGCTTCCCGTTCGACGCCTTCGTGTCCAAGACGATCACCGTCGAGCCGCGGCAGGGCAACCCGCCGCCGCGGCTGTGGGAGTCACCGGCCGGGCTGATCAACTCGATCGGCCTCCCGAACAAGGGGCTCGAGGGCTTCCTGCGCGACGACCTGCCACGCCTCGCGGAGCTTCCGGTCCCGCTCGTGGTCTCGATCATGGGCTTCAGCCGCGACGAGCTGGCCGCCCTGGTGCGCGCCGTCGGTGAGCGCGACGAGGTGGCGATGCTCGAGCTGAACGTCTCGTGCCCGAACGTCGAGACCGGCCTCGTGATGGGCGCCGACCCGTCCGAGACCGCCGCCGCCGTCGAGCGGGTGCGCGGCGAGACGGACAAGCCGCTGATCGTGAAGCTGACGCCGAACGCGACGGACCCCGCGGCCGTGGCCGTGGCCGCGGAGGCCGCCGGGGCCGACGCCGTGTCGCTGATCAACACCCTCAAGGGCATGGCGCTCGACCCGCGCACCCGCCGGCCGTGGCTCGGCGGGCGAACGGGCGGAGTGTCCGGTCCGGCCGTGCGGCCGATCGCGATCGAGCAGGTCGCCGCGGTGTCGGCGCGTGTCCGCGTGCCAGTCGTCGGCATGGGCGGCGTCGCGACGGGTCGCCACGCGCGCGACCTCCTCGATGCGGGGGCGACGTGCGTCGCCGTCGGCACCGAGAGCTTCCGGGACCCCGCCGCGGGGCACCGGGTGGCGCGTGAGCTTGGCGTCATTTCCCGCAAGGAGCGGGGCTTTTCCATCGCGAAGACGCACGGGGTCGGCGCTCGGCTCTAAAAATGCCTGCAAAGCGACCGAAAACCATCAAGTAGCCCCAACCCGCCTAAAGCTCAGGTCGAGGTCGAGCGAAATTGGCGGAAAAATCGTCCGGAAAGGCCTCTCGACCCCGTCGGCGTGTGTAATATCGCGCCGCATGTCGCCCGCCGCCTCTTCGCCGCCGAAGATCCAGGGTGGCGCGGCCCCGGAGCGTTCGCTGACCCAGCGAATGGAGGCTCTGAGGCGCGCCAACGAGATCCGGACCCGCCGGGCGAGCCTCAAGAGGGATCTCAAGGCGGGCCGCACCCAGATCCACGGCCTGCTGCTGGACCCGCCGGAGTACCTGCAGACGGCGAAGGTGTTCGACCTGCTGCTGGCGGTGCCGAAGTACGGGCGCGTGAAGGTGAACCGGATTCTCACCCAGTGCCGGATCTCGCCGAGCAAGACCATCGGCGGCCTCTCAGAGCGCCAGCGCGGCGAGCTCGTCTCGTACCTGCGGCGATAGCGGCGCGGCCTCGAGTCCTCGTGATCACCGGCCCGTCGGGGGTCGGCAAGGGCACGCTGATTTCGGAGCTTTGCAGGCAATTCCCGAACCTGAGGCTGTCGGTGTCGGCCACCACGCGGCCGCCGCGGTCGGGTGAGCGCCACGGGCGCGAGTACCACTTCCTAACGCCCGACGACTTCGAACGCCGGGTGGGCGCGGGCGAGTTCCTCGAGCACGCCGAGTACGCGGGCAACCGCTACGGGACGCTGAGCTCGGAGGTGGAGCAGGGCCCGGTCGTTCTCGAGATCGAGGTGCAGGGGGCGCGGCAGGTGCGCGAGGCGCTGCCGGACGCGGTGCAGGTGTTCATCGCGCCACCGTCCGTCGAGGCGCTCCGCGAGCGCCTCGTGGCGCGCGGGACCGACAGCCCGGAGGGCATCCGCCGGCGGCTCGAGGTGGCCGAGGAGGAGCTGGAGGCGCAGCACGAGTTCCAGCACGTCGTCGTGAACGACGACCTCGGCCGCGCTGCGGCGGAGCTGAGCGCCCTCGTCGCTACCATTTGGCCCCGCCCGAACCGAGAGGGAACCCCTTGATCAAGCCGCGCCTGGACGAACTTCTGGACCGAGTCGACTCGCACTACGCGTGCGTGCTGGTGGCCGCCAAGCGCGCCCGCCAGATCAACTCGTACTACCACAACCTCGGCGAGGGGACCTTCGACGAGTACCCGCCGCCGATGGTCGACACGGGCTCGAAGAACTACCTGAAGATCTCGCTCGAGGAAGTGGCCGCGGGCAAGATCAAGTACCGCTACAGGGGCTAGTCCCAAGGAGCCGCAGATGGCTCGGATCCTCCTCGGCGTAAGCGGCGGGATCTCCGCCTACAAGGCGGTGGAGCTGGCGCGGCTCGCGATCAAGGCGGGTCACGCCGTCCGGGTGGTGCAGACCGAGGCGTCCGAGCGATTCGTCGGACGCGCCACGTTCGAGGGCATCACGGGCGCGCCGGTGCTCGTCGGCGAGTTCGAGCCGGATCCGGCGCGCGGCGCCTACCCGGGCGACCCGGCCCCGGACCACGCGCCGATAGCCCACCTCGAGCTGGTGCGCCGCGCGGACGCCGTGGCCGTCGTGCCGGCGTCGGCCAACACCCTCGCGAAGCTGGCGGCCGGGCTGGCCGACAACCTGCTCACCTCAGCCGCGCTCGCCTGCGAGGCGCCGCTTGTACTGGCGCCGGCGATGAACGACCGGATGTGGGCGCACCCCGCCACGCGCGCGAACGTGGACACGCTGCGCGCGCGCGGCGCCGTGATCGTCGAGCCCGGGGTGGGGGAGCTCGCCTCGCGAGGCGAGTGGGGCGCCGGGCGGCTGGCCGAGCCCGTGGAGATCCTCGGCGCGATCGAGGCGGCGATGGCGGGTGGGGGCTACGCGCCCCGTTCGCTCGACGGCCTACGGCTGCTGGTGACCGCCGGCGGCACGCGCGAGCCGATCGACTCGGTGCGCTTCGTCGGCAACCGCTCGTCCGGCCGGATGGGCTTCGCGATCGCCGCCGAGGCGGCCCGCCGCGGGGCGGAGGTCACGGTCGTGGCCGCGAACGTGTCGCTGCCGCGTGCCGACGGCGTCCGCTACGTGGAGGTCGAGACGGCGGAGGAGCTGCGGCTTGCCACGCGCGCCGAGCTCGACGGGCCGCGCCCGGCCGACGCTCTCGTGATGGCGGCGGCCGTGGCCGACTTCCGCCCGGCGGCGCCCGCGGACGGCAAGATCTCGAAGAGCGGCCGCGACGGGCTCGTGGTGGAGCTCGAGCCGACCGCCGACATCCTCGCCGAGGTGGCCGCCACGCGCCGGCCGGATCTGCTCGTGATCGGCTTCGCGGCGGAGCACGGCGACGGCGCGGTCGAGCGCGCCCGCGGCAAGCTGGAGCGCAAGGGACTCGACGCCGTGGTGGTCAACGACATCTCGCGCCCCGACATCGGCTTCGACGCGGACGAGAACGAGGTGACGATCGTGACCGCGACGGGCGCCGAGGAGGTGCCGCAGGGCTCGAAGGCCGAGGTCGCGGTGGCGGTGATCGACGCGCTCGAGCGACTCAGGACGGCCCGCGCGGAGGCGCGGTCATGAGCGCGGAGGAGCGCGGCGAGCACGTCTACGACCTCTTCATGCGCGGCAGCCGCCTGCTCGAGGCCGGCGACTTCTCCGCCGCGGCGATCCCGCTCGAGAAGGCGCGCCGGCTCGAGCCGGACAAGACGTCGATACGCGAGGCGCTGGGGCGCGCCTACTTCCGCTCGGGCCGCTACGCCGACGCGCGCGACGAGTTCGCGGCCGTCGTCGAGCGCTCGCCGGTGAACGACTTTGCTCACTTCTGCCTGGGCCGCGCGCTCGAGAAGACCGGCCGGCGGACGGAGGCGCGGCGGCATCTCACGCTCGCGGTGGGGCTGCGCCCCGACCGGGCTGACTACCGGGTCTACCGGGACCGGCTGCGGGCGGCGTAGCCGACCGCGGTGGCGCGGTCCGGCGCGGCCGCGCGTATTCTCCGCGGCTGGGGAGCGGAGGGTTGCGCAGGGTCCTTATCTCGGTTGCACTCGCGTGCGCGCTGGGCGCGGCGCTGCTCGTCGCCGTCGCGCAGGCGGACTTCCCGTACGGGAGCGGACCCGGGTTCGACGCCCACGACTACTCCACGTACCGGGTGCCGCCGGGCACCGTGCCCAACGACCTCGGCGGCAACGACTGGAAGTACGCGGCCACGCCGGAGCCCGGCAACGTGCCGGTCAACAACGAGCCGTGGGAGCTGGGCGGCGTGCGCGGAGCCCACGTGGTCGACGCCGATCCGTCGGCGACCCAGACCGCGTGGACGGTGACCACCGGGCGGCCCGACGTCGCGATCGCGGAGTTCGACTCGGGCGTCGAGTGGAACGACCCGGGGCTGGTGACCGACCTCCGCTACAAGGTGAAGCTGAATCGCGGGGAGCTGCCGGTGCCGAACCACTCGGGGCCGAACCTGATCGCGAGCGACCCCAGCGTCGTGTGCGGCACCTACGTGAACGCCGACGACGCCAACGGCGACGGCATCTTCAACCTCAAGGACTTCGCCTGCGACAGCCGGATCGACCTGAGCGACAGCCGCCGGGCGGGCCCGCCGGGCATGTTCACGCCCGAGGACATCACGATCGCCTTCAGCGACGGAAGCGACGCCGACAAGAACGGCTACGCCGACGACATCGCCGGTTGGGACTTCCTCGACAACGACAACGATCCCTACGACGACGTCCAGTACGGGCACGGCTCGGGGGAGGCGCGCGGCGGTGCGGGCGAGGTCAACAACGGGAACAGCTCGAGCCCGTGCCCCAACTGCCTGATCACCCCGTTCCGGGTGGGCGACTCGTTCGTGGCCGACGCCAACCGGTTTGCGCAGGCGGCGGTCTACGCGGTCGACAACCACTTCCAGATCATCCAGGAGGCGCTCGGGACGCTCAACAACTCCCACTTCGCGCGCCAGGCCGTGGACTACGCCTACCACCACGGCGTGCCGGTGATCGCCTCGGCCGCCGACGAGGCGGCCCAGCACCACAACTACGTGTCGGCGCTGCCGCACACGATCGTCGTCAACTCGGTGAACAAGTACCCGACCCAGGGCCTCGACGCCCCCGACGGCTCCCCGTTCTCGGGCCTCGGGGTCGACCTGCCCGAAGAGAGTCCGAAGAGCTACCTCACGTTCAACGGCTGCACGAACTTCTCGGCCAAGATCACGGTCGCGGTCCCGAGCTCGAGCTGCTCGTCCAACGCCACCGAGGTGGCCGGTGGGATCGCCGGCCTGGTGTACAGCGCCGCCCTCAACGCGCGCGAGAAGGGCAAGCTGCAGCCCAACCACGACTGTCATCTGATCGGCGGCGGCGACTGCCCCATCACCGCGAACGAGATGCGCCAGCTGCTGGCCACCGGGAGCTTCGGCAGCCAGTCGCAGGTGGACGACGTGAACTTCACGACCAGCTCGCTCGCGTCCCCGACGCCCGAGCCGTCCTGCAGCCCGGCACCGGCGCCCGGGTGCACCGATCCCAACCAGGCGGTCCAGGCCAACGTGAACGGCGTCCGGCCGATCGCCTCCCCGCCGGACAGTCGCAGCTACCCCGC
>JBJMLK010000119.1:0-7273 GCA_045805345.1 Thermoleophilaceae bacterium | reverse complement strand
GCGACCACCGAGGCGTCGGCTCCGCGCGCGTCGATCCGGTCAGGACCCTTCTGCCCGAAGAAGTTGCCGAACACCTGGACCCCCGCGCCGCCCGTGGTCCCGATCGAGATGTCCGACGGCCCATCCTGCGGATACAGCCACACCAGCTCGACGTGGCCGAACGAGAGCGCCGGCGGTCCTGGCGTCTTCTTGATCCGGCTCTCGCCGATCGCATACGTGGCGCGCTTCTTCGCCGGTCCGTCGTCGAACGACACGCGGTCGCTGCCGGCGCCGCCGTCGAAGCTGACGGCTGACAGCGGGTCGTGCGTGCCGCCGACGCCCGACGGGACGTTGGCCGACTCCGTCATCTCGTCCGGCCGGGCACCGCCGAACAGCGCGAGCGGGATCCCGCCCTCGGTGTCGAGCACGCCGAACTGGTCCCGGTGCGTGCCGCCGCGAACGGTCACCCGGCCGATCCCGCCCGGGTAGCAGAGCTGCGCCTCGTCGTCGGGATGCACGGAGAAGGCGACGGCGCCGTGGCGGTCGTTGGGGTCGCGCACCACGCATGGCACCCCGCCGGGAAAGACGTCGTGCCCGAACCCGAAGGCGACCGGGTTGGTTGCCTCGCCCTCGCGCAGCTCGAGCCCGTCATGGCCGCCGCCCGTCACGTCAAGCCGCCAGGCGTCGCGGTCGGCCACGGTCTGCTCACCCGGCTTCACCGAGTCGAAGTCGCGGTCGGTGGCGAAGCCGGCGCCGATCGCGCCGTGGTGGAACACGCCGCCGCCGGTGGTCACGACCACCGGACCGGACCCGGTGAGCGACGCGCGCTTCTGACTCTGGTTCACGGTGCCGGTGTACGCGGCCTCGCACGCCGCCGGCACCGCGAGGGCGGCCAGGATGGCGACGAATGAGATCCCCCGGAGCAAGGGCGGAGATATATAGCGCCGAACGTCGGACGAGGAACTCTCCGCGCCGTACCCCATCCACTACGCTCGCCCACGGTGCGGGTACACGGCTTCGATCACGAGGCACTGCTCTACGCGGGCGACGCCGATTTCACGGAGCAGACGGTGCGGTTCGTGCGCGAGGGGCTCGCCGCCCGGGAGCCGGTTCTGGTGATGGTCGGCGCGCGGAAGATCGGCCTGCTGCGCGAGGCGCTCGGCGCCGACGCGGACGCGGTTCGCTTCGAGGACATGGAGCGGGTGGGCTGCAATCCCGCCCGCATCATCCCCGCCTGGCGCGACTTCGCCGACGGCTGCGGCGATGGTCCGATGCGCGGGGTCGGCGAGCCGATCTGGGCGGGACGCTCGACCGACGAGCTGGTGGAATGCCAGACGCACGAGTCGCTGCTGAACCTCGCCTTCGCCGACGCGCCCGAGTTCCGGCTGCTGTGCCCGTACGACACCACCGCCCTCGACACCGACGTGATCGACGAGGCCCGCCGCAGCCATCCGCGCGTCTCGGACGGGGACGTGCGCTGGACCAGCGTTTCCTACCGCGCGAACACGGCCACCGCGGGGTACGCGAAGCCGCTCGCCCCGCCGCCCGCGGACGCCCGCGAGCTGGGCTTCGAGATCGAGACGATCGGCGGCCTGCGCCGGCTCGTTGCGGCCGAGGCGGCGAGCGCCGGCCTCGACCCCGGCCGGGCCGCCGACCTCGCGCTGGCCGCCAGCGAGGCGGCGGCCAACAGCGTCCGGCACGCGGGCGGGCGCGGCACCGCGCGCGTCTGGCGGACCGGCGACGCCCTCGTGTGCGACGTCCGCGACTCCGGGCGCATCGAGAATCCGATGGCCGGTCGCGTCGCGCCTTTCCCGGACCCCACCGGCGGGCGGGGGCTCTGGCTGGCCAACCAACTGTGCGACCTGGTGCAGCTGCGCTCGTTCGCCGACGGCGCCGTGGTGCGGCTGCACATGCGGCTCCCGGGTCAGATCATCTAGTCCCCGGCGCTGACGCTCCCGCGCGCCGCGCGTAGCCCCGCCTTGCTCGCGCGCACCGCGTGCGTCCCGGCGCCGAGCGAGACCGCCATGCGCGCCCACCCGGCCGGCCCGGTGTGGACCAGCCGGCCCGCGAGCCGCACGGCGGCGCCGCACACCGGCCGCGCGCGACCCTCGCTCACCACGCGGGCGCGGAAGCGCAGCGTCACCCGCACGCCCGCGGGCACCCGCCGCGGCCGGACCAGCAGCCGGATCGGGTCGCGCCGGCCGGTCGGCAGGCAGCGGATGAACGGCAGGACCAGGGCACGCGTGCCGGCGGGGTCGTCGGCGAACGGCCAGTGGCCGCTGCCGTCGAGGATGTGCACCGTCGCGGCGGGGAACGGCTCGCGCTGGCGCTGCGCCATAGCCGGCGGCAGGTACGGGTCGTTGGACCCCCAGACGATCAGCGCCGGTCGCCGGCGGCGCCTGAGCACGCGCGCCTGCGCCGCACCGATCGCGTTCACCTCCGAGGCGTCGGCCGAGCGGTACACGTGGATGATCGTGCAGCGCGTGGGGCGGTCGAGGTCGTCGTAGATCTGGTCGAGGAACGCGAACGGCAGCGGGCGCTGCTGCTGGCCGATCTGCATCCCGTAGCGCCACGCGGCGCGGTCGATCGCTGCCCAGAACGCCTCGCCGACCCCCGGGCGCCGCGACACCTGCGCGAGCGAGTGGTGCTGGTAGCCGAGCAGCCCGCTGTCGATCACCACCGCGCCGATCAGCCGCTGCGGGTGCGCCGCCGCCCACTGCAGGCCGGTGACCCCGCCGAGGTCCTGGATCACCAGCTGCACGCGCTCCACGCCGAGCCGCCGCAGCAGGTGCTCGAGGAACGCCCCGCCGAAGCGGAAGTCCACGACCGGCTGCCACGGCTTGGTCGCGTGGCCGTAGCCCGGAAGATCGAACGCGATCGCGCGCCGGCCCATCGCGCCCACGCGCGGGAGAAGGTCGAGCCAGGACTGCGACGAGCCGGGGCTGCCGTGCACGAACACCACCGCCTCGCGGCTGGTCGCCGGCCCGCTCTGCAACACCGGCGTGCGGATGCCGTCGACGGTGAGCCAGCGCCGCGTGACTCCCCTCCGTGTGAGGAGCGGCGCGCCGCCCGCCGGCACGTCGGGCGGGTCGAGCTGCGTGCGCGCCGGGTCGCAGTACCCGGGTCCGGCGGCGCCCGCCACGGGAGCCGTGAGCGCCAGGGCCGCCACCGCGGCCGGGAGCGCCCGGCGGGCGACATTACTCAAGGTCACTCCACTGAAGTTAGCTCAGCTTTCCCTATCGTTCGACCGATGAGCGAGAACGAGTCCGCCTCGGTCATCGAGAACCGGCTGCGGCGCAGCCTCGAGGACGACACGACCGTCGGGAAGCCGCTGTCGCGCCGCGCTCGCCAGACCAAGCGCACCGTCGAGGCCTATCTGCGAGCGGGCGGCGTGCCGCGCTACATGGAGCGCCAGCGCGACATCGACGCCGAGCTGTCGATCCACAGCTTCCGGCTCGCCCGCGCCTACCGTGCCCTCCAGGCGAGCGCCCGCGGCGACGCCGAGACGTTCGCCCGCCGCTGGCGCGAGCGCGCACACGCGTGGCGCTTCGACCGCGTGAACGAGCTGATCCGCGAGCACAACCAGTGGTATCCGGTCGAGACCGGCCTGCCGATGGACCCGCGGACCGGCGACTACGTCCGCCGCAACGGGCGCTCGTACCGCCGCGCCGAGGTCGGCCCCGAGTGGGTGCTCGAGCGCTTCCCGCCGACGCTTCCGTGAGCGTCGCCGCCCAGCGCCGGCCGGCGGAGGCGACGCTGCGCGAGGTGGTGGAGGCGCTCGCCCCGATCGAGCGCCCGCCGTGCTCGGACGGCGAGCGGCGCGCGGCCGAGTGGCTGGCCGAGCGGTTCCGGGCCACCGGCGCTCGCGTGGACATCGAGCAGGGCACCGGCTACGGCACGTTCCCGCCGACGGTGCTCGCGATCGGCGCCATGGCCGCGGCGAGCGCGGGGCTCGCCCTGCGCGGCCGGCGAGCTGCGGCCACCCTCGGCGCCGCGGCGGCCGTGGCCGCCTACGCGGACGAGATCGAGAACGGCCCGCGCGTGTTCCGCCGCGCGATCCGCCGCGAGCGGCAGCTGACCAGCGTGGTGGCGCGGCTCGGCGACGACCGGGCGGAGCGGACGCTGGTCGTGATCGCCCACCACGACGCGCCGCAGACCGGGGCGATCTACGACCAGGGGCTCCAGCGCAAGGCGTTCGAGGTCGCGCCCGAGTTCATGGACCGCTTCCGCACCTCGATCCCGCTGTGGTGGATCGGGCTGCTCGGGCCGATCGGCACCGTGGCCACGGTGCTCAGCGGCCGGCCGGGCCCGGCACGGGCCGGCACCATCGCGGCGCTCCTCGGGCTCGCGGCGATGGCCGACGTGGCGCGCAGCGAGACGGTTCAGGGCGCCAACGACAACCTGTCCGGCGCGGCCGGTCTCGTGGCGCTGGCCGAGATGCTGGCCGAGCGGCCGGTCGACGGGCTCCGCGTCCTGCTCGTCTCGTGCGGCGCCGAGGAGTCGCTCCAGGACGGGATCCGTGCGTTCATGCAGGACCATCGCCACGAGCTGCCGCAGCAGCGAACCTGGTTCGTGAATCTCGAGACGATCGGCTCGCCGATGCTCGCGATGATCGAGGGGGAGGGGCCGCTCGTGATGCGCGACTACACGGACCCGTCGTTCCGCGAGCTCGTGGCCGGCGCCGCCGCCCGCGCAGGCCTGGCGCTGGAGCGCGACCTGCGCTCGCGCGCGTCCACCGACAGCGTGATCCCGAGTCGCGCGGGCTACCCCACGGCCACGCTCGCGTCGGTCACGGCCTGGCGCAGCCTCGCCAACTACCACTGGCCGAGCGACGTGCCGGCCAACCTCGACTACGGCACGGTGTCGGACGCCGTCGCGCTCGCCTACGCGGTGGCCGAGGCGCTCGCGGCCGAGCCCACCGGTCGCACGTGACCCATCAGCCGGCTCGCCGGCAATCCGTGCCAGCGGTAGTCGATCGTCCAGTCGAGTGACCCGTCGGGCCGCTGTTCCACGCGGTCGTGGCAGGTGAACGTGAAGCGCAGCGGGCCGACCGCGAACGCATAGCGGTACGGCCTGACCCGGTAGCCGCCCTCGGTCAGCTCGAGCACTGCGCCGTCGGGCATGTCGCAGGCGGTCACGCGGATCCGCGCGTCGTCCTCCATCGAGCAGATCATCCGGCGCTTCAGCTCGTAGCCCGTGACGAACGAGTTGGTGTCGTCCACGATCCAGGCGTCGTCGCTCAGCCAGCGGATCTCGCGACGGAAGTGCAGCCGCTGGGGGAGACGCCGCCAGAGGAAGGCCGGCCGGGCCACCAGCTCGCCGTCGCCCTCCCACCCGCGGCCGAAGAAGTCGCGCGGCCGAACCGGCACGAACGCGGCCTCGGCGCGCTCGCGCGCCACCACGTGCAGCACCGCGGCGGCCACGATCAAGACCCACGTGTGGGTGAGCAGCAGCCCGAGTCGCTGGAACAGGCCGCCGAGCGCGTGCGTGTCCTCGCCCGGGAGCAGCGCGAGCCCGACGACGATGCCCGTCAGCCCGGCCCCGGCCGACAGTGCCGCGGCGGGCCGCGGCCACAGCGCACGTGCGATCGCGAACGGCGTGACGAGGAAGAAGACGTCGAAGGCCAGGCCGAGCCACACGTGCACGTCGGTGGCGGTGGAGAGGCGGCCGGCGTCGAAGCTCGCCTTGCACGCGGACCCGCTCAGGTCGCAGTCCACGGGGAAGACGGCCGTGAGCACGAGCACGACGCCGGAGAGCACGAACGCCGCCGCCGCGACGCTCGCCGCCGGGCGCCGGGGGAGCACCGCGCGAACGGCCGGTCCCAGGGCCGCGATCGCCAGGCCGAGCACGACGAGGCCGGCGGTCACGATCCAGGGGTGCGCGGCGTCCTTGGCCGCCAGCGCGCTCACGCCGCCGCGCAGGTGCGAGTAGCCGGGCTCGAGGGCCCCCGCCACGATCCAGCTCGCCACGAACGCCAATTGCCCCGCGATCGCCAGCCAAGCGAGTCCCCTTGCCACCCCTGCGCTGCGCCGGTCCATGCTTCCTCCCATTTGTGTACAGCGTACACTACACTGTACACGAATGGCGCAGAAGACACGCCTCTCGCGGGAGCGGATCGTCGACGCGGCGCTCGACGTGGTGGCACGCGACGGGCTCGACGCACTGAGCATGCGGCGGCTCGCGCAGGAGCTCGACGTGTGGCCGATGAGCGTGTACCGCTACTTCCGCGACAAGGAGGAGCTGCTCGACGCGGTGGTCGATGGGGCCACCGACGACGTGGTGCCGGCTCCGCCCGCGGGCACCTGGCGGGAGCAGATCGGCGAGCTGCTGCGGCAGGCTCGCGCCGCGCTCGGGGCGGAGGCCGGCGGGCTCGGGCCGCGGTTCACGCGCGCGATGCTCACGCCGGGCGCGCTGCGCATGGCGGAAGCCGGCGTACGCATCCTGCGTGACGCTGGCCTCGAGCCGGACGAGGCCGCCCGCGCCTGGCGCGCGCTGTGCGGCTACGTGTTCGGGTTCGCGGCGTTCGACGACGGCGCGCCCGCGGCGGCGTCCGAGCGCCGCGCCCGCTCCGCGCTGGCCGCGCTGTCGCCGGACGAGTACCCGGCGCTCACCGAGGCCGCCGCCGGGTTTGCCACCGCGCTGGCCGGACCGGAGCAGCTCGACTACGGGCTCGAGCGGATGCTGGACGGGCTCGAGACGCGGGTCGCCGCCGCCCGCACGGGCTCGCGGCGGCGCGGCCGCGCGGGCTAGCCTCCGCGCCGTGGGCGTGGCCGCCACCCCCGAGCACGCGAGCGCGTTCCTCGACTGGATGGCCTGCGCGGTGGGCGGTCGCGACGAGCCGGCCGCGCGAGCGGCGCGTGCGCTAGGCGACGGGGTGGGCGATCGCGTGGCCGCGGCGGGCACCGCGGGGCACGTGCTCGACTTCGACGACACCCACGCGCCGAGCCTCGCGCACCTGAGCGCGCCGACCGCGCCCGCCGCGCTCGTGCTCGGCGCCGACCTCGGCGCCAGCGTGGGCGACGTGCTCGACGCGTACGCCGCGGGGTTCGAGGCGATGGGTGCGCTGGCGGCGGCCAATCACCCCGGCCTCCGCGAGCGCGGCTGGCACCCGACGTCGGTTTGCGGCGTGGCCGGCGCGGCCGTGGCCGCCGCCGCCCTGCTCGACGCGGATCGCGAGCAGGCGGTGCGACTCGCGCTCCTGCGCGCCGGCGGGCTGCACGCGGCGTTCGGCTCGGACGGCAAGGCGCTGCAGGTGGGGCTCGCCGCGGCGGCGGGAGCCGACGCGGCGCGGCTG
>JBJMLK010000118.1:0-18835 GCA_045805345.1 Thermoleophilaceae bacterium | reverse complement strand
TGGTGATCCCGGTGCGGGCCGGCGAGCCGACCGGCGGCGGCGTCGTCCTCCAGTCGCGGGTCGCGCTGCCTCCCGGCGGCCGTAGGGCGGGGCTCACCTCGCACTGGTTCGCACGCGGCGTGGTGGGGCAGGAGCAGCGGATCCACACCGGCTGGCTCGACGCGGGGACATACGCGCCGCACACGGAGGCGGGCTACCGCTTCCCGGCGTCGCCGCTCCTCTACAAGACCGTGGTGGGACTCGAGACGCGGCGGCGGCTGCGCGAGGCGCGGCGGGCTGGGATCCTGCCCGGCTAGTAGAGCCCCGCGGCGCTCTCGTCGTGGCGCGGCAGGCCGTCGTCCGGGATCGGCTCCCAGGGCGCGGCGTAGGCGACGAACTGCCGGTAGCTCGGGCGCATGCCCGGGTCCTCGTCCAGCACGCCCAGGCGCACGCTGAACGGGTGCTCGTGAGACGGGTCGCGGCTGTAGAGCGCCGAGCCGCAGCCCGAGCAGAAGCCCTTCGGGAAGCCGCCGTCGCCGGGGTCGTACTCGCGCACCAGATCGGCCCCGGCGGTGAAGCGCAGCGAGCCGGGCTCGAGCCGCGCCTGCGCCGACGCCGCCGCACCCGTGCGGCGCTGGCAGCGCGTGCAGTGGCAGTAGCTGGCGGGACCCAGGGGCGCGTCGATCTCGAAGCGCACGCCGCCACACAGGCAGCCGCCGGTGATCGGCAGATCAGGCACGCGCCGCCGCCTCCTCGAGCCGGTCGTCGCCGTAGAAGACCTCCGATCCCACGCGCACCGAGGGTACGCCGGTCACGCCGGCGGCCCACGCCTCGGCGGTCGTGCGGCGCAGCTCGTCCTTGACCTCGGGACGCGCGATCGCGCCCGCGAGCTCGCCCGGCGGAAGCCCGGCGGCACCGGCGGCGTCGGTCAACGCGTCGAGCTGCGCGAGGTCGCGGCCGTCCACGAACGCGAGCCGGTAGGCCGCCGCCGCGAACTCGCCGCGGTCGCCCAGGCCCCGCGCCCAGGTGGCCGCGCGCATGGCCGCGAGCGTGTTGGGCGGCCAGCCCGGAGGCCATGCGACCGGCGGGAGCCCGTACTCGCGCGCCCGCCGCTCGACCTCCGCCACGTTCTCCGCGCGGGCGTCCGTGTGCGCCCAGCTCCCGTGGCCGCGCTCGGCGAAGAGCGCGCCGAGCAGGACCGGCACGAGCTCCACCTCCGGGCCGAGCACGGACCGCGCGCGTGCCACGGCCAGGTAGCCGTACGGCGAGCCCAGGTCGTAGAACAGCTCGGCGGTCATCGCTCGGCAGCCGCGCGGATCGCGTCCCACGCCCGCCGCACGTCGGCCTCGGTCGTTCGCTCGTGCCCCACCGCGAGCCGCAGCACGAACCGCCCGTCGAGCCGCGTGTGCGAGATGTAGGCCTCACCGCTCGCGTTCACCCGCTCCATCACGGCCTGGTTGCCGGCGTCCGGGCCGTCGCGCCGGAAGCAGACGACCGAGAACGGGCGCGGCGCGCACAGCTCCCAGCCCGGCTCGTCGCGAACCCAGCCCTCGAACAGCTCGGCGAGGCCGACGGCGCGGCGGATGCGCTCCTGCAGCCCGGCCCGGCCGTAGCAGCGCAGCACGGTCCAGAGCTTGAGCGAGCGGAAGCGCCTCCCGAGCGCCGGCCCGTACTCGCTCAGGCTCAGGGCGTCCTCGGAGTCGGGCGTCCTCAGGTACTCCGGCACGAGGCTGAACGCCGCCCGGAAGTCGTCCGGCCGCGACGTCCACAGGAGCGAGCAGTCCATCGGCGTGAACATCCACTTGTGCGCGTTGATCACCAGCGAGTCGGCGAGCTCGACCCCGTCGAACGCCCAGCGCAGCTCCGGACAGACCATCGCGCCGCCCGCGTAGGCGGCGTCCACGTGCAGCCACGCTCCCGCGTCGCGGCAGGCGCGGCCGATCGCCGCGACCGGGTCGACCGACGTTGTGGACGTCGTGCCCACCGTGGCCACGACCGCGGCCGCGTCGTCGAGCTCCAGCGCGTCCGCGCGCACGCGGTACTCGGAGTCGACGGGGACCTTGCGCAGCTCCATTCCGAGCATGCGCGCCGCCTTCTCGACCGACGAGTGAGCGTGTTCGGAGCACACCACGGCGCGGCGCCCGGTGGCGTGGCGCGCGGCTATGAGCGCCGCGAGCGTGGAGGTCGAGGCGGTGTCCTCGATGTGCCCGTGCCAGCCGTCGGGCAGGCCGACGAGCTGCGCGACCCAATCGAGCACGACGCCCTCGAGCTCGGTCGAGGCCGGCGCCGTGCGCCACAGGATCGCCACCTGGTTGAGCGCCGCCGCCAGCAGCTCCGCGAGGATGCCCGGCTCCGACCCGGTGACCGAGAAGTAGGCGAAGAAGCGCGGGTGCTGCCAGTTGGTGATGCCGGGCAGGAGCACCTCGTCCAGGTCGCGCAGCACGGCCGCGAAGGGCTCGCCCTCCTCCGGCGGCGAGGCGGGCAGGCGGGCGCGGATGTCGCCCGGTTCGACGGACGCGAGCACCGGCAGCTCGGGCACCCGCTCGAGGTAGCCGGCCACCCAGTCGAGCGCGGCGGCGCCGTCGTCGCGGAAGCTCACCGGGCGTCGCGGTGGACGGTGTCCGGCGAGAACGCGGGCAGGCAGACGGCCACGTACTCGGCGCCGCCGGGCGTCGAGTAGCGGACCCACTCGCCGCCGCGGACCAGCACGCCCTGTCCCGGCGTGACCTCGAGCGCGGAGCCGTCCTCGCCCTCCACGCGCAGCGCTCCCGCAAGCACGACCGTGTACTCGTCGAACTCGGGCCGCTGGCCCGGCTCGGACCACCCCGCCGGGGACCGCATGCGCGCCACGCTCACCCGCTCCTCGCCGCTCGCGGCGCGGCCCGCGTACTCCTCGATCACCTTGGGCGGGTCGCCCGCGGCCTCGACGCGCACCGGGGATTGGATCAACTCCGGCATCGCCAGCCACCCTACAGACGGGCGATTGCGGGCCCCGGAATCTTGGACCGCTGTCCATTGGAGTACGTGCCGTGCAGGCCGACCATTCCGGTATGGCTCAGAACCCGCGCATACGGCGACTCGCGCTCGTCCCGTTCGAGGGGCCGGACGACACGCTGCGCCGCTACCGGCTGGCGCGCATGGACGAGATCGCGCTCGCCACGCCCCCCGACCCGGCGGCGACGAAGCGGCAGAACGGACAGGCTGCCGCTAAGCCGGCTGGCGAGCCGGCTCCGCGCGCCTGACGTTCGACTCGATCTCGTCGAGGATGCGCGGCCAGGCGCCGCGCGGGAGGTCGTGGCCCATGCCGTCTATCTCCACGAGCCGCGCGCCGGGGATGGCGCGGGCCGTGGCGCGCCCGCCGGACGGCTTGATGAGGGGATCGACTGTGCCGTGGATCACGACCGTGGGGACCTTGAGCCGGTGCAACGCGCGGGTGCGGTCACCGGACGCGCGGATCGCCGCGAGCTGGCGGGCCTGGCCGGCCAGGTCGCCGCGGCCGCGGTCGAGACTCAGCGCTGCGACCTCGCGCAGATGCTCGGTGTCCTGCTCGAAGCCCTTCGACCCGATCACGCCGAACAGCTTCACGGCCCGGTCGATCGCCTCCTCGCGCTCGCTCGGGCGCCGCGCCAGGAGCAGGGGCGTGAGGCGCAACTCGGCGCGGCCGACCCACGGATTGCCGGTGGTCGACATGATCGACGTGAGCGAGAGGACCATCTCCGGGTGCCGGATGGCCAGCGCCTGGGCGATCATGCCGCCCATCGAGGCGCCGACCACGTGTGCGGGCGCGAGGTTGAGCTCGCGCAGCAGGCCGGCGGCGTCGTCTGCCATGTCCTCGAGCGTGTAGCTCGCGGCGCTCTTGCTGCGAGCCGCGATCTGCCAGATGCTCGGCGGCTTCGCCTTGAGGTGGGTCGAGCGCCCGATGTCGCGATTGTCGAACCGGACGACGTGGAAGCCGCGACCGGCGAGCTCGCGGCAGAAGTCGTCGGACCAGCCGATCATCTGGGTCGCGAGCCCCATGATCAGCAGCAGCGTCGGGTCGCCCGGGTCGCCGAACGTCTCGTAGCAGAGCTCGATGTCCGGGCTGACCTTGCAGAAGGCCTCGGCCATCTGGAGGACGGTAGCGACCGGCCTCAGCTGAACGCCGGATCCTCGATCCACGGCATCACGTCGGGCAGGCCGTCGCTCACGCGGTCGGTGAACTCCGGCGGGCGCTTCTCGAGGAACGAGGTCACGCCCTCGCGGGCGTCGGCGGACTGGCCGCGGGCGAACATCCCGCGCGAGTCCGCGCGGTGCGCCTCCATCGGGTGCGAGGCGCCGAGCATCGTCCACATCATCCGGCGCGCGAGGGCGACCGAGACCGGGGCGGTGTTGTCGGCGATCTCACGGGCCAGCTCAAGCGCCGCGGGCAGGACCTCGTCCGGCGGGTGGAGGCTGCGGACCAGGCCCGCCTCGAGCGCCTCCTCGGACCGGAACACGCGGCCGGTGGCGGTCCACTCCACTGCGCGGCTGATGCCCACCACGCGCGGCAGGAACCAGCTCGAGCACGCCTCGGGCACGATGCCGCGGCGGGTGAAGACGAAGCCCATCTTGGTGTCCGCGGCCGCGAAGCGCACGTCCATCGGCAGCGTCATCGTCATGCCGACGCCCACGGCCGGGCCGTTGATCGCGGCGATGACCGGCTTGGTGGAGCGGAACACGCGCAGCGTGAACTGGCCGCCGCCGTCGCGCGGGACCTCGCCCTCGGATTCGCGCTCGCGCCAGTCGAAGGTCTCGCCGCCGCGCTCGAGGTCCGCGCCGGCGCAGTAGGCGCGGCCGGCGCCGGTCACCACGATCGCGCGCACGTCGTCGTCCGCGTCGGCGGCGTCGAACGCCGCGATCAGCTCGCGCTGCATGGTCGGAGTCCACGCGTTCAGCCGGTCGGGCCGGTCGAGCGTGATCGTGAGGACGCGGTCGGCGACGTCGTAGCGGATCTCGGTGAAGTCCATGGGGCTCCTGCGGTCGAGTGGCGAGACGCGAACCCTAAACGGGGTCTGACCCCCCTGAGGGTTCGCGAAAGCCGAGCACCCGAGGCAGAAAACCCTCGACGGGGTCAGACCCCCTTGACGGTTGGTCGAGCGTTTCGGTCGTAAGCTCGCCTGGTGCTTCCCACCCGGACCATCGGAGCGCTCGAGGTCAGCGTCGTCGGCCTCGGCTGCAACAACTTCGGCCGGCGGGTCGACCTCGAGGGCACGCGCGCGGTGGTGAACGCCGCGCTCGAGGCCCGCGTGACGTTCCTCGACACCGCCGACACCTACGGCGACGGGCAGAGCGAGGAGCTGCTCGGACAGGTCCTCGAGGGCCGGCGCGACGAGGTCGTGCTCGCCACCAAGTTCGGCTACGAGCGCGGCGGGGCGCCGGAGCACGTGCGCGAGGCCGTGGAGGCGTCGCTGCGGCGGCTGCGCACCGACGTGATCGACCTCTACCAGTACCACCGCCCGGACCGGAAGGTCCCGATCGAGGACACGCTCGGGGCCATGAGCGCGCTGGTCGACGAGGGGCTCGTGCGCGCGATCGGCTGCTCGAACTTCTCGACCACGCAGCTCCGCGAGGCGGCCGAGGCGGCGGAGCGCAACGGCTGGACCGCGTTCGCGTCGGTCCAGAACGAGTACAGCCTGCTCGAGCGCGACATCGAGGCCGACGTCGTGCCGGAGTCGGAGCGGCTCGGCATCGGCGTGATTCCGTACTTCCCGCTGGCGAGCGGTCTGCTCACGGGCAAGTACCGCCGCGGCGAGGACCCGCCGCCGGGAACCCGCCTGGCCGGCCGCGGGTCGGTGGCGGACGACGCGACCTTCGACCGGCTCGAGGCGCTGGACGGCTACGCGTCCGAGCGCGGCATCGAGCCGATCGACGTGGCCATCGGAGCGCTGATCGCCCAGCCGGCGGTGGCGTCGGTGATCGCTGGCGCGACGAAGCCCGAGCAGGTGCGCCGCAACGCGAAGGCGGCGGGCTGGTCGCCTGGCGAGGACGACCTGCGGGAGCTGGACGCGATCTTCCCGCCGCCGGCCTTACCACGTTAATCGCTGCTCGAGGGTGCCGATTCGAATGATGTTGACTCGCTCGGAGGCCTAATCCGTGCCTGCCCGCGTCCCGGCTCCGCCGGTGGAACGAGGGTCACGCTTACGGACCGCCCCTCCTCCAACGCTTGTTGCACCTCGGTCGCCTCAACCACCAGCTTCGCCTCTTCAAGGAAGACCATCTCCTCCCAGAGGGGAATCTGCTCGCCGAACAGCTCGAGCCAGTACGGGCGGATCTGCGCGATGCGGTAGTTAACTGACAGGTCGTCAGGAAGCTTCGTCGGATCTGCCTCCACTGGCGACGCGGTCCACTCAATCGAGGTCTCCGCAACTCGAATCCTTGCCACTGCCTTCGCGGCGGCGACGACCTCCGCATCGTCGATTTCAGCGGGCGGATAAATCGACTGCCCTGTCCAGGCTTCCAGCTCCGCGATGTGGCGCAAGAAGCTTTCTCTCGCCCTTAGGCCTTCGACTCCCTCATCGTCAGCCTCCTCGAGCGTCCCGCTCATCACGATCCGATCCTCGCCAACGGGTCGCATCTCGACCTGCTCGCCCTCCAGGCCCGCGATCAGGAAACTCAGCGCGAGAAGCTGTTCCGACGCACTGCCAATGCCTGCCTTCCAACGCCAGTCCAGGAGACGGTCCACCACGCGACCGCCCTCCTCCCTCATCGCCCAAGCGACGCTCAGGCCACCGAGCTCACCGCCAACTGCAAGATCGAAGCCGTTCGGCGGCTCGATCCCCACGAGCGGTATGGCGAGGTCAAGCCCTCCACATGAGACGCGAACTGGCAAGACGGGCTCGACCGGCTCGGGCACTACCTCCCTGCTTGTAATCGTGACGGCGCCTGCGCTTCGGCGCGGCATCAGGCCGTCCAGGCCATTCGGAATGCGCTCTATCTCGATCGCCATTCCGTCTTGGATATGGACCTCCCCGCCTTCGCGCTCGACCTGCTCGACCGCCTCCCGCGCCCGCCTTCCTGCCTCATCGTCGGTAAAGACGAACTTCGCGCGGGGGCCCCAGACGCCAAGGGCGCCAGCGTGCCGTTCAGAAACGTCAACGCGCACCTGGCTCTTATCACTAACTTGAACATCAAGCGATAGGAAGGCGCTCGGCGACGGCTCTCCTGGTTCTCCGCCCTGTTCGGACAGGTGGAGCGTGTATCGGAAATGCGCGTCTTGCGCGAGGAATTCGCCGATGACGGCCAGGCGTCCGACCGCCTGTGATGGCTCTGTGAGCTCGCCTCCCAATGCGGCGACACGCTTGAGTGCGGCTGTCTCCGCCTCCGGATCTCGGAAAAAGTGGCGGGCCGCCAGTCGGCCGCCTTCGGTGTCTCGCATGAGTCGTTGAATCTCAGAACCGGGCCAATGATCGATCGTGATCCCCGGGAACTCCTCGACTAGCTTCGTGCGGAAGTTCTTCTGCTCAGTTGCAGACAAGTCATGCTCGAAGCAGAACGTGATCCGTGGTGGAGCCCAGAAGGCGCGAGCGCTCCGCACCGAGTCCTGGCAATCGGCGAAGTCAATGCCCGAGGTATGCCGCTTCGCCTGCCAGCCGCGGGTTGTCGTCCGGCCGTCGGAGGATGGCAATCGCGCATCAAGCCCTTGGTCTTTGTTCCGGACAGGCAGCGTGCGCGGTTCTACCGCCTTCGCGAGGAGGAAGCACAGCTCTTCGAACTGACCCGGCGTCAGTGAGCCAAGGTCATAGGTATGCGGCCCTTTAGGCGAAAGATCGATCGCAGTACGTCCTCAGTAGAGACGGTCAACGCAGCGTGCGGTGCCCACGGTTCGGACCTAAACTCTCAAAGTAGTGCAGGGCCGAGCGGAAAACGCGGAGCGGGTGTTCATTGACGCTCACGGTGTTGACGACGATGCCGTCAAGCGGGGATTTCGTTGGCTGTTCGCGTTCTCGCAAGAGCACGACTGCCCACGCGCCGCCGTAGTTGTTCCGGGGGTGCCCAACATCGCGAATCTAGGCCGAGTGCTTGGTGAGCAAAACGCCACCAGGCTCCAGAAGAATCGGGAGCTCTCCGCGAACGGCGTCGTCCTCGTCGCTTACACGGATCGAACCTTGCCATTTGATCTCGATGGCGTTCCCGTGCTTGCGGTATGGGTCGATGACAAACAGCTGAGGAAGATCGACGGCCTTAGTGCAGCCGCGATCTGCGCAATTCCATGGACTTCCGATGGCATCACGGAGTGGACGGCAAACTGGAATCCGACGGATCTTCGGACTGGGGAAGCCGGCGGGCCAGAGCAGACCGTTCTGAATCCTGTTGTCGTCGCAGGTCTTACTTCGCTCACGGATCGGGTGAATCTTTCGACGGGCCTCGGGCACCCTTCCGACAAGGACTCGGCGATCGGCTTGTTCAAGCTCCTCACGGGAGCAGGCGAGGACTACGATCCGAATCAAATCCGCGCTTGGGCGGTGCAGCACGGCTGGGAGCCGGACGACGCGGCGGAGCTAGCCGAACTCAGCGGGAAGATCCGTGCTGGCCGAACAGTCCGCGGGACCGGACGGCAGATGTGGCGGGATGACATAGTGGAACTCTGGCGCGAGGAGAGCGGATAGGCAACGGCTTAGCTCGCGGCAGAATCGCTCCCCAACCATCGCCCAGCCGGCGGTGTCGTCGGTCATCGCCGGCGCGACGAAGCCCGAGCAGGTGCGCCGCAACGCGAAGGCGGCGCGCTGGTCGCCGGGCGAGGACGATCTGCGGGAGCTGGACGCGATCTTCCCGCGCGGGTAGGGGTCACCCCGGCGCCGCCTCCCCGGCGTGGTCGTCGAGCATCCCGAGCGTCGCGGTGGCCGCCTCGATCGCGTCGAGTGCGCGGGCGATCCCGGCGGCGTCGTGCGCCGCGGTCACGTGCATGCGGATGCGGCTGCGATGCGACTGCACCATCGGAGGCACGCCAGGGCAGACGAGGACTCCCGAGTCCATCAGGGAGGAGGTGAGCGCGAGGGTCGTGTTCGGTTCGCCCACGAGCACTGGCACGACGGGCGTGGTGGAGCCCATCGTGTCGAGGCCGCGCGCCTGGAGGCCGCCGAGCAGCGTGCTGGTGTTCTCCCAGAGCCGGCGACGGCGGCTGCACTCGCTGCGCATGATCGTGAGGGCGGTGAGCGCAGCGGCCGCGTTGGCCGGCGGCAGGGCCGCGGAGAAGATCAGCGACCGCGCGTTGTGGCGGATCACGTCGGTGAGCGCGGCCCCGCCCGCCACGAAGCCGCCGACGCTGCCCAGCGACTTGCTCATCGTCCCCGCGACGAGGTCGACCTCGCCGAGCAGGTCGTAGCTCGCGGCGGCGCCGCGGCCCTCGTCGCCGAGGACGCCGAGCGAGTGCGCCTCGTCGACCATCACGAGCGCGTGCTGCGCGTGGGCGACGTCGCAGATCTCCGGCAGCGGCGCGACGTCGCCGTCCGCGCTGTAGATGCCCTCGACGATCACGAGCGTGCGCCGTCCGGTGCCGACCGAGTCGAGGATCCGCTCCAGGTGGCTCGGATCGTTGTGCTGGAAGAAGCGCAGCTCGGCGCCCGACAGCCGTGCGCCGTCGACGATCGAGGCGTGGTTGAGGAGATCGCTGACGATCAGGTCGCCCTGGTCCATCAGGGCAGAGATCACGCCGAGGTTGGCCTGGTAGCCGGAGGCGAAGACCGCGGCCGACTCCTGATCGAGGAACGAGGCGAGCTGCTCCTCGAGCGTGCGGTGGACGGTGGTGTAGCCGCCGACGAGCGGTGACGCGCAGCGGCTCGACCCGAGCTCGGTGATCGCGTCGCGTGCCGCGTCGTGCACGCGCGGATCCGAGCCGAGTCCGAGGTAGTCGTTTGCGATCAGGCTGATCGCGGAGCGCCCGCCCACGCTCACCTGCCCGGCCTCCAGCGCCTGCTCGATACGGGGGTAGAGGCAGTAGAGGTCGGCGCCGTGCGCGGCGCGGATGTCGCGGAGCAGGCCGTCGAAGGGGGTGAGGAACGCTCGCTGCCGGCGCGGCTCGCGGCGGCGGTCGGGCGCGCGCGGCGGGGGTTCGGCATTCGTGGCCGCGTCCGCGCGCAGGCGCGGCTCGCCGTCCGTCGCCGGCCCGGTCCGCGTTCGCACAACCTCAGGTACCTGCCCGCTCCCAGGCACCACAGCCCCCTCGCTTTTCCCCCTCACGACCCCCGGCCGTCGGAACAAACGACGCCGAAGGGTGCGGCACGTTGCCACAACGCGGGGAGGCCTCCCATCCCCCGACTCGGGGTTATCCGCCCCCTGTCCCGGGGGTGCTCAGCGCGAACCGCCTACGCAGCTCCCGGAGCGGCCAGCTCTTCCGCTGAAATCTCCTCGAGCCGACGCCTCGCCGTCTCGTGTCCGAAGACCGCCACCGCGAGCCCGGCGATCGCCATCGGCACGGCTCCGATCAGCGCCGTGTAGGCGATCGACGGCGGGGCGACCGCTGCCGCGACGAGGGCGATCACGAGCACGCCGCCGAACTTGCTGGCACCGGCCGCGAGCCCCGTGCCGCGAGCGCGGAGCTTGGTCGGGAAGACCTCGGAGCTGTAGGCGGTCACCGCGGCCAGCACGGAGCTGATCCCGGCGATCGGCACCACGAGCAGCGCGTAGAGCAGCGCCCTGCTGTGCGCGACCTCGTCGCCGGCCACCACGAAGCCCAGCAGCGCGACGGCCGTGCCCAGGCCCAGCAACACCATCGTCTTGCGGCTCGACCAGAAGCCATAGAGCAGCGCGATCAGGATCGTGACGGGGAAGCCGATCAGGGCCGAGTCGCGCAGGATGCGGTC
Organism: Thermoleophilaceae bacterium; assembly: GCA_045805345.1. Lineage (GTDB taxonomy): Bacteria > Actinomycetota > Thermoleophilia > Solirubrobacterales > Thermoleophilaceae > AC-37. Next base: position 8,039 of record JBJMLK010000118.1, on the reverse strand, counting down.
CGACGTGACCTCGGCGAAGCCGAGCTTCTGCAGGTTCGACGGGATCCAGAGCTGGAAGCCGAAGGTCACGAGCCCGACGCCGATCCCGAACAGGGTCACGGCCAGCGCGCTCCCGCGCAGCCGGCCCGTGACCAGCTCGCGCCAGCGACCGCTCACCGATCCCTCGGCCGCGGTCAGCTCCGACGGCCCGTCCCCCACCGCCACTGCGCCGTAGCGCGCCATCACGGCACGCGCCTCGTCGTCGCGGCCGCGCGCGATCAGGAAGCGCGGCGACTCCGGGATCCAGCGGTTCAGGAGCAGCAGCAGGAGCCCGGTCGGCAGGCCGAGCAGCCACAGGATCCGCCATCCGAACTCGGGCGTCAAGGCCGACGACAGCCAGCTCACGAGGATGTAGCCGCCGGCGACGTCGCCTCCGATCAGCACCATCAGCCAGCCGCGGTGCCGAGCGGGCACGGTCTCGGCGATCAGGGCGAAGGTGATCGGGAGCATCCCGCCGACCCCGATGCCCATCACGAAGCACATCACGAGGTTCCACTCGAAGCCCGGCATCGCACCGCAGATCGCGGTGCCGACGAACAGCACGCCCGCGAACAGGATCGACGCCCGGCGGCCAACGCGGTCGCTGAGGTCGCCCCAGAGGAACGACCCGACCACCGTGCCGGAGATCCCGGCGAGCGGCAGCAGCGCCACCGGAACCGAGCCGCCGGGGTTGACAGGCGACTTGAGCCCGTACTCCTTCGCCATGCCCGGCACCACGAAGCCGAGCGTGACCGGCTTCATCACGTCGATCGTGACCGCGGCCGCGAGCACCGCCAGGAGCGCGACGTGGGCGGGCTTGATCGGCGCCTCGTCGAGGGCGCGCACGCGCACCCGCGACGCGCGCTCGAGGCCCGTCGCCCGCGGCGCCGGCGCGAACAGCCCGTACGCGGTGGCGGCGAGGCCGGCGAGGATGAGGACCATCCCGACGACCATCGGAGCGTCGAAGCTCATCCCCACCAGCCGGTAGTCCATGTCCTTCGCGCCTATGAACATCGGCAGGTGCAGGACCACGCCGGCGGTGACCGCCGCCACGCCGCCCCAGAACGCCGCCCGGTTGCGGTACTCCATGCCCGGGTGACTACCGGGCGGCGCGCGCCACCGCAACGCGCGGCCTACCGGCGTCGGGAGATCTAGGCGTAGCCGCGCGTCGTGAGCTGCTGCGTGCTCGCGGCCAGGGAGCGCTCGTTCTGCGGAGCGAAGTCGAGCGCGTCGGCGATGCGGTCGATCGTGTTGAACGCCCCCGCCACGTCGATCGCGTCGCGCAGCGCCGCGGGCGTCACCCCCGCCTCGACCACCGCGGCCACATCCGACTCGTCGACGGCGGCCGGCTCGAGGGTGAGCTTCTCGAGGAACTCGAGCGTCGCGCGCAGCGGCTCGTCCAGCGGCGCGCTCGCGAAGCCGTCGGGGTCGAGCGCGGCCCGGACCAGCTCCTCACCGATCAGCGACGACGCGACCGCGCCGTGGGCATTGGTTCAGAAGACGCACTGGTTGCGCGCCGAGACGAGCGCCGCCATCAGCTCGCGCTCGCCCTGCGTCCATTCGGACGGCCCGCGGAGCGCGGTCTCGACCCAGCGCGAGAACGCCGCGCCGAAGAACCCCGGCCGGTGGTGCAGCGTCAGCACCACGTCGGGCGGCGGCTCGCCCGTCGCGCGCTTGATGATCCTGTGGATCGTCCGCTCCTTGAGCGGGTGATCGGACTCCGGCGGCTTCAGCCTCACCGCGCGCGCTCCCAGCGGTCCACCGCGGCGCGGCCGAGCGTACGCCGCGTCACGCCGGCGCCCACTGCGGCGGCCACCACGACGTCGAACAGCTGGTGGTCGGTCCAGCCTCCCGCCCTCGCGGCCTCCACGTCCTCGTCGGTGATCCGGTACGCGTGGCGCGCGACCTTGTCCACGATTCCGGCCGCGCTGCCGAGCTCGGACAGCGCGTCGTCGTTCCCCTCGCCCGTGGCGACAGCGCCACCGTGCTGGAGCGCGGTGAGGCGGACCACGGCGTCGGTCGCTCCGTCGGATCCGAGCACCGACCTCACGACGCCGTCAGCTGCCGGCAGGGCTGACACGGGAGCGACCGTAGCGCGCTCAACTTCGAGTTAGCAAACCCGGCGGGCCGGGTAGTTACTCGGAGTAATGTTATGGACTCGAGGCGGTTTTGTGGGGGGCCCTGCGCGCCGCCGGGGTACTCGGACAGGAGGTAGTTCGGTGAAGACGGTCCTAGTCGCGACAGCCGCGTGCGTCGCGCTCATGCTCTTCGGGTCGGTGGCGTCGGCAAGCGCCACGACGTTTGACGGGAGCTGCAAGCTCAAGGCGACGGTGCACTTCAGCCCGGCAATCAACGCGGTCCCGCAGGACGTGACCTACACGGTGACCGACGGCGGCACGGCGGACGTGTTCTCGATCGAGGGCCAGACCGACCTGTCCCCGTGGGACGACAGCACGTGCTCGGGCAAGCTCGACGGCGCGAACTACGACGGCCGCGTGGCGATCTCCGTCGCGGGCGCGGGACCGCTCGCGTGCGACGTCGGCCAGCTCGCCGGCGACGGCTCGCTGGTCTTCCTCGACGCGGGCAAGAAGAACGCCCGGCCGGTGCTCGGCTTCCGGCTGAACACACCGTTCGTGCTGCGCTTCCCGCTGTTCGACATCACGGGCAACACCGGCGGCAAGTCGGAGGGCACCACGCAGATGTGGACGACCAAGAACCCGGCCGGCTTCACCAACTGCGTGGCCAACGGGTCGCTCACCCCGACCACTCCGGCGACCACTCCGGCGGACGGCGTGAGCAGCGCGATGTTCCAGGCGATCATCCAGGGCGGCCCCGGCGGGATCAGCGGGTAGCTCCGCCGGCCGAGCGGGCGGCCGCCACCCCGCGGTGGCCGCCCGCTTCTTGCTGCTCGACCGGCGGCGCGGTTGCGCCGTCGCAAACAGCGGCTTAGGAAGGTGGGCTCGGCCGTGAGTGTTCACTTAAGCCGGTTATAGGCGGCCTAAGTGAACACTCGACGCCGAAACCCGCCCTCTATTGCCGCTGTTTGCGAACGCGCCAACGGCACGGCCGGCGGAGAACGGCTACGGGACCAGCACGACCTTCCCCACGTTGCGCCGCTCCATCAGCATGCGGTGCGCCTCGGGGGCGTCGTCGAACGGCACGGTCGCGGCCACGACCGGCTGCAGCTGGCCACGATGGAGGAGCTCGCTCAGCGGCTCGACCCATGGCATCTCCTGTGAGTCCCAGTTGTCCCACAGCCGCAGCACGTTCACCCCGATCACCGACTTGGACTCGAACATCTGGTCCATGATCCGGAAGCGCGGCATCTTCACGTCGCCCGACACCACGCCGGCGGACCCGATCGCCACCAGCCGGCCGCCTGGGCGCAGCAGGTCGTAGCTCTTCTTGAAGTTGCTGCCGCCGACGCCGTCGAGGACGACGTCGAAGCCGGGCAGGCCCTCGTCCCAGCCCTCCTGCCGGTAGTCGATCGCGTGCTCGACGCCGAAGCCGCGGATGGCGTCGTGCTTCTCGGCCGACGCGGTGCCCCACACCTCGGCGCCGTGCTCGCGGGCGATGTGCGTGGCTGCGATGCCGACGCCCCCGGCGGCGGCGTGGATCAGCACGCGCTCGCCCGGCCACAGCGCCCCGTAGCGAATGAGTCCGGCCCAGGCGGTGGCGTAGTTCACCGGGATCGCGGTCGCCTGCTCGAAGGTCATGCCGTCGGGAAGCGGCACGGCGTGGCTCGCCGGGATCACGACCCGCTCGGCGTAGCCGCCGAAGCGCGTGCCGGAGAACACCCGCTGGCCCACCTCGACGCCCTCGACGCCGGGCCCGACCTCCGCGATCGTCCCGGCCACCTCGTAGCCGACCACGCACGGCGGCTCGGGCGCGTCCGGGTAGAGCCCGATGCGCGCCATCACGTCGGCGAAGTTCACCCCGGCCGCGGCCACGTCGACGGTCACCTGGCCGGGGCCCAGCTCCGGCTCCGGCCAGTCGCGGACCTCGAGGACGTCGGGCTCGCCCTGCTCTCTGATGACCACGGCGCGCATGGCGGGCGGACCGTAGCCGCCGCGGTGCCCGCGGCCCAAACGGCGCTCAGGCGGCGGGGCCCTGCTCCGGGCGCGGCGTCGGCTCGGACTCGGCCCGCCAGTCGATGCGCGGCAGCACGCGGTCGAGCGGCCCCGGCAGCCACCAGTTGCGGTGACCCGCAAGCCGCAGGCAGGCCGGCAGGAGGATGAGCCTGACGACGGTGGCGTCGAGCAGCACCGCCACGGTGAGCCCGAGCCCCAGCTGGCGCATCGCGATCACCGGGCTCAGGGCGAACGCGAAGAAGACCGCGCACATGATCGCCGCGGCGCCGGTGATCACGCCCGCCGTGTGCTCGAGCGCGTAGGCGATCGCGCCGTCGGTCGTGCCGAAGCGGTCGTACCCCTCCCGCACGCGCGCCAGCAGGAACAGCTCGTAGTCGATCGACAGCGCGAAGACGATGTTGAAGACGGCGGCGACCATCAGGTCGTCGATGTAGCCGGGGCCGCCCAGCGGAGCCGACCCGGTGAAGCTGAGGACGAGCACCCCATAGGCCGCGCCGACCGTCAGCAGGTTCAGCCCCACGGCGATCGCGGGCAGCACGAGTGAGCGCAGGATCGGGATCAGCACCAGGTAGCTGACGAGGCTCAGCGTGAGGATGTACGGGATGTAGGCGTGGCGCAGCTTGTAGTCGAAATCCTCGAGGGTGGCGGCCGGCCCGCCGACGCGCACCTGTGTCGCCGTCTCGCGCCCGATTCGCTTGGCGTCGCGCTCGAGACGCGCGCGCAGCGGGTCGTGCGAGCGCGTGGGGTTGCCGCGCTTCACCACGGTGAGCTGCGCCGCGTTGCCGCCGCGGTCGAGGTTGACCACGAAGCTCGCCGCCTGCTTCTGGATCGGCGTGGCCGTGTCGAGCGCCCCCAGCACCGTGTAGCCCGACCCGAACAGCGGCGCCAGCCGGCGCGTGCGCTGGAAGCGGCCGCCCAGCCGCTTGGTCCTCGCGGTGGCGCGGTGCGAGCCCGTCTTGAGCTGGTCGAGGCCGGCCGTCAGGTCGCCGCCCTGCGCCGCACCCTCGCCGAGCCCGGAGGCGAGCTGCTGGCCGCCGTCCGCCAGCCGCAGCAGACCGTCGGCGAGCCGGCTGCTCCCGTCGCGCAGCGCCGAGATCCCGCCCGCCAGCGCCGTCGCGCCGCGCTGCAGCTGCCCCTGCCCGCCTGCGAGGCGGTCGAGCCCGTCGTGCAGCGCGTCGGTGCCGTCGGCGAGCCGCACCGCGCCGCTGCGCAGCTGCTTGAGGCCGTCGAGCAGGTCGCTGAGCCGCGAGGCGATCGAGCGGGCGCCGTCGGCCGCGAGGTGGGCCTGCTGGCTCGCGCCGTCGAGGGCGGCATCGAGGCCGTCGTAGCCGGGCCGCACCTGCTGGCCGGTCTGCGGGTTGCGGCCGGTGACCGCCCCCAGCGCCCTGTTCGCCGCGCGGTACGCGTTCTGCCATTGCGGGTCGGCCTTGCCGACCGTCATCGCATCGAGGGCGTCGATGGCGTCGTGAAGGTTGGCCGTCGCGATCTGGACCGGCTCGCGCAGCTGCTGGAGCCGGTCGCCGCCGGCGTCGAGCCCCCTGGCGAGCGCGTGCACCTGCGGGAGTCCCGAGCTCACGCCCTCCGCCGCCTGGTCGAGCCCGTCGGCGAGCTGGAGCGACCCGTCGGTGGCCGCCGTCGCCCCTTCGCGCAGGATCCGCGTGCCCTGGATCGCCGTCAGCAGGCCGTCGGCCAGCTGGCGCGCCCCGTCCACGGCGCGGTTCGCGCCGAAGCGGAGCGCCGCCGCCCCCTCGGCGCCCTGAGCGCCGCCGCGCGCCACCTGCTCGGACGCGTTCGCCGCCTCGCGCATCCCCGCCACGAGCTGGTCGGCGCCGCTGCCCGCCTGGCCGAGCCCCTGCTCCAGCCGCGCGAGCCCCTTCACGCCCTGCTTGAACTGCCGGTTCGCGCCGTTCAGCTGCGCCGGCACGCTGCGAAGCCCCGCGGTCCGGCTGGCGATCTGGCTCGGGCCGAACGAGGCGAGCACGAGCTTCTCCCCGCGCAGCGCACGCTCGTACCGCGAGAGCACGCGCAGCCGCTTGTGCTCGGTGATCGTGCCCGTCCGCGCGGCCACGGTGATCTGGAACGGGGCCGTCCAGCCGCCGCCCAGCGCGTGGCGCACTGCCTTGAAGTCCCTGGTCTCGGGGCTGCCGGCCTTCAGCCCGCGCAGGTCGGGCGGGCCGGTGTCGATCGCGAGCACCGGCGACGCGAGCGCCAGCAGCAGCCCGCCGACCAGGAGCGCGGCGATCCCCGGCCGCCGGATCAGCCCGAACGCTCGCTGCCCCCAGCGCTCGCTCGACGCCGCGCCGCCGAACACGCGCCACTTGTCGAGCCACGGGTTCCAGAACATCACGGCGGCGGGCAGGATCGTGAACGACGCGAGCAGGCTCAGCAGCACGGCCACGATCACGCCGGCCGACGCCGACAGGAGCAGCGAGCCGGGCGCGAGGAACAGGCCGGCGATCATCGCGAGCGCCAGCACGAGTCCCGCGAAGCGCACGGTGCGGCCCGCCGTGGCCAGCGCGACCGTCAGCGCCTCCGCCGGCTCCAGTCCCGACTGCTGCTCGCGGCGGAAGCGCGCGACCGTCAGCAGCGCGTAGTCCACGCCGAGCGCGAGCCCCATCATGCTCACGAGGTTCAGCGAGACCGCGTCGATCGGCACCACGCGGTTGATCAGGTCGAGGACCCCGGTGCCGGCGAACACGATGCCGCCGCCGAGCGCCAGCGGGATCGACGCCGCGATCGGGCTGCCGAGCACGATCAGCAGGACCACCATGAGGATCGGCGCCGCGATGATCTCGGCGCGCTCGATCGCGTCGATCGTCTGCGTGTTGATCGCGTTGGCGGCGTCGATGAAGCCCACCATGTGCGTGCGCAGGCCCGCCGGCGTCTGCGTCCGCATGACCTTGCGGATCGCGGGGACCGAGTCCTTGCTCGCCTCCTCGAGGGGCCGGTTGACGTTCAGGAGCAGCAGCGCGCGGTCCGGACGCGGGTGGAGGTCGCGCCCGCGTGCCCCGCTCCACGGGCCAAAGGCCTTCACCTTCGGGATCGCCTCGAGCTTGCGCGTCAGCCGGGGGCCCTCGCGCTCGAGCTGCTGCGGCGGGCCCTGAACCATGACCGCCACCGGGTTGCGCGGCCCGAACTCGCGGTCCACGAGCTTGTCCGCCTTGTAGGCGCCGGTGCCCGCGATCGAGAGGCTCGTGCGGTGGAGGCGGTCGCCCACGCCGAAGCCGATGAACCCGAGGATCCCGACCGCGGTCCACCACACGGCGATGACCGGGATGGGGCGCCTGATGGCGTACCGGCTGAGCCCAGAGAGCATCGGCTGGCTCCTGCCGGCCCTAGATGTCCGCTTCCGGGCCCGGGCAGTAGTGGCCGGTTCCGGCGAACGCGGCGATCCTCGTCCTGAAGAGGAGCGAGTGGGGTCGCTGCCCGTACGAGAGCGCGAAGGTGGGAAGCTCCCACACCGCGACCTGAGCAGGCCTGACGCCCGCCCGGTCTCCGTAGCTCGTACTCTCGGGCGAGTGTTGCGCCATCATTCGCAAAATCTGTCACATACTAGGGGTATGTTGAGCGCGCGCGCTCGCGCCCTGCTATGCCCGCCCCACCGTGACGGTCGACGTCCGCGAGATGCAGGAGGACGTGTACGACGCCTGCCAGGGCGACGGGTCAAGTTCTGCGGCTCGTACTTCCACTCGAAGCGGCCGGGCGTCGACCTGATCGCCTCGCACGAGGCCGCCTTCTCGTCGGGCACGGAGGCGGGACGCGCCGTCCGGCGCGAGCTGCTCAGCCTGGGAACAGTTGGATCTCGTTGACGCGCACGCGCCCGCCGGCGGCGTCGGCCACCCACACCAGGTAGTGCTTCGCGTCCGGCACCTTCCACCGGCTGCGCCGTGAGGCGGGGTTGACGAAGGCGGCCTGGCTCCAGTCGCCGCT
>JBJMLK010000117.1:0-24600 GCA_045805345.1 Thermoleophilaceae bacterium | reverse complement strand
GGGACTCGCGACAACCGAGGCCGGGCCGCGTCCACGCGTCACGAGAACCCGTTACCCCCGCCCGCTCGCTGTCAAGCGCCCCATACCCTCCCGCACAGCTTCCTCGCGCGCGTGCGAGCGCTATGTGCCGGTCGACACACAAGCCGTTATGTGCCGGTTACGTCGCCGCTCAGCCGGCGGGCCGGTACGCGAAGACCCAGCCGGTGGCGGGCGCCACCCCGAGGCCGTTCGAGCCGGTCGCCGCGAACAGCGTGCGCTCGGCCAGCGCCACGCCGCCGCTGCCGCCGGTGAAGACGGTCGTACCGGCGTCCGGGGCCAGGAGCCGGTGCACCAGCGGGCGCCCGCCGCGTGCGTCGAAGCCGACCAGCGCGCCCGCGTTGTCGATCGTCCAGGCCACGCCGTCGGCCACGCTCGTCGGGTGGTAGTGCACGCCGCCCCCGACCGGCGCGGTCCAGCTGAGCGCCCCGTCGTCGCGCGCGATCGAGAACATCGTGCCGCCCGGCGTGGCGACGCCGAGCACCGAGCCGCCGGCGAACGCCGTCGACGCCGCGTTGCACGCCTGGCACGACAGGCCGACGAGTGCCGTCCAGACCGGCGACATGTCGCCCGCCCTGACCACGTGGTAGACGCCCGACTTCTGCAGGTCGCCTACGACCTTCGCGCCTGACGACGTGGTGAACAGGTTGGCGGAGGAGCCGAAGTCGAGGTCGAGCTGGCCGCACGCCGGGTCGTCGAGCGGGTACGGCACGCTCGGGTCGTCGGTCGCCGCGCAGGCGGGCGTCTGGCTGACCTCCTGGAGCTCGCGCGAGTACTGGTCGACGTTGCCCTTGTAGGCCGCGATGATCCGGCCGAACGTCGGGCGCGCGCGGTCGAGGTCGATCTTGAGTATCGCGTTGGTGTTCGGGTGCTCGAGCTGCTTGCTCGACGGGTTGCCGCTGCCCCAGTACGCGTACTTGGTCTCCGGGTCGTACGCCGGTGTGCTCCACATCCCGCCCCCGGCGTAGCCGCGCGCCTCATCGACCGGCGGGATCGTGGGCGTAACCTTGACGATCGCCCCGCTGCGAGCGTCGATGAGTGCGAAGCCGCCGACGCCGTGCGGGTCGCCCTCGGGCGCGGAGTAGCCGGCCACCACGAGCCCGTTCGCCACGATCGGGCTGGCGTTGGTGTAGTAGCCCTGGATCACGCCTGCCGGCCTGGTCACGAACTGCGGGCTCCTCCACCTGATCGCGCCGGTGGAGCGGTCGAGCGCGACCGCGTACGGCGCGCCGTCGTCGTTCACGAGCAGGATCACCGACCCCCCGGAGACCACCGGCGCGCCGACCAGCGCGCCGCCGTAGCCCGGCTTGGCGACGTCGAGCCTGCGCCGCCAGACGACACGGCCCGAGGCGGTGTCGAGCGCGTACACGACCCCGGCCGCGGAGCCCACGAAGGCGCAGCCGCCGTCGACCGCGGGCGTCGACTCGAAGCCCGTCCCGTCACCGGTCGAGTCCGTGGAGAAGGCCCACGCCAGCTCGAGCCGGGGCGCCTCGGCCACGCCGATTCCCTGGGCGGCCGGCTGGGTCCGCGTGTTGGCCACGTCGTGGCCGTAGACCGGCCACTCGCCGGCGCCCGGCGGTGCCACGCACGGCTCGGCGGCCGCGGCCGCGGGCGGAGCGGCGGTCGCGCAGATGAGCGCCAGGATCACGCCCATCCAGCGGATCCCCCTGAGGACGCCTTGCTGCCCCCCGGCGCGGATCATCGGCCGTAACTTACCGTGAGTAGCGTCTCTGCAAACGCTTAAGTTCGACCGGGTCGTGGGAGCAGGTCATCGCGACCCGGTCGCCGTCGCTCGCCGCCAGCTCGCGCAGTCGCCTGCGGTTGTCTCGGCGCGCCGCGCCGTCCGCCTGGAAGCCATGCTGGAACGCCTCCACTCCGCGCGCCGGGCGAGGCGCGCTCGGGTCGACCTCGCCGCGCGCGAAGTAGGCGTCACCGGCGTGCAGCAGCCAGCCGGTCTCGGTCTCCACCGCCACCCCCGCGTGGCCGCGGCTGTGCCCCGCCAGGGGCACGAGCGCGATGCCCGGGACCTCGCGCAGCTCGCGCGCACCGTCGAGCCCGAGCCAGCGGTCGCCGCCACTCGAGTCGTAGGTCACCCACTCGGGCCCGTGTGCCCACTGCCGTGCCACGTAGCGGAAGCGCTCAAGCCACGTGGCGGGCCGCGTGGCAGCCCGCAGCTCGGCCTCGAGCACGTGCACCCGCGCCGCCGGGAAGTCGCGCAGCCCGCCCGCGTGGTCGAGGTCCAGATGGGTGAGCACGACGTCGGTCACGTCGGCCCGCGCGTAGCCGAGGGCGGCCACCTGGTGCGCAGCGGTCTCCGCGGGATCCAGCCGAGGGCGCGTGAGCAGGCGCAGGTACGCGCTCCGCGGTGGATCGGCGACGTCGCCCAGCCCGAAGCCGCTGTCGATCAGCGCGAGGCCGCGTTCGGTCTCCGCCAGCAGGCAGTGGCACACCATCCGGCCGCCCGGCGGCCGCAGGGTCCCGCAGTTCAGGTGCCGGACGCGGGCAGCCACTCGAGCAGGGCCCGGTTGAAGGCCTCGGGGCGCTCGCGGTGGGGCCAGTGGACCGCGCCCTCCACCACCTCGCGCCGCAGGCCGCCGGGGTGGAAGGCCTCCTCGCCCTCGGTGAGCGCCGGCGGGAGGACGTCGTCGGAGCCGTACACGAGCATCGCGGGCAACTCGATCGGCCTCGTCATGGCCTCGGTGATCCCCGTGGTCTCACCCGGCACGAAGTTCGGGTAGACCGACACCGCCGCCTTCAGGCTGCCCTCGCTCGACAGCGTGTCCTTGACCCGCGCGAGCTGCTCGGCGTGGTCGACGTCCGGCGGGCTCCACAGGTCCCACAGGTAGTCGATGAGCGCCATGTCGTCGTTCGCCGCCACGAGCTCGTTGATGGCATCGTGGGCGAGCAGCCAGATGTGGAACGAGCGGTGCGCGAGGCGCGGGACGAGCCCCACGCCGCCGGCGGTCGCGGAGTGGTTGACCGCCACGAACACCGGTCGTCTGAAGGCCTCCGGCGCCTCGGCCACCGCGGCCTGGAGCTGCAGCGCACCGATGTCGTGCCCCACCGCGAAGCACGGCGCGCCGTCGCCAAGCGCCTCGGCCAGGGCGATCGCGTCGCGCCCGAGCGTGGTGAAGTCGTAGCGCCCGCCGGCGGGCACCTCCGTCGGCGCGTAGCCGCGCTGGAAGGGTGCGATCACGCGGTAGCCGGCGCGCACGAGCGGCTCGAACTGGTGCTCCCAGGTCCAGGCGTTGTCGGGGAAGCCGTGGAGGAGCAGCAGCGGCGTGCCCTGGCCGGCGGTCAGGTACGCGAACTCGAGGCCGTTGGCCTCGACGGTGCTCGTCTCGACGTCCATGCTGTCAACATTCCACATACCACTGGTATGCGAACGTGACGTCGGTCACCGAGGTCCCCCATCCCAGGCCCGCGCAAGCAGCGCCGCTCGGTCAGGACTACTCGACGGCGCCGGGCGGGAACTCCATCGCCACCACGCTCACACGATCGTTCACGTCCGTGTAGGTGGCCGCGCCCGACTGGAGCCCGAACACGTGCTGCCCCGCGGGGATCCCGGTGACCACGAAGTCGTTGGTGGGGACCGCGAGGTGCGTCGAGGCGGGGTTGGCGAACAGCCCGGCGTAGCCGATCGGCTTGTTGTCGATCTCGATCGAGGCCCCCATCTGCGAGTTCGGGCTGTATGACCACGCCGAGAAGCTCGTCGAGAACAGCAGCGGGCCGCCGCTCGACTGGAACCTCGTCTGGGCGATGAACTCGCCGCCGTCCTGCGAGTTCGCGACGGTGTCCATCAGGTACGGGTTCAGGGTGAGCAGCGTGGGTGCGGCGCCCGGGTCGACCCACTCGATCGCGGTCAGGTGGGCGATGTCGCCCTGGTCGGTCGAGGTGGCCGGCTGGGCGCGCAGCTGCAGCTCGTACTCACCGCGGTCGCCCGACTGGTTGGGGTAGTAGGTGGCGACGGGCACCGTGGCCAGGTGCTGGTTCGCGTTGTTCGCGTACACCTCGCCCATCAGCCCGTCGCCGCTGTCGAGGAGCATGGTGGTCTGGACCAGTCCGTTCGCCGAGGTGACCCAGCCGGAGCCGGAGCCGGCGATCAGGAACGGGCCGCCCTCGATGCCGAAGCGCTCGGTGAGCAGCGTCTGGCCGCTGCCGGCGGGGCACGGCTCGTCGGCGGTCGCCCTCAGCGCGAGCCCGTCGCCGAGCTGCAGGAGGGTGAGGTTCACGCGGTCGTTCTGGTCGGTGATGGTCGTCGCGCCGGCCACCACCATCACCTGGTGCGCGCCGGCGTCGACGCCCGGGGCGTGGACCCACATGTGCCCGACCGACATGTGCATCGCGGGCGCGTTCGCGTAGATCGACAGCTGGCCGCCCAGCGGCTGCTCGTCGATCCAGACCTGGAGTGAGATCGGCCCGGGGGACTGGCTCCACGCGGACCCCGAGAAGCCGAGCAGCGCGTCGCTGCCGTCGAAGCTCACCTTGGCCTGCGCCACCACGCCGTCGCCGGTCTGGGCGTTGGCCTCCTGGTCCTGGAAGATCTGCGTGACGCTGCTGGCGGCGATTCCGCCACGCTACCCGCAGACGGCCCCCGCGGTCAAGTCAAACCGAGCGCTAAGCGGGCCGACAGCGCCGGCCCGCAGCCTTTCACCCCGAGATGTCGGGCGTCGTGGACAGCTGCCCGCTCAGGTGCGCCACCGCGATCCCGTCGGCGGCGCACTTCGAGAGCAGCGTCGTGGGGTCGTCCGTCGCCCTCCCGTTGACCACCGCGGAGCCGCCGCTCCGCCCAGTCGCGGTGAGCAGCGGAGCCGCCCCGGCGCGCTTCTCGGCCGTCGTGAACTGGAGCCGGCCCCAGCGCAGCACCAGCGCTCCCGAGCCGGTCGACGTGCCCTCGCTGCACGACTGCGGCTGAGCCGCGGCGCCGGCCACGTAGCGCGCCGCCGCGCTGTCCAGCTCGTGCTCGATGCCGGCCGCGTCGACGAGCGTGCCCGAGCACGTGCCTCGGCCGCGTACGCGCTGCGCGGTGGGCCGGGCGGTGTTGGTGAGCGGCGGGTCGAAGGCCACGGTGCCGGCGAAGTCGCAGTTGCCGTCGAGCCTCAGCGGCCGCGCCGGACGCGCCTCCACGTCGGCTCGGCCGGCGCGGAAGCCCGCCTTGGTCGCGGTCGCGTGCCACGTGCCGCGCCGCGGCAGGGCGGCGACGACGCTCGCGTGGCCGCGCGGTCCGGTGTGCGCGTGCTTGCCGGCGAGCGCCACCGTCGTGCCGTCCACAGGGACTCCGCCGCCGCGCGTGACGCGGAATGCGAACCTCGTGCGCCGCCCGGCCACCGCCGCGCGCGGCGCGACCGTCACCTGCAGCCGCCGGGTGGCCTGGCGCTTGCTCACGAGCGGCGGGCCGGTGGTCATGTCGATGTCGAGCGGCACCTTCCGTACGCCGCCGCTGGCGCACCGCGCCGCCACGTCCGGAGGAGTCCGGTCAGTCACGAAGCTTCCGTGGCCCGACGCGCGGCCCGAACGGCGGCCACGCCATGTCAGGGTGCCCTCGGTGCCGACGAAGTCGAACTCCTCGCTGGCGCGGATCGTGGTGCCGTCGGCGAACACGATGCGCGCCGACCCGGGCCGTACGGTCTTCGCCCGATTGCACGAGCCGTCCGACTGGAGGTGGGCGTAGAAGTGGACCTTCGCGTTCGAGACCGGACGGCCGTCGAGCGAGCCCGTGCACGTGCCCGGCCCGGCGTAGTGCACGTCGAGCCGCTGCTGCTGGTCGGTCGCGGGCGGAGAGAAGAGGGCATTGCCGCGAAACGCGCACGAGCCCGAGAAGCTGTCGAGCTTGGTGCTTGCACCCGCCGTCCCAATTCCCGCGCCCACCGCCGCGACCGCCGCCGCTCCCGCAATCCAGGCCATCGTCCTCATGCTGCTGCCCCCCTGTCCTCGTCCGTCGGATCAGTCGCGCGCGCCGCGTCGATCGCGGCCATCAGCCCGAGCCATCCGGAGAAGCGGCGATCCATGCCGTCGTGCTCGTACACGCGGCCCTCGATCGGCTGCGCGTCGAAGCGGACCTCCAGCGCCAGCTTCCGTGGCTCGGCGTTTGCGCTCACGCCTCTACGGTTCCCGGCCGGACGCCGCCGACACGGGGGAGCGCCCTGATCCCGGACCCTGAACTTTTCCCGATCAGGACGCCATCCGGGCGGCCCGGGCACATCACGGACATGGAGAACGCACGCGCCGCGCCATTGCTGGAACGCGACGGCGAGGTGGGCAGCCTCGCCCGCACGATCGACCGCGCGTGCGGCGGCGACGGGTGCTTCGTGCTGGTCGAGGGTCCGCCCGGCATCGGCAAGACACGCCTCGTGGAGGCGGTCCGCGGGGCGGCGGCCGAGCGCGGCATGGAGGTGCTCGGCGCGCGCGCGTCGGAGCTCGACCGCGAGTTCCCGTTCGGCGTGGTGCGCCAGCTCTTCGAGCCGCACGTGGGCGCCGCGATCCCCGGCGTGGACGCGGCCGAGCCGGAGACGCCCGTGGCCCGCTACCAGGCGCTCTACTCGCTCACCGCGCGGCTCGCGCGCGACGCGCCCCTGGCACTCGCCATCGACGACGCGCACTGGGCCGACCGCAGCTCGCTCGAGTTCCTGCAATTCCTCCTGCCGCGGCTCGACGGCCTCCCGGTCCTGGTGGTGGCGGCCGCGCGTGCGGGCGAGGGCGGGGCCGCCGTCGACGTCCTGGCCACGGACCCGCTGGCCGTGCTCGTGCGCCCGGCGCCGCTCAGCCATGCGGGGGTCGGCGCGCTCGTCGAGTCCGAGCTGGGAGCCGCGCCCGACCCGGCGTTCGCCGCCGCCTGCCACAGCGCGACCGGCGGCAATCCGTTCCTGGTCCGCGAGCTGCTGCGGGAGCTCGCCCGCGAGGCCGTCGCGCCCGAGGCCGCGGCTGTTCCACTCGTCGGTGAGCTGGCGCCGGCCACGGTCGCGCGTGCGGTCCTGCTCCGGCTCGCACGTCTCGGCGACGACGCGGCCGCGCTGGCGCGGGCCGTCGCGGTCCTCGGCGACGGGGTGCCGCTGCGGCGCGCGTGCGCGCTCGCGGAGCTGCCGGCCGCACGCGGCGAGACGGCCGCGGCGGCGCTCACCGCCGCGGAGATCCTCGGGCCGGCGCGTCCGCTGGCATTCGCCCACCCGATCCTGCGCTCCGCCGTGTACGCCGACCTGGAGGCCGGGGCCCGCGGTCGCGCCCACGGCCGCGCGGCCGAGCTGCTCGCCGCCGAGGGCGCCGGGGACGACGCCGTGGCGGTCCACCTGCTCGAGACCGAGCCGGCGGCCGACCAGGCGCTGGTGCGCACGCTCGAGCAGGCCGCGGATCGCGCGCTCGCCCGCGGTGCGGCGAGCACGTCGGCAGCGTTCCTGCGCCGCGCCCTCGCCGAGCCGCCGCCCGCGGACGCGCGGGCGTCACTCCTGCGCCGGCTGGCGATCGCCGAGCTACGGGCCGGAGAGGCGGCCGCGGCCGCGGAGCGGCTCGAGGAGGCCGCCGCGCTGATCTCCGACGCCTCGCGCCGCTCCTCGCTCGTCGCGCTCCACGCCACGGCCCTCCAGGCCCTCGGCCGCCACGACGAGGCCTTCGCTCAGCGCGAGCGGGCCGTGGAGGACGTGCGCGCGGTCGACCCCGGCCGCGCGCGTCTGCTCGAGACCGGCCTCGTGGGCAGCGCGCGGCTCGACCTCACGCGGGTCGACTGGGCCCGGGAGCGGCTCGACCCGCTGCGCGGGCTGCGCACGGTCGCGTCCGCCGCGGACGCGCGCCTGCTGGCCATGGGAGCGCACCTGGACGCCTTCTCCCGCTCGAGCGACGCGTCCGCGGCCACGCTCGCGGAGTCGGCCTCGCTCGCGCTCGACTCCGGCCTCCTGGTGGACGAGACCACCGGCGAGACGACCTCGTTCTACGCAGCCGTGGAGCTGCTGATGCTCGCCGACCGCGTCGAGCCGGCGCGCGAGGCGCTCGACCGCGCCGTGGAGACCGCTGCGCGGCGCGGCTCGGCCCCCAACGCGGCGTTCGCGCTCGGCTGGCGCTGCCTGCTGCTGGCTCGCGACGGCGCGCTGCTCGACGCCGAGGCCGACGCGCGCCAGGTGGCCGAGCTCTCGTACGTGGAGGGCTGGTTCGCTATCGCGCCGATGATCCTCGGGTTCGCCCTCGACGTATTGGTCGAGCGCGGCGAGCTCGACGACGCCGGCCGCCTGCTCGAGCGCAGCGGGATGGCGGATCGCAGCGCCGACCGCGACCTCACGTTCGACCCGGTGGTGCACGCCCGCGCCCGGCTGCGCGCCGCGCGCGGCGACCTGCCGGGCGCGCGCGCCGACCTCGAGTCCCTCGAGCGCCGCGACGCCCGCTGGAACACCTTCCCGTCGCTGGTCCCGCCGGCGCTGCTCGCGCCCGAGCTGGCGGCCGGCGACGCGGGCGCCGAGCAGGAGCGCGCCGAGCGCCTGCTGAGCGAGGCGCGCACGTGGGACACGCCGCGCGCGATCGGGATGGCGCTGAGGGCGCGCGGGCTCGCGGCACGCGGCGCGCAGGCGATCGACGCGCTCACCGAGGCCGCCGAGCTGCTCGCGGCCTCACCGGCGCGGCTGGAGGAGGCGCGCGCCCTGACGGACCTCGGCGCTGCGCTCCGAAGCGCCAACCGCCGGACCGCCGCGCGCGAGCCGCTGCGCCGCGCCCTCGACCGGGCCGACGCCGCCGGCGCGGTGCCCCTCGCCCAGCGCGCCCGGCGCGAGCTGCGCGCGGCCGGCGGGCGCCCGCGCCGCACGCGCATCACCGGCGCCGGGTCGCTCACGGCCAGCGAGCGGCGGGTGGCGGACATGGCAGCCGCCGGACTGTCGAACCCGGAGATCGCGCGCTCGCTGTTCGTGACGAAGAAGACCGTCGAGACCCACCTCGCGAACGCGTACGGGAAGCTCGGGATCCGCTCCCGCGCTGAGCTGCCGGAGGCGCTGAGGGGCTAGGCCGCGCCCTCGGGGGCGCAGTCCGAGCACTCGAACCACACGCAGACGTGCGAGTTGTGGCTGATGCCCCAGCGCTCGGTCAGCTGGTCGACGATCATCAGCCCGAGGCCACCGGGCTCGTCGAGGTCCGGGTCGTGCGGCGCCCACTCGAACTCCGGGCCCTCGCCGCACACCTCGCCCCGCAACAGCTCGCTCTCGTGCTGCAGGCGGATCGACAGCTCCGCCCCAGTCGCCTCACCCGCGTGCACCACCGAGTTGGTGACCAGCTCCGACAGGATCAGCTCGAGCCTCGCGCGGGCGCCGTCGTCGACCTCGATGTCGCGCACCATGCGGCGCGCAGCGGCAGGGGCCGTCGGCCCCACCTCGAGACTCTGTTCCAGGATCCCTGCCACTCGGACGCTCCGTACCCGGAGCGCGCACACCTATTCCACCTGCAAGACGGCGACCGTCAGGGCGCCTCGACCGAGCGCGCCGCCGCGGCCAGCTCGCCGGCGAGCGCCGCTCCCCCGGAGCCCAGCCGCTCGCGGACGACGTCGGCCGCGATCTGCAGGTCGCGAACCAGCCGGTCGAGGGGGAAGTCGCGCGCGGCAAGCACCCGGGCGAGCCACGCGATCTCGCGCTCGAGGTCCACGTCGCCGGCGTGGGCCAGCACTGCCCAGTTGAGGATGTGCTGGTTGTCGTGCACGCACCACTCGGCGCCGGCGTCGCCATAGCGCCCGGCCTCGTCCGGGAACTCCTCGCGGTAGCGGCGGCACGTCTCCCGCGCGAGCGCGAGCAGGTCGACGGGCCGGCCGGCCAGTTGCGCGCTGACCGGTGGCGCGTCGCCGCTCGGCCGCTCGAGGCGCTTCACTCGGCCACGACGTCGTAGGTGTGCATGTGCTCGAGCCGTTCGAGCTTGATCGCCCGGTCCAGCTCGCCGTCGATCCGCTCGTGCGAGATCCGGTGAGCGTCGCTCTTCATGTACGCCTTGAACGCCGCGCGGTCGCGCCAGCGGCTGACCATCACGAGCTCGCACGGGTCGCGGTCCGAGCGCCAAACCTGGAGGTCCACGAAGCCGTCGGCGTCGTCGACCAGGTGCGCGCGGCGGCGAAATGCGGCCACGAGGTCGGCCGCGCGGTCCTCCTCCACCCTCAGTCGCGACAGCGACACGTACATCGCGCGCAAGGTAGCGCGATCCGTGCCTGGCGACCGCGGGTGCCTGGCAGCCGCGGTGCAGCTACGGGCAGCCGCTCGAGACGATCACCCGCCACCAGCGCATGAGCATCCCGAGCAGGCCGAAGCGCGGGCGCACGTGCCAGTCGCGGCAGCCCGGCTCGCCGACGTCCTCGTTCGAGATCCGCACGAACGGGTGCCGCGCCGGGTCGAGCAGCATCTCCTCGCGCGTGCGCCGCGCGTCCTGCCATACGCGCCCGCGCTCGTCGAGCACCGCGCGCGCCGACGCCAGCCGGGCGGCCATCCGGTCGCGCAGCGCCTCCAGCTCGGCCAGCGTCTGGAGCCGTGGCGCGCCGCCGCCGCCGACCCGGGCGTCGACGACGGCGCGCGGCCACGTGGTGAGGAGCGCGTCGGCCAGCTCGGTCTCGAGGCGGGCGATCTGCGCGTGGAGCGTCCGGCGGGCCGCGCGCTCGTCGACGAGCGGGAGCGCCGGCGCGATGCGAGTCAGGGTCGTGTCGTTCATCTCATCCTCCGATCGGTGCCCGCGGATTGGAGCCCCAGAAGATCTGGGTCCCGAGCATCCCGACGAGGTGGACCATCACCGTGTTCAGCACCATCGACTTGGCCGTCGCGGTGCCCACTCCGACCGGCCCGCCGCCGGCGGTGTAGCCGTAGTAGGTGCCGACGACGACGACGACGGTCGCCATCGCCATGCCCTTGATCAGGCTGTATAAGAGGTCGGGCGGGTTCTGGAACATCCAGAAGATCAGGAAGAAGCCGCCCGAGCTGACCTCGCCGATCTGCTGGACGACCGCGAGGTAGCTCGCGAAGAAGCCGGCGCCGACCGCCGCCAGGTACATGAACGGCAGCACCATGAAGCTCGCCAGCAGGCGCGTCGCGCAGAGGAAGGTCATCGAGCTGATCCCCATCACCTCGAGCGCGTCGACCTCGTCGGTGATCCGCATCGCGCCGATCTCGGCGACGAGGCCGGTGCCGACCTTGGCGCTCATCATGTAGCCGAACGCGTAGGGCATGATCTCGCGCAGGTCGCACCAGGCGCTGAAGACCCCGGCGTAGGCGGGGGCGCCGACCGAGCGGTTGAAGTAGGCGCCCTCGATCCCGCACTGCAGGCCGAGGATGAAGGCGAGCGACCAGATGACCATCGTCGAGCCGAGGATCAGGACGCCGGCCTGGCGCAGCGCCTCGCCGAAGAAGCGGAACACGCGCAGGCCGAAGACCTCGCCGAAGTCGCGCGCGGCGAACTTGGCGATGTCGCCGAGCGAGGCGAGCCAGTCGCGCGGGGTCGTCAACAGGCGGCTCACTTGATCACCGAGATCTCGGGGTGGGTGGCGAGCAGGGTCTGGGTGAACACGTAGTTGAAGGCGAAGATCCCGAGGAACGAGATCACGACCGCCTGGTTGACGGCGCGCCCGACGCCCTCGGCGCCGCCCGAGGCGGTCATCCCCTTGTAGCAGCAGACGATCGCGATGATCGCGCCGAACAGGGTCGTCTTGACGACCGAGCCCCACAGGTCGGTGGTCGAGGCGTTGGTCAAGAGCGTGGCGAAGAACGGGCCGAGCGGCGCGTGGAAGCTGAGCGTCGCGAGCACGCCGCCGAAGATCCCGAAGATGATCGCGAAGATGTTGAACAGGCCGGTCACGACCATCAGCGAGAGAAAGCGCGGCACGACGAGGTTCTTGACCGGGTCGACGCCGAGCACCTGGAGCGCGTCGAGCTCCTCGCGGATCTTGCGCGCGCCGAGGTCGGCGGTGATCGCCGTGCCGGCGACGCCGGCGAGGATGATCGAGGTGACGGTCGGCCCGAACTCCCTGATCGAGGTCAGGACGAAGAAGCCGCCGAGCCGGTCGATCGCGCCGAACAGGATCAGGAAGTTGCCGGCCTGAAGCCCCGGTGCGCCGTAGCTCAGCGCGATCGTCGAGATCAAGAGCGGGAACCAGCACAGGCGCAGCGCGAACAGGAACTGGTTGACGAACTCGCCGCCGTAGGGGTAGGGCGGGCGCAGCGCCGACATGACCGTCTTACCCGTGAGGATCATCATGTCCCCGACCTGCTCGAGCAGGTTCTTGGTAGGTAGGAACGCCCGGTCTGCTGCTGCTCTCACCATGCGCGGTTACACCTTACCCTCAAAACTGAATCTTGACTCATTCTTGAACCCGTGTCAAGATAGGTGGCGCGATGGCACGCGGAGACGAGGCTCGGGCCCTCCCCGCGGAGGGCAGGCTCCAGCGCCGCAAGGCGCGCACGGTGGCCGCGATCCTCGACGCCTCCGAGCGGCACTTCCTCGCCCGCGGCTACGAGGCCGCGAAGGTCGACGAGATCGCGGCCGACGCCGACGTGGCGGTCGGCTCGATCTACAACCACTTCGAGAGCAAGGAGGGCCTGTACGCCGCGCTGCTCGAGCGCGCGCTCGCGACCTTCGAGACCTACATGGCGGAGAACGCGCCGCCCGGGCTCTCCCCCGTCGAGAAGGTGCTCGACGTGCTCGGCCGGCTGGCTCGCTTCGCCCGCGAGCGCCCGGGCGAGATGCGCGTGCTCTCGCTGCCCCAGCCGAGTCGCGACGACGAGCCGCTGGCGCAGGCCGTGGCGCGCGTGGGCAAGTCGATGGCCGCGCACGAGCGCCGTACCGCGGCGCTGATCGAGGCGGCGCGCAGGCGTGGCGAGGTCCAGCCGCTGTCGTCGCGCGACGCCGCCGCCTTCCTGTGGTCGGCCTGGAAGGGGATGCTCACGCTCGGCCCGCGCGCCGAGCGCGCCGCGGCGGGGCGGGACCGCGAGCTGCGCGCGCTGATCGAGACGGGGCTGCGGATCGTGGTGGGCGGCGTGGCGTCGGAGCGCGCCCGCGAGACCGACGCGACGGTGAGGGCGATCATCGAGAGCGCGCCCGCGCCGGCCGGCGCGGGCGACGAGCATCCAGACCGGCCGCTGGAGCTGCGGCGTGCGGCCGTGGCGCGCGAGCTACGCGAGGAGTTCCCGGAGATCGGGCTGTGGACGGCCGAGGTGCCGTTCACCGCGGGCCCGGCGCCCGACGCCGTGCGCCGCCGGCTCACCGGCAGCGGCCCCGGGGTGACCGCTGCCGCGGCCATCGGCGCGCGCGAGGAGTCCACGCCCTGGGCCTACCGCGTGTTCGCACGTCGCGTCGGCGCGGATCCAGCCGACGCACGCAACCCGGTGGAGGCCGCGGCGCTGCATCGCGGCAGCGGCGAGAGCCCGGAGCCCGCGGGCCTGCCGGCCGACGCGCTGATGATCGCCGTGGCCGAGACGGGCGTACCGGTGGTCGCCTTCGACGCGGACGCGCTCGACGGCGAGCTGTGGCTGCGCCCGGCGCGCGCCGGCGAGCGCGTGGAGGGCGGCCCCGAGATCCCCGCCGGGCGTGCCGTGCTGGCCGACTCGTCCAGGGTGCTGGCCATGCCGTTCGGCGAGGGATCCGCAGCGGCCCAGGTCGGACCGAGCACGAGGCGCGTGGCGCTCGCCGCCCTGCAGGTGAAGGGCGTGCCGGAGGTGGGTGTCGAGCAGGCGCTCTGGACCGTCGTCGAGATCCTGCGGGAGCCCTAGATGACCGCCTCCAAGGCGGTTCGCCGGCTGACCGAGTACGCGCTGATCGGCGCGATCTTCGCCGGCTCGCTCGTGCTCTGGCTCGGCATCCCGGCCGCCGGGCTGTGGCTCGTGTCGAAGCTCAGCGACAACGGCCTCCTGGTGGTCTTCGCGGTCTTCGGCATCTTCTGCCCCGCCGCGACGACGGCGCTTGGGCTGCTGCTAGGAAGGCTGAACGGCACCTACTACCGCGTGGTTGGGCTCGAGCCCGATCGCCGGCCCCCCGCGTGGCGGTCGAGCCTGAGCGGCGACCGCGCGACAGCGCGACGACCGCGCAACGTCCTCGAGGTCAGCCTGACCCTCTCGGTCGTCATCGCGGTCGTCGCAATGATCGTGTGGTTCTTCTTCTTCGCGCACTCGCCGATGCCCTCAGGGCCGACGTAGCGCGCCGCGGCTAGTAGGCCGTGCGGCCGCCGCGGAAGTGCTGGAAGAACATGAACAGCGCGAGTATCCCGAGCACGAACAGGATCGGGTGGATGATCGCGCCGCCCGCGATGGCAATCACGAGCAGTACGACACCGAGGATCAACCAGAGCATCTCTACCTCCTGAGGGGTACGCCTTTACCTGTCCGTACCTGTACCCGGATCAGACACTTCGGCATAAAATCTTTCGGCGTGTCTCGGGGGGCGCCTCTACTGGTCGCGATCGCGCTCCTGGCGGGCGTCGGCGCGCAGGCGGCGAGCGCCAGCCCGTACGCGCCGCTCGACCGTCCCGGTCCCGCGCTCCGCGTGCCGGCCGCCAAGCTCCGCGCGTCGCTGACGTGCACGAAGGGGGCCCTCGAGCTGCACCGCGGGATGCGGCGAGCGCCCGTGCTGCTCGTGCCGGGCACGAACCTCGACCCGGGCTCCAACTTCGGCTGGAACTACATGCGCGCGCTCAGGCGCCGGCACCGGCCGTTCTGCTCGGTCACGCTGCCGCGCCACGCGATGGGCGACGTGCAGGTGGCCGGCGAGTACGTGGTGCACGCGCTGCGCGCCGTCGCGCGCCGGGCCGGTCGGCGCGTGGACGTGCTGGGCTACAGCCAGGGCGGCATGGTGCCGCGCTGGGCGCTGCGCTTCTGGCCGGGCACGCGCGGGCTCGTGCGCAACCTCGTGGCGCTCGACCCATCGAACCACGGCACGCTCGACTCGGAGGGGCTGTGCCAGGCGTCGTGCCCGCCCGCCTACTGGCAGCAGGCCAGCGGAGCGCGCTTCATCGCGGCGCTCAACAGCCGCGCGGAGACCTTCCGCGGCATCCGCTACACGGTCATCTACAGCCAGGACGACCAGGTCGTCTTCCCGAACCTCGACGCGCGCGGCAGCTCGTCGCTGCACACCGGCCGCGGGCGGATCGCGAACGTGGCCGTGCAGGACGTGTGCCCGGGGCACGTGGCCGACCACCTGGCGATGGGCAGCTATGACCCGGTCGGCTACTGGCTCGCGATGCGCGCGCTGGGCGCGCGGCAGCGTAAGGATCCGCCCTGCGATCAGGCGCTCCAGCCCGGTGTGGACGAGTCGACGTTCGCGAGCGACTACGCGCGCTTCCTCGCCGCGATCGGCACCGCCGCGCAGCAGTCGCCCGAGGTGCCCGCCGAGCCCCCGCTGCGCTGCTACGTATTCGGGCGCTGCTGACCCGGTGCTGTCAATCCGGATCCTCGCGGGCGTCGAGCGCGCCCTCGACAAGCTTCCGCCGCGCGCGCAGGTCCGGCTGAGCCGCCGCCCGCCGATCGAGGTCGACGGCCAAACGCTCGACCCCGGCGCGCAGCTCGTGCTCGCGCTGCGCCAGCGAACCGTGCCGCCGACCGGGATGCCGCCCGTGGACGTGCAGCGCGCCGCGGCGCGGACGGAGGCGATCGCCGGGCGCGGCCGGCTCGCGCCGGTTGGCGCCAGGCGCGACCTGCGGGTGGCGGGCGCGGGTCAGGAGCTGAAGGCGCGGCACTATGCGCCGGCCACCGGCGCGGAGGGAGCGCCACTGCTCGTCTACTTCCACGGCGGCGGCGGCGTGACCGGGGACCTCGACTCACACGAGGGGCCATGCCGGACGCTGTGCCACCACGCCGGTGTGCACGTGCTGGCCGTGGACTACCGGCTGGCGCCCGAGTCGCCCTTCCCCGCCGGTAGCGCGGACGCGCTGGCGGCGTTCGCGTGGGCGGTCGAGCACGCCGCGGCGCTGGGCGCCGGCCCCGAGCGCACGATCGTCGGCGGCGACAGCGCCGGCGGCACGCTCGCGGCGGTGGTCGCGCAGGCGGGAGCGCGCGGCGAGCTACCCGCCCCCGCGCTCCAGCTGCTCATCTACCCCTGGCTCGACCTGACCACCAGGCGGCGCTCGTACGACCTGTTCGGCGACGGGTTCTTCCTGACGAGCGAGATGCTCGACTGGTATCGCGACCACCTGCTGGGGGGCGACGGCGACCCGTCCGACCCGCGCTGCTCACCGGCCGTCGCCGGGGACCTCACCGGGCTCGCGCCGGCGATCGTCGTGACCGCCGGCTTCGATCCGCTCCGCGACGAGGGCGAGGACTATGCGCGCGCGATGCGCGCCGCCGGCGTGCCCGTGGTGCTGCGCCGCTTCGAGTCGCTCTACCACGGCTTCCTGAACGCGGCCGGCGTGAACCGGGCGGCGCGGGCGGCGATCGTCGAGGTGGCGGGAATGCTGCGGGCGGGGCTGGCGCTGGCCGATCGCGAATAGGCTCCGTCGCGATGACCGGCCGGCCCACCACCCGCTACGCGCAGGCCGGCGAGGTGAGCATCGCCTACCAGGTGGTCGGCGACGGTCCCATCGACCTCGTGCTGTTCCCCGGCTGGTTCTCGCACATGGACCTCCAGTGGGACGACCCGCTGATGGCCAGGTGGCTGAACCGGCTCGCCTCCTTCAGCCGGCTGATCCTGTTCGACAAGCGCGGCGTGGGTCTGTCGGATCCGGTGGCCTCGGCGCCGACCTTGGACGAGCGCATGGAGGACATCAGTGCGGTGATGGACGCCGTGGGCTCGGAGCGGGCGGCGATCTTCGGGCTCTCCGAGGGCGGCATGATGAGCGCGCTGTTCGCCGCCGCGCACCCCGAGCGCGTGCGCTCGCTGGTGCTGTTCGGCACCTGGGCGGTGGGCCCGGCGATCTCCGCGGAGGAGCACTTCGCCGGCTGGGAGAACGCCGTGCGGCTGGAGGCGGCGGTCGGCGACGCACTCGCGAACTGGGGCAGCGGCGTGGCCGTCGAGATGCTGGCGCCGAGCCTGGCGGGCAACCCGGCCGCGCTCAAGCACATGGGCGCCTTCGAGCGCGCGGCGCTGAGCCGAGCGATGGCGAGGAGCCTGTGGCAGGCGCTCACGCGGTCGGACACCCGCCCGGCGCTGCCGCTGATCGCGGCGTCGACGCTCGTGATCCACCGCCGCGACGAGGTCATCCCGGTCGTGCAGGCGCGCTACCTGGCCGAGCACATCGCGGGCGCGCGGCTGCTCGAGCTCCCGGGCGTCGACCACCTGCCGTGGATCGGCGACTCAGAGGCCGTGGCGTCGGCGGTCGAGGAGTTCGTAACCGGCGCGCGCCGCGCGCCCGACCCCGACCGCGTGCTCGCCACCGTGCTGTTCACCGACATCGTCGACTCGACCGCGCGCGCGTCGAGCCTCGGCGACCGCCAGTGGCGGTCGCTGCTCGACGCCCACGACTCGCTGGTGCGGCGCGAGCTGGAGCGCCACGGCGGGCGCGAGGCCAAGCACACCGGCGACGGCTTCCTCGCGGTCTTCGACGGGCCGGCCCGGGCGGTGGACTGCGCCTGCTCGATACGCGACTCGGTGGCCACCGTCGGCGTCGACGTGCGGGCCGGGCTCCATGCCGGTGAGTGCGAGCTGGCGGGCGACGACGTGCGCGGCGTGGCCGTCCACATCGGCGCGCGCGTGGCGGGGCTGGCCGGGCCGCGCGAGGTGCTCGCCTCGCGAACGGTGCGCGACCTGCTGTTCGGCTCGACCGTCGGCTTCGAGCCGCGGGGGCGGCACGTGCTCAAGGGCGTGCCGGACGAGTGGGAGCTGTTCGCGATCTCGTGAGCAGGTAGCCGACGACCGCGAACAGGGCCGCCGCGATCGTCAGCGCGAACTTCACCACCGCGGAGGCGAACGCGATCCCGGGCCACGGCTGGTCGGTGTATCCCGCGAGCACGTGCAGGAGCGCGGCGTTCTCGACGGCGTCGCAGAAGGCGCCGATCAGCGCGCCGAACGCCAGCACGATCCCGAGGCGCGCCAGCCGCCGCATTCCGCGCTCGGCGCCGCGGTCGGCGACCACCACGCAGGCGGTCGCGAAGAACAGCCCGTAGAAGATGAGGTACGGGTAGTCGAGGAGGAGCGAGGTGCGCGCCGCGTCGCGGCCCTCGGCGCCGAGCTGGTGGTGGTACTGCGCCGCCTTGGCGCTGGTTCGCATCAACTCGAGCTCGATGATCCCCACGCCCCGGTCGGACATCGTGCCGAGCGCGGGCAGCTGAAGCAGGCCGAAGACGAGGCCCCCCACGAAGAGGGCGAGCACGATCCGCCCGCGCCGCGGGTTGCGCGCGAGAGCGGCCATGCCGCGAGGCCGTTCGATTGCGCCCGTCATAGCGACTCAAATCTCTCACACGCGCGAAAATCCCGCGCGTGGCCGATCGCGGCGAGATCGACTTCAGCTACACGCTCACCGACAGGGTCATCCGGCTGGCCCTCGGCGACATCAACGACTTCAGCGGCGCCAAGTACGACGGGGACTTCTCGCTCACGCTCGAGGAGGCGCAGCGGCGCAAGCACGAGTTCGTGGCCGAGCAGGTGGGGATCGCGCCGGGCAGGCGAGTGCTCGACCTCGGCTGCGGATGGGGAGGGATGCTCGACTACACCCGCCGCGCCGGCGCCGAGGGGGTGGGCGTCACGCTCTCGTCCGCGCAGGTCGAGTCGTGCCGCAAGCACGGCCTCGACGTGCACCTGTTCGACGCGCGCGACCTCACGCCGGAGAGCTTCGGCCGCTTCGACGCCGTGGTGAGCATGGGAGCGTGGGAGCACTTCTGCTCGCCCGGCGCCTTCGACGCGGGCCGCCAGGACGACGTCTACCGCGACATCTTCGAGCGGGTGGCGAGCGTGCTTCCCCAGGGCGGCCGCTTCTATCTCCAGACGATGGTCTTCGGGCGCAACATGATCCCGCCGGAGAAGGTGTCGAGGGACGCGCCGCGCGAGTCCGACGCGTGGTACCTGGCGATGATGCGCGCGGCGTTCCCGGGCTCGTGGCTGCCGTTCGGCCGCGACGGCGTGACCCGTCCGGCCGAGCCGTGGTTCGAGCTGCGCGAGAGCCAGAGCGGCAGGCTCGACTACATCCAGACGATCAGGGAATGGGACAAGCGCACGGAGGCGCGGACCCCGCGGCTGACGCTGATGAAGCTGCGGCTGATCCCGCGCTGGCTGACCGACGCCAACTTCCGCTTCGCCTTCACCGCGGGCGGCGACAGCTCGAACCGCGTCTGCTTCGAGCGCGAGCTCATGGACCACTGGCGGCTGGTGTTCGAGAAGCGCTGAGGAAGACGTGGGCCGCGCGTTCAGCGGCCGAGCCAGCGCTTGGGGTTCTCGACGAGCATCGTGTGGAGTTGCTCGTCGGTCACGCCCTGCTCGGTGAGCGCCGGGATCACCGACTCGAACAGGAAGGTCATGCTCCAGTCGTTCGCGCCGCCCTGCGCCTGGAGCTGCTCCACGACCTCGGGCGGGTACCAGTCGAGGCCGGCCGCGATCGGGATGTCGAAGTCCTGCGACAGGAACATGCGCTCGGCGTAGCCGCGGCCCAGCAGCTCGACCACGGTGGCGTTGCGCTGCTCGGTGGGCAGGAAGAGGTCGAGGCCGTAGCGGTCCATCCCGATGTAGACGCCGGCGTCGAGCAGCCCCTGGATGTAGTCGAGGTCGTCGGTGTCCCCGGTGTGCGCGATGTGGACCTTCTCGGGCGCGACGCCCTCCTCGAGCAGGATCTCGACCTGGCGCGGGCCGGTGCCGGACGCCGGCCGCGAGTGCGCCATCACCGGCGCGCCGGTGCGAACGCTCGCGCGCGCCGCCGCGCGGTGGATCTTCTCGATCCGGTCGTTCACGCCCGGCTCGTCGGCGGCGCACTTCACGAACGCGGCCTTGATCTCGGTGCCCTGGATGCCCTGCTCGATGTCGTGCACGAAGAGGTCGGCGATGTAGTCGGCGTCGCGGTTGAGCAGGAACTGCGGCAGGTGGTCGTACGTGTAGATGCCGGTACAGGCCACCACGTGCAGCCCGCTCTCGGCGGCCACGCGCTGGGAGCGCCGCACGTCACGGCCCAGCAGCATCGCCGTCGGCTCGACGACGGTCCTGACTCCGTGCGCCTTCACGGCCTCGGCCGCCTCCATCGCGAGCGCGTGCTCCTGCTCGTCGTCCATCACGTGCGGCCACTGGAACGCGACCGCCTCGTCGCGCGAGAAGAAGTGCTCGTGGACGAGCGTCAGCCCGAGGTCCTCCGCGTCGACCGGTCCCGCGACCGTCTCAACCGTGGCCATCGGCCGGAGGGTACCCTGCGGTGCCCGTGGTCGGTCGGCTGAGCCGGATGCTGCTCGCGGTCGCCCTTGTGCTGGCAACGGCCGGCGCCGGCGATCCCGCCTCGCGCGTCGACGTGTTCGCGGGCACCGACGCCGGGGCGCCCGACTTCGGCACCGGCGGGGGCGCGGGCAACACGTTCCCGGGCGCGGTGCTCCCGTTCGGGATGGTTCAGCTCAGCCCCGACACGCTCCCGGGCGAGGGCGCCTTCGGCGGCGGCTACACGTACTCCGACAGCCGCATCAAGGGCTTCAGCCTCAGGCACATGAGCGGTCCCGGGTGCGCCGCCTACCAGGACTTCCCGATCACGCCGACCACGGCGCCGATCGCGAGCTCGCCGGCGAAGCCGCTGACGACCGACCTGGACGACGCCTACGTGGCGCGCTTCTCGCACGCGACGGAACGCGGGGCGCCGGGTTACTACGGCGTGCGGCTGGCCCAGCCGGGCGGGGGCGCGATCGGTGCGCAGCTCACCGCCACCACGCGCACGGGCGCCGTCCGCTTCGAGTTCCCGCGGTCGCGCTCAGCGAGCGTCCTGATCAACGCCTCCGGCAGCGCGATGGGAGCAAGCGACGCGACTGTTCGCATCGACCCTGCGCGGCGCGAGATCAGCGGATCGGTGACGAGCGGTCAGTTCTGCTACCAGCGCAACTCGTACCGGCTCCACTTCGTTGCGCGGTTCGACCGACCGTTCGCCGCCTACGGGACCTGGCGTGGGCCGCTCGTGCTGCAGCCGGGCGCGCGGGCGAGCGGCGACTCGATCGGCGGGCCCCCGTTCGTCTACCAGCCGATTCCCGGCGGGCCCTCCGGGGCGAAGGACGGCGGCCTCACCGCCCAGACCGGGGCCTACGCGACCTTCGACGCGCGGGCGAGGCGGGAGGTCGGGGTGCGCGTGGGGATCTCGTCGGTCAGCGTGGCAGGCGCCCGGGCCAACCTGCGTCGGGAGAGCGACGGGCGGGGGTTCGCCGTCCTGCGCGCGCGGGCGCGCCGTGCGTGGAGCGCGATGCTCGGGCGCCTCGACGCGCGCGGCGGCTCGCCACGCCAGCTCCGGCTCTTCTACACGCAGCTCTACCACGCACTCATCCAGCCCAGCACGTTCAGCGACGCCGACGGGCGCTACTCCGGCTTCGACCGCGGGGTGCACCGCGCGCGCGGTCGCCGGCAGTACGCCGACTTCTCCGGTTGGGACACGTACCGCACGCAGATGCCGCTGGTGGCGATGATCGCACCGCGGCGCGCGTCGGACATGGTGCGATCCCTGCTCGCAGATGCCTCCCAAAGCGGGTTCCTGCCGAAGTGGTCGCAGGCGAACGGGCACACGCACGTGATGACCGGGGACCCGGCCGATCCGCTGATCGCCGGCGCCTGGGAGTTCGGCGCGCGGCGCTTCGACGGGCGCGCGGCGCTGCGGGCGATGGTGAGGGGTGCCACGCGCTACGAGAGGGCAGACGGGGATCCGCCGTACTACGAGCGCCCCGGACTGCGGGAGTACATGCGACTCGGCTACGTCCCGCACGAGCTCAACACCGACACGACCGGTCAGACGTTCTTCCCGGAGAAGGTCTGGGGGACCGCGGCCACGACGCTCGAGTACGCCCTCGCCGACTTTGCCATCGCACGGATGGCCGCCGCGCGCTGCGACCTCGCCACGGCGCGCCGCTTCATGCGCAGGTCGGCGAACTGGCGCAACGTGTTCGACCGCGCGAGCCGCTACGTGCAGCCGCGGAACGCCGACGGGTCGTTCAAGCGGGTCGGCGCCGGCTCGGAGGAGGGGTTCGTGGAGGGCAACGCGGCGCAGTACACGCTGTTCGTGCCCCACGACGCGGCGGGCCTGTTCCGCGCGCTCGGCGGCCGGGGCGCTGCCCTGAAGCGACTCGACCGCTTCTTCGAGCGGATCAACGCCGGGCCGGACGAGCCGCACGCGTTCCTCGGCAACGAGCCGACGCTGTCCACGCCGTGGCTCTTCACGTGGCTCGGGCGCCCCTACCGCGCCGCGGCGATCGTCCGGCGCGCGATGGAGTCGCTGTACACGACCCGTCCTGGCGGCTATCCGGGGAACGACGACCTGGGCTCGATGTCGTCGTGGTGGGTGTTCGGCGCGCTCGGCATCTACCCGGCGGTGCCCGGCACGGATCTGCTGACGGTGGGGAGCCCGCTGTTCCGGCGCGTCGTGCTTCGGCTGCCGCGCGGCAGGGTCGTCCTGCGGGCGTCAGGCGCGGGGCGCTACGTGCGGGCGCTGTCGCTCGACGGGCACCAGCGCGGTCGCGCCTGGCTCCACTTCGCGCGGCTGCGGCGCGGGGCGCGGCTGCAATTCCGGCTGGCCCGCCGTCCGGCGCGGCGCTTCGGTTCGGGACACCCGCCGCCGTCGTTCTCGCCGCACCGCCCGGCGCTACCGCGATCGTGCTCGCGGCGGGGGTCGTAGGGGCGCGCCCGCCGCCTTCGTTCGGCTATGCCTGCCCGGCGTCGCGCGCCAGCGCACAGGCCTCCGCGGCGCCGCCCGTCCACGGCTCGCCGTGGCCGCCCAGCACCGTCTGCGCTCCCGTGGCGGCGATCGCGTCGAGCGAAGCGAGCGCCTGCGCGCTGTCGGCGGTGGCCGCCCGGGCCACCAGCCGCGGGCCCGTCCGGCCCGTGTACGGATCACAGGTCACGATCGCGTCGCCCGCGATCAGGGCGCCGCGGTCGGGGAAGTGGATCGACGCGTGGCCGAAGGTGTGGCCGGGGGTGAACACCGCGCGCGGGCGGCCGGGCACGTCGAGCTCGGCGCCGTCGGCGTAGGTCTCCGCGCCCGATATGCCCCGCACGAACAGGGCGCCCTTCGCCGTCATAGCCGCGAGCACCCTGCGC
The DNA here is from genome assembly GCA_045805345.1 of Thermoleophilaceae bacterium. GTDB lineage: Bacteria > Actinomycetota > Thermoleophilia > Solirubrobacterales > Thermoleophilaceae > AC-37. The sequence continues at coordinate 1,461 of JBJMLK010000117.1, read as the reverse complement.
AGGTGGCCGCTGCGCACCACGTAGGGCAGGACCGGGCGCTCGTGCTTGTAGTCGCGCGGGTTCCCGAGCAGCTCGATCTCGCGCTCGTGGGCGTGGATCGGCACGCCGAGCTCCTCGCGTGCCCGGGCGGCGAAGCCCATGTGGTCGAAGTGCGCGTGGGTCAGGACCACCGAGTCCACGTCGCCGGGGCCGCGGCCGATCGCGCGCAGCGACTCGTCCAGCGTGGACCACGAGCGGGGGAAGCCGGCGTCGACGATCGTCACGCGACCGCCGTCCTCGACGAGATACCAGTTGGTGTAGGCCTCCTCGACCCGGTGGATCCCGTCGGCCACGTCGCGGTGCAGCACACGCGGACCCTACCCGGCGGCCCTAGAGTCGAACCGATGCCGCGCCTACGCGATCCGTTGCTGCGCCTGGGCTTCCGGGTCGGCTACCGCGTGCTGCGGGTCTGGTGGCTGGTGAGGCGCCCGACCTCGCGCGGCGTGAAGTGCGTGCTCGCGTGCGGCGACGAGATCCTGCTCGTCCGCCACACCTACGGTCCGAGGGGTCGCTGGGACCTGCCGGGCGGCGGCGTCAAGCGCCGCGAGGAACCGCCGGCCGCGGCGCGGCGCGAGGTGCGCGAGGAACTCGGCATCGATCTGCCGACGCTTGAGCCGCTGGGCGAGCTGTTCACGCGAATCGACTCGAAGCGCAACCGGCTCTGGTGCTACGCGGCCGAGGTGGACTCGCCGGACGAGCTGGAGCGCGACGCGGCGGAGATCGCCGAGTGCCGCTGGTTCCCACGCGACGAGCTGCCCGACGAGCGCGCCAAGTACGTGGAGCAGACGGTCGCCCTGGCTGGGGCCGACACGGCGGCCGAGCGCCTGCGCAAACTGCCGCAATAAAGGGTGGGTCCCGCTGTCGAGTCGTCACTTAAGGTCGCCATAGCCGCCTCAAGTGACGAGTGACTGGACGCTACCGCCCCTCCCCCGGCCTCCACAGCCGCTCCTCCCCGGCGCTCGCGGCGCGGGCGAGGATGAACAGGAGGTCGGAGAGCCGGTTGAGGTAGCGGACCGCCTCGGGCGTGACGCCGTCGACCTCGAGCGCACGGCGCTCCGCCCGGCGGCACACCGTGCGGCACACGTGCAGCTGCGCCCCGGCGGCCGACCCGCCGGGCAGCAGGAACGAGCGCAGCGGCTCGAGGCGCTCGTTCACCTCGTCGCAGCGCTCCTCGAGCCACACGGTCTGGATCTCGCTGGCGCGCAGGCGCTCGCGGGTGTCGTCGCCGGGCGGCACGCTCAGGTCGGCGCCGATGTCGAACAGGTCGTTCTGGACCCGCTCGATCCACGGGCGGAACTCGTCCGGCAGCTCGTCGCCGGCCATCAGCACGCCGAGCTGCGCGTTGAGCTCGTCGATCGTGCCGTACGCCTCGATGCGCGGGTGGGTCTTCGGCACGCGCGACATGTCGCCCAGGTGCGTCTC
>JBJMLK010000116.1:0-3957 GCA_045805345.1 Thermoleophilaceae bacterium | reverse complement strand
GCGCCCTGAGGCGGACGTATGCGCACCGGCGCCTGGCGACCGCGGCGACCGGAGCCGGCCTGGTGGTGGGGATCGCGCTGATCGGTCTGCCGCTCGCGGCCGTGAGCCACCAGCGGGCGGTGGACTACGGACTGTCGACCCAGAGCTGGGGCGGCTGGGCCGGCGACCTGGCCAAGTCCGAGGCGATCGCGGCGGTGTTCGCCGCGGCCGGCGCCGTCCTGCTGGTGGCGCTCATGCGCCGCTTCCCGCACCGCTGGTGGATCCCGGCGGGCGCGGTGGTGGTCGTGCTGGGGGCCGTCTTCACGTTCCTCGCGCCCGTGGTGCTCGAGCCGATCTTCAACAGGTTCACCCCGCTGCCGGCCGGCCGGCTGAGGTCCGACGTGCTCGAGCTGGCGAAGCGCTCCGGCGTCGACGTCGGGCAGGTCTACGAGGTGGACGCCAGCCGCCGCACCACGGGGTCGAACGCCTACGTGACGGGGCTCGGGTCCACCAAGCGCGTGGTCCTCTACGACAACCTGATCCACGGCTACACGCGGCCCGAGGTCGATTCCGTGGTGGCCCACGAGCTCGGCCACGTGAAGCACCGCGACGTGCCGCGCGGGCTGCTGTGGCTCCTGATCGTCGGACCGCCGGCCACTCTGCTCGTGCAGGTGCTCACCGAGCGCTGGGCGCCGCGCGCCGGCGGCGACGCCGGCCGCGGTGCGGGGCCGGCGGTCCTGCCCGCCGCCGCGCTGGCGATCGCGGTCGTGTCGTTCGGCACGGGGATCGCCTCGAACGCCGTGTCGCGCCGGGTCGAGGCGAGCGCCGACGCCTACGCGCTCCGGCTGACCCACGACACGAAGTCGTTCGTGGCGGTCGAGCGCAAGCTCGCCAAGGACAACCTCGGGGACCCGGATCCGCCCGGCTGGCTGCGGCTGCTGTTCGGCACCCACCCGACAACGGTCGAGCGGATCGGCTACGCGCTCACCTACGAGCGCGAGCACGGCCACGTGGGCCCGGCTACTCCTCGTCCCTGAACTCGGGCAGGTCGCGGATGCCCTCGCGGGTCCGCCACTTCGAGTAGCTGTCCTGCATCGCCTCCATGAGCTCCGCCATGAACTTAGGCGACAGATTCACCCGCGAGACCACGACGCCGGGCACGTCGCCCTCCTCGATCTCGTGGTCGACGCGCGCGAAGGTGATGGTGAACTCGTAGTCCGAGCTGCTCACGTTCGCGAAGTTCGCGTAGACGCCCATCATGATCTCGGGCGTCGTCTGGATGTTGAACTGGCGCTCGCGCGGCTCGTCGGGCACGGGGCTAGTATCGCAGCGATCGTGAGGACGATCGTTCTGGCCGTCGGCCGCACCCAGCCACCGTACGCGGACGACGTGCAGCACTACCAGAAGCTGCTGGCCCGGCACGGCCGGCTGGAGCTGGTCGAGGTGCGCGAGCAGGAGAAGGTCGACGGCCGGATCCCGCGCGACGCGTACGTGTGCCTCCTGGCCGCGGAGGGCACCGAGTTCGACTCGGTCGAGTTCTCGCGCTTCCTGGACGAGCGCCGGCTCGAGGCGCGCGACCTCTGCTTCGTGATCGGCGGCCCGCGCGGCATCTCGCTGGAGGACTGCGACATCAAGCTGTCGCTCGGGCGGATGACGCTGCCGCACCAGCTGGCGCGCGTGGTGCTGCTGGAGCAGCTGTTCCGCGCCCATAAGATCCTCGCGGGCGAGCCGTACCACTACTAGACGTTCTCGAAGAAGTTGATCCCCAGGTGGTCGAGCAGCTTCAGCGCCTCGCTGTTGAGGCGGGCCAGCTCGTTGGTGAACAGGAGCACGCCCATCACCACGAGGATCACGCCGGATACGGCCGTGATCGCGGTGTAGTGGTCGCGGAAAAAGCGGAAGACGCCGGTCACGCGTGAGAAGGCGAGGGCGCTGAGGATGAACGGCACCGCGAGGCCCGCGGCGTAGAACGCCAGCAGGATGCCGCCGCGGCCGACCGTGTGCTGGGTGCTGGCGGCGGTGAGGATCGCGCCGAGCGTCGGGCCGGTGCACGGGAGCCACGCGATCGCGAACGCCAGGCCGGCCACGATCGGGCCGCCCGTGGAGGCGCGCCGGAGCAGCGTGTCCGGACGCCACTCGCGGTTGAGCGCGGGCAGGAACAGGGTGCCGATGAAGAGCAGCCCCATCACCACGATCAGGACGCCCGCGATCTGGCGGAGCAGGTCGCGATTGTCCGACAGCGTCTGGCCCAGGCCGGTGGCGCTCATGCCGAGCGCCACGAACATCACGCCGAAGGAGAGGCAGAACAGCAGCGCCGGGCCGAGCACGTCCGCGCGGCGGCGGCCCTCCGACAGCTCGGCGAACGAGACCCCGGAGATCGCCGACAGGTAGCCGGGCACGAGCGGCAGGACGCACGGGGAGACGAACGAGACGAAGCCCACCGCGAAGGCGGCCACCACGGTGGTGTTGCCCGTGGCGAGCACTGTGGGGACGGCGGCGGTCACAGGTCGTAGCGGCCGAGGTCGGCCTCGAGGCGAGCGGCCTCGCGTGGGTCGGTGGCCGGCGCCGGGCCGGCGGGCGGCGCCTGCGTGGACGAGCGGCGGCGCCAGCGCCGTACGGCGAACGCGATCCCCGCGGCGCCCAGCAGCACGGCGGCGGCGGGGACGAGGTACGCGGTGAGCCCGAACCCCTTCGCCTCGGGGGCCGCCAGCACGCGGTCGCCGTACTGGGCTGCGAGGGCGTCCTTGATCTGGTCCTTCGTGCGGCAGGCGGCCACCTGGCGGGTGATGAACGCGCGCTCCTGCCTGGCCTGGAGGGAGTTCTCGGCCACGTCGAGCGGCACGCCGCACTCGAGGCACATGACCTGGTGCTCGACCTCGCCGACGCTCGTGCGGGGGCAGGCGGCGGCGGCGGCCGGCGCCGCCAGGGCCGTCGCGGCGATCAGCAGTGTGGCGAGCGCGCGCCTCACGCCGGCTCCCTCAGGAGCGGGGGCAGGGTGCGCTTGAGGTCCGCGTCGGTCACCGGTCCGCGGAACGTGGTGGCGATCCGCCCGCGGCGGTCGATCACGATCGTCTCGGGCTGGCCGGTCACGCCGAACGACTTGCGCGTGGCGCCGTCGCCGTCGCGGACCGACGGATAGGTGAGGCCGTAGCGGTGGGCGAACGCGCGCGCGTCGGACTCCACGTCGAGCACGTCGATGCCCAGCACGGTGGCGTTCCGCGCGGCGATCCGCCTGTGCCAGCGCTCGAGCACCGGCGACTCGCCGCGGCACGGCGGGCACCACGAGGCCCAGTAGTTGACGACCACGACCTTGCCCTTCAGCGACGCGAGCGAGAGCCGGCCCGGGGCGCCGAGGCGGGGGAGGTCGAAGCCGGGAGCGGACGGCCGCTTGCCGGCGGCCACGGCGCTGTCGATCGAGTGGTCGGGCTCGTTCTGCACGACGCCGTACCCGAGCAGCGCGACCAGCGCCGCGACGATCAGGACGGCCGCGAGCGGACCCGGTGCGAGGAGTCGCTTCACCTCCGCTCAAGGGTAGGGAGCGGGCTCGGCCCGCCGGCGCTAACCGGTCTTGCAGAAGACGTTCGTGCACTGGAGCGGGTTGCCGTTCCCGCTCGCCCGATTCCCGCCGCCGTTGACCACGCCCGGCACGGCCTCGATGCCGAGGTCGCCGTTGCCGCTCGCCGTGTTGCGCGCGAGCCGGGTCCCGGGCGCGTCCACGTCGATCCCGTCGTCGGCGTTGCCGTTCGCGCGATTGCGCTCCAGGCGGTTACGGCCCTGGCCCGGGTCCACCAGCAGGCCGTCGGGCGTGTCGCCCATCAGGTCGTTTCTCGCGATCAGGTTCCTGTCGGAGGTGCTTCCGTCGTCGTTCGAGACCAGGTGGATGCCGGCCTCGGCGTCCGGGTCGTGCCCGCTGCCCGCGATCGAGTTGCGCTCCACGCGGTTGCGATCGCTCCCGACCACCACGACCCCGGCGAAGGT
>JBJMLK010000115.1:0-21985 GCA_045805345.1 Thermoleophilaceae bacterium | reverse complement strand
CGATCGCCGAGCTGGGCCACGACAAGGTCGCGACCTACGCCACCGCCGGCGTGGCGGAGTGGACGCCGGGGCTCTCCCCGAGCGAGCTGCTGCGCGAGGCGGACCGCGCCCTCCTCTATGGCAAGCAGCAGGGGATTCGCGGCACCGCGATTCCGGCGGCGTCGGTCCCGGAGGACTTCGAGCTGGGCCAGGCGAGGCCCGGCGAGCCGGCGACAGCCGACGGGGACGGCGACCAAGGCGACGAGCGCCGGCGGGCGCCCGGCGCCACGGCGGGTCGGGAGAGCGAGCCGCTGCGCAAGCGCAACCGCCAACTCACACTGGCGAACGCGCTCGGCGCGCGGCTGTCCGAGATGACCGACGTGGACGAGATCGTGGAGGCGGCGGTCGAGGAGCTGCACCGCGCGTTCGGCTACTTCACGTGCGCGATCATGCGGCCGGAGGGCGACGAGACGATCGCCGCCGTCGCCGGCCGCGGCGCCGCCTACGAGACGCTGCCGACGCGCTGGCGCCAGCCGCGCAGCGCCGGCGTGATCGGCCGCTGCATGCGCGAGCGGCGCACGGTGCTCGTGCCGGACACCGAGCGCGATCCCGACTACTTCGCCGCGGAGACGACCGAAGCCGTCAGGTCCGAGCTCGTCTCGCCGATCTGGGTGGGCGCGCAGATGTGGGGAGCGATCGACGTCCAGGAGACCGTTCACGAGGCGTTCGACGAGGGCGACGCGCGGCTGATCGAGACAGTGGCCGACCAGCTCGGGGCGGCGCTCCGCTCGGCCACGCTCTACGAGCAGCTCGAGCGCGGGTACATCGGCACGGCGGAGGCGCTCGCGGCGGCGCTCGAGGCGAAGGACGCGTACACGGCCCTCCACGCCCGCTCGATCGTGCACAACGCCGAGGCTGTCGGCCGCCTGCTGGGCCTGAGCGGTCAGACGCTGCGCGATCTCCGCTACGGCGCGGCCTTCCACGACATCGGCAAGATCGCGGTGCCCGAGTCGATCCTGAACAAGCCCGGCCCGCTCACCGACCCCGAGCGCACGGAGGTGGAGCGCCACGTGGTGGTCGGCGAGCAGATCCTCGCGCCGATCGAGTTCCTGGCCAGCGTGCGGCCGCTCGTCCGCCACGGCCACGAGCACTGGGACGGCAACGGCTATCCCGACGGGCTCGCGGGCGACCAGATTCCGCTGGGCTCGCGGATCATCCTCGTGTGCGATGCGTACGACGCGATGACCAGCGACCGCCCGTACCGGGCCGCGATGCCCGAGGAGGAGGCACGGCGCGAGCTGCTCCGCTTCGCTGCTTCGCAGTTCGACCCGCAGATCGTCGACGCCCTGATCGACGTGCTGGACCGGCAGCAGGCGCCGACGGCCGAGTCGCAGCCGTAGCCGGGAAACGCCCGACCTGTACCATCCCGCGCTCCGTGGACCTGACGCTGTCGCCCCAGGAACAGTCCTTCCGCGATGAGCTGCGCGCCTGGCTCGAGGAGAACCACCCCGGCCGGGAGCCCGAGGGCGACGAGGCCGCGTTCGAGTTCCGCAAGGACTGGCAGCGCAAGCTCGACGAGGCCGGCTATGCGGGACTCTCGTGGCCCGAGGAGTACGGCGGCCGCGGCGCGACGCTGATCGAGCAGGCGCTCTTCAACGAGGAGATGGCGCGCGCGAAGGCGCCGATGACCGCGAACGTGCTCGGGCTCGTGATGGGCGGCCCGGTGGTGATCGCGCACGGCAGCGAGGAGCAGAAGCAGCGCTACCTCAAGCCGATCCTCACGGCCGAGGAGATCTGGTGCCAGGGCTTCTCCGAGCCCGAGTCCGGCTCGGACCTCGCGTCGCTGAAGACCAAGGCCGTGAAGTCGAACGGCGAGTGGGTCGTGACGGGCCAGAAGGTCTGGACCACGTTCGCGCACGAGGCCAAGTGGTGCATGCTCGTGGCGCGCACCGACACCGACGCGCCCAAGCACAAAGGCCTCACCTACTTCCTGATGGACATGGAGCAGGAGGCGGTGCAGGTTCGCCCGCTGCGCCAGATCACCGGCGAGGCCGAGTTCAACGAGATCTTCATGGAGGAGGCGCGGATCCCCGACGAGAACGTCGTGGGCGGCGTCGGCAACGGCTGGACCGTCGCGATCACCACGCTGATGCACGAGCGCGCCGGGCTCGGGTTCGGCTCCGCGATCGCGCTCAAGATCGCGCTGGGCCAGGTGATCGAGCTCGCGCGCGAGCGGGGCCTCGAGGACGACCCCGTGGTGCGCCAGCGGATCGCGCAGATCTACATCGAGGCCGAGGCGCTGCGGCTGAACGCCTCGCGCGGGCTGACGCAGATCATGAAGACGGGCATCCCGGGGCCCGAGGGGTCGCTGGTCAAGTGGCAGTGGTCGGACTCCAACCAGGCGCTCACCGAGCTGGCCATGGACCTGCGCGGTCCCGAGGCGCCGGTGCTCGACGAGCAGTGGACCTACCGCTTCCTGCGCGCCCGGGCCAACTCCATCGAGGGCGGCACCACCGAGATCCTCAAGAACATCGTGGCCGAGCGCGTGCTCGGCCTGCCGAGGCTGAGATGATCGGTCCCGAGTCCCCGCACCCCTGGCTGCCGCTGCAAATCGTCGCTGGGCGTGCGGAAGGGAGCCGCGCAGCGGCGGAATCGGTCGAGTCGATGCATTCATGCATCGATCTCTCCCTGCGTCCTTCGCCAGCTCGATTTTCGCGCCCCCAGGGGCACGCGGACCCGAAACCGATCATCTGACATGAACTTCGACTACACCGACGACCAGCAGGCGATCAAGTCCACCGCGCACGACTTCCTCGCGGCGCGCTACAAGCCCGAGAAGCTGCGCGAGCTGGCCGAGGCGGGTGAGTACGACGACGCCATCTGGAAGGAGATCGCCGAGCTGGGCTGGCCGGGGATCTTCGTGGACGAGGGCCACGGCGGGCAGGAGCTCGGACAGGTCGAGCTGACGATCGTGCAGGAGGAGCTCGGCTACGCGCTCGCGCCGACACCGTTCTTCTCGAATGCCTGCGCCGGGCTTGTCGTGGCGCATGCGGGGTCCGACGAGCAGCGCGACCGCTGGTTGCCGGGTATCGCCTCCGGGGAGGAGCGCGGAACTGTCGGCGTCGTGCGCGATGGAGCTGCGGCTCTCGTGCCCGACGCCGACACCGCGACCGTGATCGTGCTGATCGAGAACGGCGGCGCCACCGCCTACTCGCGCGGCGACCTCCAGGTCGACCGCGCCGACACGATCGACTCCACCCGCCGCTTCTTCCACGTGGAGGCGAACGGCGGCGGCGAGTCGCTCGACGGCGATGTCGGCGGCGCCTGGCAGCGGATCGAGATCGCGCTGTCGGCCGAGCTGGTCGGCGTTGCGCAGCGCACGATGGAGATGGCCGTCGCCTACGCCAAGGAGCGCCAGCAGTTCGGCCGGCCGATCGGCGCCTACCAGGCGGTGTCCCACCGCTGCGCGCAGATGCTGCTCGAGACCGAGGGCGCGCGGGCCACGACCCTCTACGCGTCGTGGGCGGCCGATCACGAGCCGGAGTCGCTGCCGCTCGCGGCCTCGATGGCGAAGGCGTACGCGGCCGACGCGGGGTGGCGCGTGACCGCCTCGGCGCTCCAGGTCCACGGCGGCATCGGCTTCACCTGGGAGCACGACCTCCACTTCTTCTTGAAGCGCGCCCGCACCGACGGCGCGCTCTTCGGCTCCGCGCGCAAGCACCGCGACCGCGTGGCCGAGCTGGCCGGGCTGACGAGCTCGGCGGCGGCTGCGGTCTGACGTATTTCCCGGACGGCGCGTCCACCGGCGCCGACCTCCGCCGCATCGAGGACGTGATCGAGGTGTGGAGGACGCTCGATCGGCGCCGGGTCTGCGCTGGCCGCGCGGCCGCCCGACCGTAAACAGCGGCAACAAAGGGCGACCCGGGCACTGACTCGTCACTTAACCGCGCTCGGAACTATGTACTTTGCGAACCCAACCGGTAGCGCGTCTCGCCGATTCGGTTTACGCTTCTCCTGACGAATCGGCCGCATCGGGGGCAGGATGCCCACGAGGGGAACGCGGCCGGGAAGGAGAGGCTCAATACATGCGCAAGCTCAGCACGCTGCTTGCGGTCCTCGCCCTAGGTGTAGGCGCGACCGCAATAACGGCAGGTGGCGCGTCGGCTAGTTCGACGGTCACCCCGCAGAGTCACCAGAAGAAGCAGTGCGGTACCTCCGACGGCGACCACCGCGACTGCGGCAAGGGAAACGCGACCGACCCCGGCAACGGCGGCGGTCGGCAGAACGAGGACAACGGCAAGGGCAACCAGGGCGATCCTGGCCGCAACGGTCGCGGCCACAACTCGTAGCAGCGCCCTCTAGGTAGACAGGCGGTCGGCGCGGAGGGCGTCGACCGCCGGTCTACTTCTTCGCGGCCTTCTTAGCGCGAGGCTTGCGCGGCTGCTTCGGCGGCGGCTTGACTTCCAGAGCCGCCTTCACGGCGTCATCGAACGGGAGCGGGATCGACAGCCGCCCGTTTCGCTTGGGCTCTTGCGCCTTGCCCGTCACGCCTTGTGGAACCCCTCGATTTCAACGTCCAACCCAGCAAGGTGCGGCTCGCAAACGACGACGTTTTCGTACGTGCCGTTCGGGACCGTGAACTTGTCGTCCCAACGGAGCAACTGGTCGGCGCCGGCCCTGATCGCGCTCGCAACGTGAACGGCGTCGGCTGGCTTCAATCCGTGCTGACGGGCGAGCCGTCGCGCGTCGAGCGCGATGGTCTGGTCCAGCTCCACCCAGGTGATGAAGTCGTGGAAGACGTAGTTGTCGATGACGCGCTCTTGCTCTTCGGTGAGCGGCGTTTTGCGCGGCGCGCCGATGACCTCCGCGATTACGAGCGTTGACGCGATGACCTGGAAAGTCCCCTTCCGCGCGTGGCTGAAAATCGCCCTCGCGGTGTCAACCTGCCCCGCCTCGCCCTTGATCGCGGCGATGTGGACAGAGCTGTCCAGATAGGGCTGTTGGAAGGGATCAGGCATCCCGCAAACGGCGCACATACTCGTCGGTGGTCTCGTCGCCCGTGAAGTCCGGATCGATGCCGACAAGCTCTTCGATGGTGGGCAGGTCGCCCTCGGTTTGCAGGAGCGTCAGTTGCGCCTTCTCAACGCGCAAGGGCTGGCCCTTCGCGTTGCGGTGGATGATGCCCGCGACCCTTACGCGCGCTGGAAGCGCCGCCTTGATTTCCTCAAGCCTCTCTGGCCGGAACGCGCAACGAACGCCCCGCTTGGTCACGTCATCGAAGACCGTGAATCGATAGCCCTTATGCAGAGAGAGCACTTCCAGCCGACCGATGATGGACCCGATGGCCGTGGACTTCGGAACGAGCAGGCGCTTGACGTGCTCGGCGGTGTTCGCGCTTACTTCGGCGCTCGCTTCACGTTCGACGTAGGTCGCTTCGAAATGGGGCCCTCCTTTGCCGTTCCCCAGCGTCCCGGCCAAGTCGTGGAGATGCTGACTACCGCCGCCGGATGCGTTCGTCGAGGCCGTGCGCCGGACCTGAGGCGCCCTAGTGCCGCGGGTCGATGCCCTCCAGCTGCCAGTGGCGCAGCACGTTGCAACTCCACCCCCCGCCGTCCTCGCCCGGCGAGATCCCGAACCGGCTGATCGTCCGCTGGCCGCCCTCGTGGTCGCCGTAGAGGACCTCGACCAGCAGCGGCCGGCCGGCCTCGATCGCCGATCGGATCTCGCCGTGGCGCGGGTCGTCGGCGTCGCGGAGCGCGCCCTGCCAGTAACCGGTGTCGCCGGCCGCGACGTAGAGGTCGCGCTGGATCGCGCGGAACCGCTCGGGGTCGCCGTGCTCGTCGCGGAGTGACACGTCACGCGCCCTGATCTCCCAACTGTGCAGCACCGCGAGGCCTGCCCCCACGTTCCGAAGCGGAAACGCGAAGTAGAGCCTGCCCTCGAGTTCCTCTACATGAGCCGTGCCCCCGTCCACCGAGAAGTAATGGTCGACGAAGGTCACCCGCTCCGGCGGGTCCTCCGGCCGCGAGGGGACGAGCACCGGCCGCAGCCCCAGCAGCAGCGACCGCTCAGCCACGCGCGCCGCTCGGTTGGCCGACCGGACTGACGAGAACGTCGCACCGGCGAGCACCAGCGTGCCCCCGGCGGTCGCGAGCGCGGAGATGGTCACCCAGTCCGCCACGGCCGCGCAGGCTACTCTGCACCGTCTCACTCGACCGAAACGGCTGGAGGGAACGCACCAAGATGAAACTCAGGGGCAGGTTGCTCGCGCTCGCGGCAGGGCTGGCGGCGCTCGTCGCACTCGCCGGCTGCGGCGGCAGCTCGGGACCGTCGAAGGCCGAGTTCGTCACGAAGGCCGACGCGATCTGCGCCCAGACCAACAAGGCGCACCCGCCGGCCGCCCAGGCCAAGAGCCTGAAGGCGCGCGGGCAGCAGGCCGCCCAGGAGGTCGCGATCCGCAAGGACCTGGACACCAAGCTGCGCGGGCTCGACGCGCCCGACAAGCTGAAGAAGGACTTCGACTCCTACAACGCGGGCACCACGAGGATCATCACCCAGATCGACAAGGCCGCGAAGGCGGCGGCCGCGGGCGACGAGGGGAAGTACAACGTGAACCTCGCCCAGGTCGACCAGATCGCGATCGCGCGCGAGAAGACCGCGATCAAGCTCGGCTTCAAGACCTGCGGCCGCAAGAACCCGGCTCAGTAGCCCCCGCCGCCCGGCTGGCGGCGTCCTCGGTCGCTCGAGCCGGCGGCACTCAGCCGTCCAGCCGGCCGCCCACGAACTGCGTGAGCCCCGTGATGCGCTGCTGGATCGCGCCATAGCCGCGCTCCTCGAGCGCGTGCACCACCTCGTCGCGCTCGAACATCCGCATGCCGCTGCGGCGGCCGGCGATCGACTCGACCGTCCGCAGTGGAGCCGAGCGGCCGCGCACGGAGGTGAAGATCGCGATCCGGCCACCCGGAGTCAGCACTCGGGTCATGCGGTCGAGCGCACGCATCGGGTCGGCGAACAGGTGGAGCGCCGCGAAGCAGCACACGGCGTCGAAGCTCGACTCGAGGAACGGCAGCTCCGCGGCGTCGCCGCGCACGAACGCCGCGCGGTCCGATAGGCCCGCCGCCTGCGTGTCGCCGACCGCGCGCGTGAGCATCGTCTCGGACACGTCGATGCCGAGCACCAGCCCGTCGGGCCCGACGCTGCGCGCGAACTCGCGCGTGAAGTTGCCGGTGCCGCAGGCCACGTCGAGCACGCCGTCGCCGGGGCTGATCCCCAGGAGCAGCCGGGCGATCCGGTGCTCGTCGGCCATCCCGGGCCCCATCACGCCCTTGGCCACCCGTCCGAGCGCAGGCCGCCACCAGCGCTCGTAGATCGTCGGCACCACCCGCCCGACCATCAGGTCCTGCGCGGTGCCGGTCGACTCGGGCGCGTCGCCGCCCAGCAGGTCGAGATAACCGGCGGGCGCGAGGCGTCCGTGGCGCCGGGCCTCCGCGGACAGCAGCGCCAGCGCGCGATCGAGGGCCGCGGGCAGCCGCGCCGCCGCCTCCATCAGCTCAGATGGTCTTCCGCTCGCCGGATGCTCGGGAGCTCGCGCTCGCCGTCGACGGCGGGTCCGCGGTGCTCCCCCTCGACCGCGATCCGCTCGAGACGCTCGATCTCGCGTTCGCCCTCCTGCCGCGCCGGGTGGCCCGGCGGCAGATCGGCGATCAGCGTGCGCAGGCGGTTGCGGATCTGCAGCGCGAAGTGGGGCGTGGACGCGCCCATCAGCTCACGGACGTCCTCGACGGTGGGCTCGCGCCCGAGGCGCTCGGGGTTCTCGTACTCGCTCACGGCGACCGCGAAAGCTACCGGGCGGGCGGCCCCGCGGCCGATTACTGCTTGGGCGGCTTGTCGACCGGCACGAGCTGCGTGAGCTGGTCGATGCGCGCCTGCACGGCCTGCGAGATGGCGTCCGTGTTGCCGAGGAGCCAGACGCGGTTGTAGACGGCCTGGCTCGGATCGTCGTTCTCGAAGCCCGGCTGGACGTCGAGCAGGTAGCTCTCGAGCGCGGGCGGCATCACGTTGGCCTTGTCGGTCAACAGCAGCGGCGCGTACACGCCGTTGCTGCCGAGGGCGGCGGCCGCCGCGGCGTCGCTCGGCCGCGCGATGTTCGCGAGCGAGTAGATGCGCCCGGGATCGTGCGCGCCCCAGGTCTTGTCCGAGCGGGCGAACTCGGCGGCCGCGGCCACCGGTCCCGGCACCTTGCTCGGGATCCGCGTGACGGTGCCGAGCTTCTTCAGCTCCGCCTCGACGTTCGGCGAGACGATCCCGGGCGGGCCCATCAGCAGGATCTCCGGCTTGGCGTGCAGGCCGATCGCCTTGCGCGTGGCGGCGGGCACCACGTTGCGACTCACGAACAGGACCGGCTCGCCGGAGCGCGCCGACCACGCGGCGGCCGGCATCGCGTAGGCCGGCTGGTCGGCCGAGGCCACGATCACCCGCGCCGACGGCTTGCCCGCCACCGCGGTCTGGAAGCTGTCGACCGCCGCGGCGATCGAGAACGGGTCCTTGCCGTGCACGCGGCCGCTCTTGAAGCCGCCGGGCGCCGGCGGGCCGTCGCCGACGAGGATCACCTGCGCGCCCTTCGAGAGCGCCTGGCCCTTGGGCTTGAGCCGGCCGAGCGTCCCGCTGGTCGCAGCCGGGAGCGAGCCGCCGTCCGAGAGCAGCAGCGGCGCGTGCAGCGGCTCGCCCGCGAGCACCGCCGCGGCGATGCCTGCCTGCCAGTCGTTCTTGTCGACTAGCGCCACCGACGCGGGTCGCGTGGCCGGCGTGCTCGCCGGGAAGAGCGCCTCCGCGACGCCGGCCGCGTTGGCGACCGCGTCGTCGCCGCTCACGCGGGTGGTGTCGCGCGTGGCCGCGACCGGGAATCCGAGTTCCTGCGCGGCCTGCTTGGTGTCCGACTTGACGCCCTTGCCGATCGCGCCACCGCCGCCCGAGTCGTTGCTCTTCAGCGAGCAGCCCGAGAGAGCCAGGGCCGCCGCGGCGGCGAGCAGGAGGGATCGCCGGGGCACGGCGGGCCACGATATCGACAGGAGCGGCTGCCCGCGCTAACTGACCGAACGGTCGGCAGGGCTTGTATCCTGGGTAATGGATTGACTGGTCAGTCAACCGATGTGAGACGCGGATACGGAGGCTTCAGCGGTGGACTTTCGCCTGAGTGATGAGCAGAACGAGTGGCGCGACCTGTGCCACCGCTTCGCGGTCGAGGTCATGCGACCCGTGGCCGCCCAGTACGACCGCACGCAGGAGGTCCCGTGGGACGTGATCCGCGAGGCGCGCAAGTGGAAGCTCAGCGGGCTCGACTGGCTTCAGACGATGGCGTCGGACGCCGACGGCATGAACGGGATCATCTACCAGGAGGAGCTGAACTGGGGCTGCGCCGGCCTCGCGCTCGCCGTGAACGCCTCGTCGCTCGCCGCGGCCGGCATCGCGTCCTCCGGCACGCCCGAGCAGATCGGCAAGTGGGTCCCCGAGTGCATGGGCGTGGGTGACGACATCAAGCTCGGCGCCTACGCCGTGACCGAGGCGGGCGCCGGCTCGGACGTCGCCTCGCTGCGCACCACCGCCGTCCGCGACGGCGACGAGTGGGTCCTCAACGGCACGAAGATCTTCATCTCGAACGGCGGCATCGCCGACGTCACGGTCGTGGTCGCGACCGTCGACCCGAAGCTCGGCCACCGCGGCCAGGCCACGTTCGTGGTCCAGAAGGACACGCCCGGGATCTCGCAGGGCAAGAAGGAGGACAAGCTCGGCATCCGCGCGTCGCAGACCGCCGAGGTCGTCTTCGAGGACTGCCGGGTCCCGATGGACAACCTGCTCGGCGGCCTCGACAAGCTCGAGAAGAAGCTCGAGCGCGCGCGCTCGGGCGAGAGCACCGGCCGCGCGTCGGGCGCGCTCGCCACGTTCGAGATGACCCGGCCGCTCGTCGGCGCGGGCGCCCTCGGCATCGCGCGCGCCGCCTACGAGTGGACGCTCGAGTACCTCGAGGACAAGACCGAGGACGGCAAGCCGGTCCTGGAGCTCCAGCGCTACCAGCAGGTCCTGGCCGACGTCGCGACCGAGATCGAGGCCGCCCGGCTGCTGGTGCAGCGCGCCGCCTGGATGGGCCGCGCGGGCATCCCGATGACCGGCGGCCAGGGCTCGATGTCCAAGCTCAAGGCCGGCGACGTCTCGATGTGGGCGACCACGACGCTGATGGACCTGGTCGGCGAGTACGCGCAGACCACCGAGTGCCCGCTCGAGAAGTGGTTCCGCGACGCGAAGATCTTCCAGATCTTCGAGGGCACCGCCCAGGTGCAGCGGCTGGTCATCTCGCGCATGCAGAGGCGCGAGTACCAGGAGAGGCTCAAGACCGCCCAGGAGGTCCTCGAGCAGGCGCCGGGCACCTCGCCGGGCGAGCCCGTCGCGGCGTAGCGCGGCCGCGCCGGCGGAAGCCGGCCGCGTCACAATTCAGCGGTGATCTCGCTCGACCCCGCGGGGCTGGTCCTGGTCGTGCTCCTGCTCGGCCTGTACACGCGCGCCGTGCGGGTGCTCGGCCGGCGCGGATACGTGGTCCCGCGCGGGCAGCGCGTGTGCTGGTACGTGGGCGTCGCGATGATCGCGGTCGGGCTGCTCGGGCCGCTCGACCCGCTGGCGGACGACCTGCTCGTGGCGCACATGGGGCAGCACCTCCTGATCGCCGACCTCGCGGCGCCGTTTCTGCTGGCCGGCGTCCGCAGCCCGGTGCTCTATTTCCTGCTGCCCAAGCCGCTGCTCGTGAAGCTCGCGCGCCGGCGCCGGCTGCGCGCGGCGTTCCGCTGGCTGCGACGGCCGCTGGTGGCGCTGTCGGTCTACGTGCTGATCCTCTACACGTGGCACTTCGCCTTCGCGATGGAGGCCGCACTGCGCAACGAGTGGGTGCACGGCGTCCAGCACCAGATGTTCCTGCTGGGGGCGCTGCTCGTGTGGTGGCCGGCGATCGAGCCCAACCGGCGTCCGATGCCCGGCGAGCTGTGGAAGGCCGGCTACATCCTCGGCGCGCGCGTGCTGGCGATGTTCGTGGGGATGGGGCTGCTGATCTCGCGTCATCCCGCGTACGACTTCTACGCCGAGCGCGGCGGGTCGCACGGCCTCTCGCCGCTCACCGATCAGCAGCTGGCCGGCGGGCTGATGCTGATGGTCGACATCGTGGTGATGATGTCGGCGCTCACGTTCTTCTTCTTCCGCGCCGGGGCCGCCGAGGACCGGCGGCAGCTCGCGGCTGCGAGCGCTAGCGGGAAGGCAGGAGCTGCGCCTCCCACGCCTCGACCAGCTCGAGGCGCCTGACGAGCCGCGGTCGAGCGGTCGCTGGTGAGGAGCCGGCTGGGGGTCAGCGGCGGGTAGTCTAAGAGTCGCCCAGCCCACGAACTCGAAGACGAAGGAGGCGGCCATGCCAGGCCTCGCGGGTCGCATGTCCACCGTAATCAAGGCGAAGGTGTCCAAGCTGCTCGATCGCGCCGAGGATCCTGGCGAGACGCTCGACTACGGCTACCAGAAGCAGGTCGAGCTGCTGCAGAACGTGAAGAAGGGGATCGCCGACGTCGTCACGTCGAAGAAGCGGCTCCAGATGCAGTCGGGCAAGCTCGAGCAGAGCGTCGCGAAGCTCGACACCCAGGCCCGCCAGGCGCTGGCCGCCGGGCGCGAGGACCTCGCGCGCACAGCGCTCGAGCGCAAGGCGCTCGCCCAGAACGAGCTGCAGTCGCTCGACACGCAGATCGCGGAGCTGGAGAGCCAGCAGACCCAGCTGATCGAGAACGAGAAGAAGATGAAGGCCAAGATCGAGACCTTCCGCACCAAGAAGGAGGTCATCAAGGCCCAGTACTCCGCGGCCGAGGCACAGGTGCGGATCTCCGAGGCGGCCAACGGCGTGGGCGAGCAGATGGCCGACCTCGGCCTGGCGATACAGCGCGCCGAGGACAAGACCGAGAACATGAAGGCGCGCGCCGGCGCCGTCGAGGAGCTGGAGAAGGCCGGCGCCTTCGAGGACATCACGGCGTTGGGCTCGGGCGGCAACGACGACATCGACCGCGAGCTGTCGCAGCTCTCGGCCGGCACGCAGGTCGACTCCGAGCTGGCGGCCATGAAGGCCGAGCTCGGGCCCGGCTCGGGCGGCGGCGACGCGCCCGCGCTCGAGGAGGGTCAGGCCCCGCCGGAGCAGCCGCAGCAGGGCGGTGGCCAGTGATAGTCCGAATCGCCGGGGAGGGTCAGTACGAGCTGCCGGAGGACGTGGCCGCCAAGCTCAACGAGCTCGACAACGAGGCTGTCGCCGCCGTGGAGGCCGGCGACGAGGGCCGCTTCCACGAGCTGTTCGGCCAGATGCTCCAGATGGTCACCGAAGGCGGAGCCCCGGTGGACGACGAGGAGCTGGTGGTGTCGCAGGTGATCATCCCGCCGCGCGATCTCTCGTTCGACGAGGCGAAGGCCGAGTTCACCGGCGAGGGCCTGATTCCCGACGACGGCGCAGCCTCCGTGTAAAGGTTCGTTGCAGGCGGTTTAGGCGGGACGTGTCCCGGAACGCTGTGGGGTATGGGACACGACCCCAAACAACACCAACCGACAGAACCCCGGCGTAACACGCCCGGGTACGCGGACGCGTGCTCGCCTCAGGACCCTCGGACCAACACTCGCCCCCGCGGTAACGGGCCGATGGACCACAAGGAGACGGTCAAGAGCGCTCGCAAGCTCGAGGTGGTGCTGGGGCAGTAGTTCCATAGCGTGCCGGCGCGCGGCAGCCCCCCGCTGCGCGTCGGCACGCACCTACTTTTGCTTCGTGGTTGACCGCGGGGCCTGTCGGAGGTCATCGTTCCCCTTCCGTCTCCAACCTGCGTAGCGTCGTCGGAAGGGGAACGACGACACTCCGCCACCCGCGGGTGGAGCGTGTGCGGTGCACGCCTTTTTTGCTCGCGGGGCCCCGCTTCGCGACGAGTCGTCACTTAACCGGCCTATAGCGCGGTTAAGTGACGAGTCAATGCCGATCCGGTCGGTCCCAGCCCGTGATTGCCGAACGGGCGACGCCGCGGGCGCCGTGCCCGCTCGAGCGGGGCGCAGCTACAGGGGGATCTCCCAGAGGGGGAACCAGCGCTCGACCTCTTCCTCGAGCGGCAGCTCGCGCTCCAGGGCGGCCTTCAGCTGGAACTCGCGCTCGTTGTTGCGCTGGCGCTCGCCTGGCGCGGGGACGAAGGGGTAGTACTTCCCGCGCTTGAAGTTGTAGATGAAGTAGATCGGGCGCCCGCCCTCGTCGAACGCGAACACCGCCGCCAGGATGCGGTCGCCGTAGCCACCGGCCTCGAGCTGGCTCGAGATGACGTTCACCGACACGACCAGGTCCTCGAAGTCGTCGTCGTGGAGGATCATCCAGCGGTAGCCGAACTGGTCGTCGGCGCTGTCGACCTTCGTGCCGGTGTCCTCGGCCGCTCCGCGCAGGAGCTCCTCGACGTCGGTCAGGATGCCCTTGAAGTCCGCGGTGGCGAGCGGCTGGAAGACGATCCCGGCCACGTTCCTGTGCTTCAGGTCAAGGGACGTCTCCATCGTGATCTGAGCCGTCGTCATGGCGAACAGGCGGTCGGGCGCCGGCGTCTTCAGCTTCCTGCGCCCGCCCAGGAGCGCGTCCAGGAATCCCACGCGGTGGAGCTTAGAGCGGCGGGGCCGGGCCTAGGCGGCCACGGCCGGCACGCCGGTCGACTGGAGCTGCGCCTCGATGCGCGAGAGCGCCTCGATCCGCTTCTCCATCGGCGGGTGCGACATGAACAGGGTGACGACGGACTTCTTGACGCTCGTCGGGACGATGAAGAACGCGTTCATCTTGCCGACGGTGCGCAGATCCTGGTCGGGCACCCGCTGCATGTTGTTGGCGATCTTCACGAGCGCCGACGAGAGAGCGCTCGGGCGGCCGGTGATCAGTGCCGCGCCGCGGTCCGCCGAGAACTCGCGGTAGCGCGACAGCGCGAGCATCAGAAAGAAGGACACGATGTAGACGATGAAGGACACGAGCAGGATCACGATGAAGGCCGGCGCGCCATCGTCGTCGTCGCCGAAGCCGCCGCCGAACCAGAACCCGATCTGGGTGATCATCGACGCGACCGTGGCGAAGAAGCTCGCGATGGTCATGATCAGCACGTCGCGGTTCTTCACGTGCGTGAGCTCGTGCGCCATGACGCCCTCGAGCTCGTGGGGCTCGAGCGCCTCCATGATCCCGGTGGTCGCGCACACGACGGCGCTCTTCTGCGACCGCCCCATGGCGAAGGCGTTGGGCATCTGGTTGTCCGCGATCGCGATCCTCGGCTTGGGAAGGTCGGCCTGGATGCAGAGCCGCTCGATCATCGCGTGCAGTCCGGGTGCCTCCTGCGGCGAGACGACCTTCGCGCCCATCGCCGCCAGCGCGAGCTTGTCCGACAGGAAGAGCTGCGCGAGCGACAGGCCGGCGATGAAGACGACCATCACGCCGATGCCCGCCCCGGCCGTCAGCAGCACGGCCGCGAAGGCCACGTAGACGAGCCCCAGCAGGAGCATCGTGAACAGCATCCGGAACTGGAGTCCGGTGTCTCGGGGGAAGACTGTGCGCTGGCGGGCCATGGCCCTCAATTCTAGTGGGGAGCACCAGCGTTCCCATGGGGGTTTTCCCGTATACGCTGGGCGGCCGTGCAGCCAGAGATCCACGTCGGCCCGCTCACGCTCCAGAGCTTCGGGATCTGCTTCGCACTCGGCTTCGCAGCCTGCGGACTGATCGGCGCGCGGCGCTTCCGCGAGATCGGCAAGCCGGCGGACTGGGCCTACGAGGTGGTCTTCGCCGCGCTGATCGGCGGCCTGGTCGGCGCGCGGGTCGACTACATCATCCAGAACTGGGACAGCGCCCACCGCGACCTGCTCGGCAGCCTCTTCTCGGGGTCGGGCCTGGTCTGGCTCGGCGGCGTCGTGGGCGGGGCCATCACGGTCGTCCTGTGGGCCTGGCGCCGCGGCTTCCTCGGCCTCGCGCTGCTCGACTACTGCGCGCCGCTCCTGGCGCTCGGGTACGCGGTCGGGCGCATCGGCTGCCAGGTGTCCGGCGACGGCGACTACGGCGAGGCGTCCGGCCTGCCCTGGGCGATGGCGTACCCGCATGGCACGAAGCCGATCGACGTGAAGGTCCACCCGACGCCGATCTACGAGACGCTGGCGATGGGGCTGGTCGCGCTGGCCCTCTGGCGGCTGCGCGACCGCTTCCGGCCCGGGATCCTGTTCGCGCTCTGGCTCGTGCTCTCGGGCCTCGAGCGCCTGCTGGTGGAGTTCATCCGGCGAAACGACACGGTCGCGCTGGGACTCACGCTGCCGCAGCTGGTCAGCGTGGCGCTGATGGCCGTCGGCGCGGCGTGGCTCGTGCACGAGCGGGCGGGCCTGCGGCCGGCCGCGGCCGCCTAGGCCACCGCGACGCCTCGAACATCCGTCGAGACCCCCCCGAAAGGGGGGTCCAGCCCCCGGATTCAGGGCTAAAGGTTTCCGCGGAGGTGCCGATGAAGACTTACCGTGACTACGTCCGCAGACAGGCTCCTCCTCCGCTGGGTCCCGCTCGCGGCGTTCCTCGCGGTCGTGATGGCCGTCTCGCTGACGGCCGGACCGCAGCCGTTCGGGTTCCACGGCTGGCCCAAGGCGCCGGCCCCGCGCTCGATCGACAGGGTCGTGCGAGTCACGCCCGCGGACTCCCGCGTCGCGCTCGCCAGCCGCGAGCCGGCGCCCTCGCCGAAGCCCGCCCACCGGGCCGCGACCGCGGACCGGGTCGCCGCTCTACCGGCGCCCACCCGGCGCCACGTGGAGCACGTGGCCCGCGCCCCGCGCCATTCCGGTCGCCACGGCTCGGCCCGGGGCGCCGGGCAGGACCGCTCGCCGGCTCCGGTCGAGTCGCCGGCACCGCGGACCCACCACGGCGATACGGCTGACCAGACGCCCGACGGCACGCCGCTGGCTCAGGCGCCGCGACCGCTTCCGAGGGGCGCCCACGCCAAGCCTCAGGTCCGCCCCGCCGGCCCGCTGCACCGCCACGGTCACGGCCACGCGTACGGCCGCAAGGGCGGCCCCGGGCGCCACGGCCACCACTGACCGCTCGCCGCGCGCGAAAAGACGGTTAGGCCCCGCCGAGCGGGGAATAAGCCAGGTGCTACCCCAGCGCCAGATGAATACGCACCGGGTCACCCTGACCGCCTTTGGAACGACCGGCGTACTGCTCGCCGCGTCCCTGACGATGCTCGCCCTCGTCAGTGCTTTGGTGACCTTCAATGCCTGGCCGACCCGCGACAGGGGAGCGACTCCCGCCGAGATCGCCGTCGAGAGCCCGCACGCGGCCCGCGTCGTGCGCGCCGTGCGGCGTTCGAGCACGACGGCCGGCGGCCTGGCGAGCAGCGCCGGCGGCGCCGGCTCGGCTGACGGTGGGCCGGCGGCGCGCCTGCCCGGTGTCAACCCGGGCGGCGATGGCGGCGGCGGCCCGGGCACGCCGGGCGGCAACACCGGCGGCTCCGGCGACCCCTCGCCCCCGCCGCGCGTGGGCACGAACCCGCCCGGCGAGGACCCCAACCCCGGCGGCGGCCCCCGGGTAGGCGGCGACACCGGCGGGATCGTGGACCAGGTGACCTCGACGGCCTACCAGGCGGTTCCGCAGGTCGACCTTCCGCCCGCGCCCGACGTGCCGGCGCTCCCGTAGCCGGGCTAGACCGGCTCTCCAGCCACCGCCCGCTCCACGAAGCGCAGCGACTCGGCCTGCAGCTCGAGGTCGTGCTGGATCGAGCGGTGGTGGCCGCCGGGCAGGAGCAGGATCCGCTTCGGCTCGCCGGCCGCCTCGAACAGCTCCTCCGAGATCGTGTACGGGATCTGCTCGTCGCCACGGGCGTGCAGAAGCAGCAGTGCGGTACGCGGGGACAGGGACGCAACAGCGTCGACCACCGACATGCCCTCGAGCCACGGCTCGAGCGCCTCGCGGTCGGCGTCGAAGCCGTCGAGCCGTTCCGATCGCAGCCCGCGCAGGAGGAAGTCCTCGGGTGACGGGCAGATCGCCACCACGGCGTCGACCATCCCGTCCGCGGCGGCGGCGTGCAGCGCGCAGAACCCGCCCATGCTCGACCCGCGCAGCGCGATCCGCGTGGCCTGCTCGCGCATCAGGCCGCAGATCGTGAGCACGTCGTCGATCGCGCCCGGCCCGAAGCGCCCCTCGGAGTCGCCGTGGCCGCGCGCGTCGAACGCGACGGCCGCCATGTCGTAGGCCGTCGCCGCGCGCGCGAAGTCGAAGTGGCTCTCCTTGGCGGACCCCGAGCCGTGGCAGATCACCACTCCGGCGCGCGGCTCGACCGGCGGCATGAAGAGCGCGTACGCGAGCCCGTCGCGCGTCCCGAGCTCCGGCCGGGCCGGGAGGGGGTGCTTCATACTTGCGGGGATTATGGCCACGATGGGACAGCAGGGCATCGCGGGGCTCGAGCACGTCTTCCCGCTCGGATCTGCGATCAACGAGGCGGGCCGGCTCGAGGTCGGCGGCTGCGACGTGGTCGAGCTGGCCGAGCGCTTCGGCACGCCGGCGTACGTCTACGCCGAGGACGACATCCGCGCCCGCGCCCGCGCGTACATGGAGTCCTTCCGCGCCCGCACCGAGCACTTCGGGGTCGTGTACGCGAGCAAGGCGTTTCCGTGCACGGCCGCCTACCGGCTGCTCGCCGCGGAGGGCCTGGCCTGCGACGTCGCCTCCGGCGGCGAGCTGTACCTGGCGCTCAAGGGCGGGTTCCCGCCGGAGCGGATCTACATGCACGGCAACAACAAGTCCGACGACGAGCTCCGGATGGCGATCGACGCCGGGGTCGGCCACATCGTGATCGACTCTTTCGACGAGCTCGACCGCCTCGAGCGCATGGCGCCGGGACAGCGCGTGCTGCTGCGCGTCACGCCGGGGATCACGCCGTCCACGCATGCCTACATCGCCACCGGCCAGGTCGACTCCAAGTTCGGCTTCGGCCTCGACGACGTCCCGCGCGCCATCGACCGCATCCGCAACCTCGAGCTGCGCGGCCTGCACGCCCACCTCGGCTCGCAGATCTTCGACCTCGCGCCGTACGAGAAGCTGGCGGAGGTGCTCACCGGGATCGGCGACTACCCGCTGCTCAACCTGGGCGGCGGGCTGGGCATCGCCTACACCGCCGAGGACCGGCCGCCGGCCATCGAGGACTACGTCGACACCCTGCTGCGCGGAGCGCCCGACGGCGTCACGGTCCTGTGCGAGCCCGGCCGCTCCCTGGTCGGCAACGCTGGGGTCACGCTCTACCGGGTCGGGACGATCAAGGAGATACCCGGCGTGCGCACCTACGTGGCGGTGGACGGCGGCATGTCCGACAACCTGCGGCCGATGCTGTACGGCGCTCGCTACGAGGCGCAGATCGCCGATCGCTTCGGCGGCGAGTCGCTGTCCACGATCGCCGGAAAGCACTGCGAGTCCGGCGACATCCTCGTGCGCGACGTGATGCTCGACGACCCGCGCCCCGGCGACGTGCTCGTGATGCCCGCCACCGGCGCCTACGGCCATGCGATGGCCAACAACTACAACGGCATCCCGCGCCCGCCCGTGATCTTCTGCTCAGGCGGGGAGGCGCGCGAGGTGGTGCGCAGGGAGACCTACGAGGACCTGACGCTCCGTGACCTCTAGAGCCCCTAGAAGGCGCGGCGCCTCCGGATGACGAGCTTCAGGGTCGGGCTGCTCGGCCACGGCACGGTCGGGGCTGCCTTCCACGAGCTGTTGGGCGAGCGCGCCGGCGCGATCGAGTCGGCGACCGGAACGCGGCCGGAGATCGCCGGGGTGCTGACCCGCTCACGCGGCGACTTCGAGGAGATCCTCGCGGGCAGCGACCTGATCGTGGAGCTGATCGGCGGCGTCGAGCCGGCGCGCGACTACATCCTCCGCGCGATGCGGGCCGGCAAGCACGTGGTGACCGCGAACAAGGCGGTGCTCGCGCAGCACGGGGAGGAGATCTACGACGCGGCGCGCGCGGCCGGGGTGCAGCTGCGCTTCGAGGCGGCGGTCGGGGGCGTGGTGCCCGTGATCCGGGTGATCCACGAGACGCTCGCCGCCGCGCACGTGGAGCGCGTGCACGGGATCGTGAACGGCACCACCAACTTCATCCTCTCCGAGATGACCGCCACCGGCGCGACGTACGAGGTCGCGCTCGCCGAGGCCCAGCGGCTCGGCTACGCGGAGGCCGACCCGACCGAGGACGTGAGCGGCCGCGACGCCGCGGCCAAGATGGCGATCATCGCGCGGCTGGCCTTCAACGTGCCGGTGCACGTGGACCAGGTCTCGTACGAGGGCATCGAGGCGCTCACCGCCTCCGACATCGAGTACGCGAAGGAGCTCGGCCTCTCGCTCAAGCTGGTGGGCACCGCCGAGCGGCTGGCCGACGGCGTGTCCGTGCGCGTGCACCCCACGTTCATCTTCGGCGGCCATCCGCTCGCGTCGGTGAACGGCTCCTTCAACGCCGTGACGATCGAGTCGCCCGCGATCACCGAGATCACCCTGTCCGGACCGGGCGCCGGGGGATCGCAGACCGCGTCCGCGGTTCTGGGTGACGTGATCTCGGCGATGATCCCGCCGCCGACCCTGCCGCCGCCGGCCGAGGACGTGCCGCTCGTGGACGATGTCGAGTCCGCCTTCTACCTGCACCTCGAGGTGGCCGACACTCCCGGCGTGCTGGCGCAGATCGCGGAGATCCTCGGCATGCAGGGCGTGTCGGTGAGGTCGGTCGTGCAGAAGGGGCTTGGCGACGACGCGCGGCTCGAGATGGTCGTGCATCCCGTGCTCGAGTCCGCGTTCAAGGCCGCCGTCGACCTGATCGGGCGACTCGACTTCCTGCGCGCGCCGCCGCGGACGATCCGCGTGATCCAGGAGACCTTCGACTGACCCTCTGGGACTACCGCGACCGCCTGCCGGTGGACCCGGTCGTCACGCTCGGCGAGGGCGGGACGCCGCTGATTCCCGCGCCCGTACTGTCGGAACGGACGGGCTGCGACGTCTGGCTCAAGCTCGAGGGCACCAACCCGACCGGCTCGTTCAAGGACCGCGGGATGACCGTGGCGGTGTCCGCCGCGGTGAGCGAGGGCGCCGAGGCCGTGGTCTGCGCGTCGACCGGCAACACGGCCGCGAGCGCCGCCGCCTATGCCGCGCGGGCCGGGCTGCGCGGCGCGGTGATCGTGCCGGAGGGCAAGATCGCCACCGGCAAGCTGGCGCAGGCGCTGATGCACGGTGCGCGCGTGGTCGCGCTGCGCGGCAACTTCGACCAGGCGCTGGAGATCGTCCGCGAGCTGGCCGACCGCCATCCGATCGCGCTCGTCAACTCCGTGAACCCGTTCCGGATCGAGGGCCAGAAGACCGGCGCTTTCGAGGTCTGCGACCAGCTCGGCGAGCCGCCGGACGTGCTCTGCATCCCGGTCGGCAACGCCGGCAACGTGACGGCCTGGTGGAAGGGCTTCCGCGAGTACGAGGTCGCGCCGCGGCTGCACGGCTACCAGGCCGCGGGCGCGGCGCCGCTCGTACAGGGTGCCCCGGTCGAGAACCCCGAGACGGTGGCGTCCGCGATCCGGATCGGCAATCCGGCGCGCTGGGAGGAGGCGATGGACGCCTTCACCTCGTCGCGCGGCGAGGTGCGCGCGGTGTCCGACGAGGAGATCCTCGCGGCGTACGCGCTGCTCGGCGAGCGCGAGGGGGTGTTCTGCGAGCCGGCGTCGGCCGCGTCCGTCGCCGGCCTCCTCAAGTACGGCGCGGAGGGGCGCGTGGTGTGCGTCCTCACCGGGCACGGCCTGAAGGACCCGACCACCGCTCTCGCCAGCGCGGCGCCGGTCGTGCCGTGCGAGCCGCGCCTCGAGGACGTCGAGCGCGAGGTGCTCGGCCAGTGAGGCGCCACCGCGTGGTGCGCGTTCCGGCGTCGTCGGCCAACCTCGGGCCGGGCTACGACTCGATGGCGGCAGCGCTGACGCTGCACCTGGAGCTGGAGGTCGAGGAGACGGGCGAGTTCGGCGTCGACGCCGGAGGCGACGACCTTCCCGCCGGCCGCGACAACCTGTGCGTCCGCGCGTTCGAGGCGCTGCGTCCGGCCGACGGACACCAGTTCAGGATCCGGTCGGAGATCCCGGTGGCGGCGGGCCTCGGCTCGAGCGCTGCGGCGATAGTGGCGGGCCTGGTGGCCGCCGACCACATGTACGAGCTGGACGCGCCGCTGCTCGAGCTGGCGGCTGCCCTGGAGGGCCACCCCGACAACGTGGCGGCGGCCCTTTTGGGCGGATTCGTGATCTGCGCTGACGGCGGGGCCGAGCGCTTCGAGGCCGCCCCGGGGATCGAGGGCGTACTGGTGATCCCTCCCGAGGCCGTGGCCACGAGCGACGCGCGGGCGGCGCTGCCGGACGAGGTGCCGCTGACCGACGCGGTGCACAACGTCTCCCATGCCGCGCTGCTGGTGCTCGGGCTGGCACGCGGCGACCTCGACCTCGTGGCGCGCGGCCTCTCCGACCGCCTGCACCAGCCGCGGCGCGAGCCGCTCTACCCGCGCTCGATGGAGCTGCTGCGCCAGGCCCGCGAGCTCGGCGCCGTCGGCGCCTCGATCTCGGGCGCCGGCCCGACCGTGCTCTTCTGGTGCCACTGGCAGGCGACCGGAGCGCTGGTCGAGCGCCTCCGCCAAGCCGCCCCCGACTGCCGCGTGAGCCGCGCGCAGTTCTCGCCGGGCGGGGCGGACGTGCGGGCGCTGTAGTCCGGTTTCGTCCTGCCCTGATCCCGGTTACCGGGACTAAGTCAGGACAAAAACGGGGGAGGACGCGCGCCACTGCGGGCGAACCCCGGTAGCGGACCCCTTATGTCCGTCGACCAGGACACCCAGCCGATCTTCATCGAGCGGCGCACGAGCGTGCCGCGGATGCTGGCCGCCGTCGCGGCCGCCGGGGCGATCGCGCTGGTCGGCGGCTACGCGAT
>JBJMLK010000114.1:0-5179 GCA_045805345.1 Thermoleophilaceae bacterium | reverse complement strand
TCGCGGCCGTCGGCGCCCACGACCTTGTCGTTGCCGGGCCCGCCGTCATAGGTGCTGTCGAGCGCGATGTAGTTGTCGTAGCCGCAGAAGCTCGTCACGCACGAGTTGGCGAGCAGGGTGTCGTTGCCGCTGCCGCCGCTCAGGTTCTCGTGACCCGGGTTGTCGCACAGGCGGCCGATCTGGCCGACGTCGCACGTGGCGCCGAGCACTCGGTCGTTGCCGGCGCCGCCCACAACGGTGTCCGAGTCGGGTCCGCCGTTGAGCGTGTCGTCGCCGCCCTCGCCGAACAGCCTGTCGTCCCCGCGCTGGCCGGAGATCTGGTCGGGGCCGGCGGTGCCGTGGTAGGTGTCGTTGCCCTTCGTGCCGTTGTACGTGGCGGCGATCGCCACCCCGCCGAGCGCTGCCAGCGCCGCAAGCACGACCATCACCGCCGGAAGTCCCCGGCCTCCCCGCATGGCGGGCAACCTACCAGTGCGAGCCGGACGCCGGTGAGGTCACGCGAGGCCGGCGAGCTCCCGCGCGCGCAGGAACACGGCGTCGAGCATCGGCTCGGTGAGCCTGCCGGTGAACGTGTTCTGCTGGCTCGGGTGAAACGACGCGAGCAGCCGCCGCTCGCCGTCGAGGGGTGCCTCCGCCCCATGTCCGAAGCGCGGCTTGGGCCGCACGCCGAAGAGCCGCGCGGCGGCGTCCCAGGCGAACTGCCCGAGGCACAGGACCACGCGCACCTCGCCGAGCAGCCGCAGCTCCTCCGCCGCGTACGGCAGGCAGTTGTCGCGCTCGCCGGGCAGCGGCTTGTTCGCCGGCGGCGCGCAGCGCACGGCCGCGCCCACGAACAGCCCGTCGAGCCGCAGCCCGTCGCCGAGCCGCTCGGACGTCGGCTGATTGGCGAAGCCGGTGCGGTGCATCGACGCGAACAGCCAGTCGCCCGACCGGTCGCCGGTGAACACCCGCCCGGTGCGGTTACCACCGTGCGCTGCCGGCGCCAGCCCGAGCACGTACACGCGCGCGGCCGGGTCGCCGAAGCCCGGCACCGGCCGTCCCCAGTACTCCTCGCCGGCGAACGAGGCGCGTCGCTCGCGCGCCACTCGCTCGCGCCACTCCACGAGCCGCGGGCAGCGCCGGCAGTCGGTGATGCGGCGCTCGAGGGCGCCGAGCTCGCTGGCCGGGTCGAGCCCGGTGCGCAGCGCTAGGCCTTCAGCTTCCGGCCCGTCGAGAACAGCCACTGCGACCAGAGGTAGACCGGTATGGCCAGCGCCGCCGTCACGCCGAGCGCGAGCGCGATGTTCACGTCGGCGCGGCCGAGGAACCCGTAGCGCACGGCGCTCACGAGGTAGAAGAGCGGGTTCACGTGCGACAGCTCGTGCCACGGCGCGGGCAGGCGGTCGATCGAGTAGAAGACGCCGCCGACGAACACCAGCGGCAGGATCACGATGTTGTTGACGAACGTGTGGTGGTCGAAGGTCTCCGCGTAGATCCCGACGATCGTGCCGAGCGCCGAGAACAGCACCAGCCCGAGCGCCACCGCGGCGATCAGCACGAGCGGCTCGCGCACGGGCGTGCCGGTGGCCGGCACCGCGATCGCCCCGAGCCCGATCCCGATGGCCAGCGCCCGCACCACGCCGCCGACGTTGTAGCCGAGGTTCATCTGCCACGCGCGCATCGGGGCGGAGAGCACGTCGTGGATGTAGCGGTCCGAGCGCGCCTGGAAGATCGACGACGAGTTGTTGCTGTACGCCGCCTGGACCATCGCCATCGTGATCAGGCCGGGCACGATGAACTCGCGGTACGGGAACCCCTCCACGTGCCTGATCCGGCCGCTGAGCGAGAAGCCGAACACCACGATGAACAGGCCCGACGAGATGATCGGAGCGAGCACGGTCTGCGTCCACAGCTTCGACACGCGCAGCGTCTCGCGCTTGGTCAGCCACACGAGTCCGCGGGTTCCGGTCATCGATTCACCGTAGCGACGGCGACCCGGCCAACTTCGAGCCCGGTCGCGCGTTGTATGCGGTGAGGGAAGGAGGGACCGGCATGGGAATCGGAGAGATCCTGCTGCTCGTGGTGATCGCCGGACTGCTGATGGGCGCGTTCTGGATCGTGTGCCGCCCGCCGCGCGATTTCGCCGCGCGCGACGACGGCTAGCGCCCCGGGGCTACGCGCCCATTGCCTTCACGTACACGTCCGCGAGGCTCGTGGCGTCGTAGGCGTCGCGCAGCCCCGCGGAGGTGTCGCGGGCGATCAGCCGGCCGCTGCGGATCAGGGCGATCTCCTCGCACAGCGCCTCGGCCTCCTCGAGGTAGTGCGTGGTGAGGAGGATCGTGGTGCCCTGCTCGTGCAGCCGGCGGATGTAGCGCCACAGCTCCTGGCGCAGCTCGAAGTCCACGCCGGCCGTGGGCTCGTCGAGGATCACCAGCCGCGGCCGGTGCATCAGCGCGCGGGCCAGCAGCAGGCGCCGGCGCATCCCGCCCGACAGCTTCGGCGTGCGCACGTCGGTCTTCGCGCGCAGGTCGAAGACGTCGATCATCTCCTGCGCGCGGGCGCACGCGTCGGACTTCGACATCCCGAACCAGCCGCCGTGGTAGACCAGCGTCTCCTCCACCGTGAGGAAGCGGTCGAGGTTGATGTCCTGCTCGGCCAGCCCGACCCAGGCACGCGCGGTGAGCGAGTCGGCCGGCTCGCCGAACACGCGCACCTCGCCGGACGAGATCCGGATCAGGTTGCAGACCGCGCTGATCAGCGTCGTCTTGCCGGCGCCGTTCGGTCCCAGGAGCCCGAAGAACGTGCCCTCCGGGATCGTTAGGTCGAGGTCGCTGACGGCGACGGTTCCGTCGTCGTAGCGCTTGGTCAGCTTGCGGACGTCGAGCGCGGGCGGCACCCGACCTACGTTAGTTCGCCCGCCCCAGCCGGCGCCCGTACTGGCGCTCGTAATAGTCGAGGTACTCGCCGGAGCGGATCGGCCCCCACCACCACTCGTTGTCGCGGTACCAGTCGACGGTCAGCGGCAGCCCGGCGGCCAGGTCGGTGCGCGGCTCCCAGCCGAGCGCGCGCACGCGGTCCGACGACAGCGAGTAGCGACGGTCGTGGCCGGGCCGGTCGGTCACGTACTCGATCAGCGACTCGTCGCGCTCGGTCAGCTCGAGGATCCGCTTGACGAGCTCGATGTTCGGCGCCTCGTCGGGGCCGCCCGCGTTGTAGACCTCGCCCGCCTCGCCGTGGCGAAGCACGGCATCGATCGCCCGCGCGAAGTCCTCCACGAACAGCCAGTTGCGCACCTGAAGACCGTCGCCGTAGACCGGCAGCGCGTCGCCGGCGAGCGCGTTGAGCACGCAGAGCGGGATCAGCTTCTCGGGGTACTGGCGCGGGCCGTAGTTGTTCGAGCCGCGGCAGATCGAGGCGTTCGTGCCGTAGGTGTGGACGTGGGCCGACACGAGGAGGTCGCCGGCGGCCTTCGTGGCCGAGTAGGGCGACGACGGGTTGAGCGGCGAGGCCTCGGTGAACGAGCCGGAGGCGATCGACCCGTAGACCTCGTCGGTCGAGACCTGCACGAAGCGGGGCACGCCGTGCGAGCGGACGGCGTCGAGCAGCACGCCGGTGCCGATCACGTGCGTGCGGGCGAACGCGTCCTGGTCGGCGATCGAGCGGTCGACGTGCGACTCGGCGGCGAAGTTCACGACCGCGTCGCAGCCCTGGACCAGCTCCTCGACCAGCGAGCGGTCCTCGATCGCCCCCTCGACGAACTCGATTCGATCGTCGAGACCGGCGAGGTTCTCACGGCGGCCCGCGTAGGTGAGCTTGTCGAGCACCACGATCTGGTCGTCGCCCTCGGCCAGCACCACCCGCAGGTACGTCGAGCCGATGAAGCCGGCGGCGCCGGTCACCAGGAGCTTCACGACGTCAGCGCTCGCTGGCGATCGGCCAGGTAGTCGTCGAGCCCGTCGTGCCAGTTCGGAAGGACGAGGCCGTATTCGCGCTCGGTGGCGAGCACGGAGTAGGCGGGACGGGGCGCCGGGCGCGGGAACTCGTCGGTGGTGCACGAGAGCGTGCGGCACTCCACGCCGGCGCGCTGGAAGATCGCCGTGGCGAACTCGAACCACGAGCACTCGCCGCCGCCCGCGATGTGGTGGAGCCCGTACTCGTCGTCGTCGAGCAGCCGGACGAGCGCCTCAGCCAGGTGGCCCGTGTAGGTGGGGCAGCCGATCTGGTCGCGGACGACGACGACCTCGCCGAGCTCGCGCCCCAGGCGCAGCATGGTCTCCACGAAGTTGCCGCCGGCCGAGCCGAACAGCCAGGAGGTGCGGACGATGAAGTGGTTCGGGTTCGACTCGGCGACTGCCTCCTCGCCGGCCAGCTTCGTGGCCCCGTACACGGAGATCGGGTGCGTGGGATCGCTCTCCACGTACGGCTCGCCCTTCTCGCCGTCGAAGACGTAGTCGGTCGACGGCTGGACGATCGCGGCGCCCACCTCGGCGGCCGCGGCGGCCACGTGGCGCGGCGCCTGCTCGTTGACCCGCGCCGCGCCGATCGGGTCCTCCTCCGCACCGTCGACGTCGGTCCAGGCGGCGCAGTTCACGACGGCGTCCGGCGCCAGCCGGGCGATCGTCCGCCGTACCCGGCGGCCGTCGGTCACGTCCAGCTCGGCGTGCCCGAGCGCGATCACGTCGTGGTTCACGAACTTCGCGGCCCGCACGACGTCGTGCCCGAGCATGCCGCCCGCTCCGGTCACGAGGACTCTCATGGCTCGCCGGTCACCCGCTACAGGATGGCGATCTCGGCGTTGTCGCCGACCACGAAGCGGTAGGCGCGCGGCTGCGCCGGGCTGTGGGCGATCGACACGTTGCGTCCGATCAGGCTCGCCTCGATCCGGCCCTCGAGGCGGCGGATCGAAGAGCCGGCGAGGACGATCGAGTACTCCAGCTCGGCGTGCTCGATCGTCACGTCCTCGCCGATCGCGGTGTACGGCCCGACGTAGGCGTCGGTGATCCGCGCGCCGCGGCCCACGATCGCCGGCCCGCGGACGGTCGCGCGCTCGAGCACCGCACCGGGCTCGACCACCACGCGCCCCTCGACGCGCGTCTCCACGAGCTCCCCCTCGATCCGCTCGTCGAGGTCGTCGAGGATCAGCCGGTTGGCGTCCAGCATGTCCTGCACCTGCCCGGTGTCCTTCCACCAGCCGCGCACG
>JBJMLK010000113.1:0-5161 GCA_045805345.1 Thermoleophilaceae bacterium | reverse complement strand
CTTCGACTTCGTGACCGAGTTGTTGACGTTGATCGCCGGGAACAGCAGCTCGCCGTTCGCGTGCATCTGGTAGAGCCGGTTCACGCCAGTCGTCGTCTCCTCGGTCACGCCCTTGACGCCCTCGGCGATCCTGGTCCAGCGCTGCGGGTCCTCGCCCAGCGAGCGCTCGAGCACGCCGAGGATCACGGCCATCTCCTCGGAGTCGGTCTTGGCCGGGGCCGGCACCGCGCCGGCGCGCTCGTACTCGGCGCCCTTGTGGACGAGCAGGGTGGCGTCGCCGCCGTCGTCGAGGATCATGTTCGGACCGCCGCCGTCCGGCCAGCGGAGCACCTGCTCGGTGCACCACCAGTATTCCTCGAGCGTCTCGCCCTTCCAGGCGTAGACCGGGACGCCGCGCAGCTCGTCCGGCGTGCCGTCGACGCCGACGACGATCGCGGCGGCCGCGTGGTCCTGCGTGGAGAAGATGTTGCAGCTAGCCCAGCGCACCTCGGCGCCGAGCTCGACGAGCGTCTCGATCAGCACGGCGGTCTGCACCGTCATGTGGAGCGAGCCCGTGATGCGGGCGCCCGTGAGCGGCTTGTCCGGCCCGTACTCCTCGCGCATCGCCATCAGGCCGGGCATCTCGTGCTCGGCGAGCCTGATCTCCTTGCGCCCGAAGTCGGCGAGGGCGAGGTCGGCGACCTTGTGGTCGGTGGCCAGGTCGGGAGTAGTGGTCGTCGGTTCCATGGGCGGGAACGTTACCCAAGCTCCGCCTTGAGCCGGTCGATTGCGGGCACCGGCGTCGGGTCCTCACCGGCGAGCACCGCCATGTACACGGACACGAGGTCGCCGAGCAGCACGAGCGACATCACGCGCTCGAACGGCGTCTCGCCGCGCGCTTCGACGCGCACGACGCCGACGTCCACCGACGCAGCCGTCAGGTCGATCCGCCGCCGCAGCCGCTCGTCGAGGCCGTCGTCGTCGAGCAACACGAGCGACAGCGGCCGGTCGTAGCCGCAGATCTCGTTGTGGTCCACCTCCGGCAGCTCGCTCCAGAACGCCGGGCGAGAGGCGTTCTCGTTGATCTGCGTCTTCCAGCGAAGCGCGGGCGCCACCGTGCGCCCGGCGCCGACGACCACCGGCACGCACCCGTCGAGCTCGTGGGCGACCCGCTTGGCCTCGGAGTCGTCCGCGCCGTCCGGCCCCCATTCCTCGGCCAGCCGCGCCAGCAGGGGGGCGGCGCGCTCGACCTCGTCGCCCGCCGCCCCCGCCGCCGCCAGCGCGGCCACCGTCATGTAGACGACCGCGGCGCGCGGCTGGAATCCGGCGGGAACGCCCATCACCGGCACGCCCGCGGCCCGCGCCGCCTCGCCCAGGGCGCCGCCCGTGGTGACCACCGCGCGGCGGGCGCCGGCCGCGCCCGCGGCCTCGAAGCAGGCGAGGGTCTCCTCGGTGTCGCCCGAGTAGCTGGCGCAGAGGACGAGCGTGTCCGGGCCGACCCACGGGCCCAGCTCGTAGCCGCGCACGGTGAGGATCCGCGCCGACGGAAGGATCGCGGCGGCCAGGTCGCCGCCGACCGCGGAGCCGCCCATGCCCGCGATCACGAGCCCGCCGTTTGCCGCCGTGAACCCCGCCGACTCGGCGCGCCAGACCGCGTCCGCGAGCTGGCCCGGCTGCGCCAGCACGTCGTCGATCATCCGGTCCGGGTCGGCGGCCTCGACGGCCGCCCGCGAGAGATCGCTCACGACGCGCCGATCGGCTCGCCGACCGTCCCGCCGGGGTCGACGCGGGCGCCGCGCTCCACGAGCGCGCCCGCCGCCACGCGAGCGCCCGAGCCAAGGATGGCCCCGTCCTCGACGCTCGCGCCGTCGCCCACCTGCACGCCGGCGGCCAGCACCGCGCCGGTCACCGTCGCGTGCTCCCCCACGCGCACGTCGCCGTGGAGCACCGAGCGCTCGACCACCGAGCCGGCGCCGACCACGCAGTGGGGCCCGAGCACCGACATCGGCCCGATGCGCGCGCCGCTGGTGATGCAGCCCTCGCCGACAAGCGACCCGGTCTCGTCGCGCGGCGGCAGCGAGCTGGCGACCCGAGCGGCCAGCAGGTCCCACGTGGCCTGCAGGTAGCGCTCCGGCGTCCCGATGTCGATCCAGTACGAGCCCGCGGCGTCGAACCCGTACAGGTCCTGGCCGACCAGCTGCGGGAACACGTCGGTCTCGAACATCGACCGCCCGGGCGGGATGCGGTCCACGACCGCGCGCTCGAGCACGTACGCGCCGGCGTTGATGCGGTTCGTGGGCGGGTTGTCCATCTTCTCGAGGAACGCCTCGACCCGGCCGTCGGGAGCCGTGGGCACCGCGCCGTAGCTCGACGTGTCCTCGACCGGTACGAGCGCGAGCGTCGCCGTCGCGCCGGTCCGCTCGTGCTGCTCGACCTCCGCCGTGAGGTCGAGGTCGGTGAGGGCGTCGCCGTTCAGCACGAGCAGGCGCTCCTCGACCAGTCCCAGGTCGGCGGCCAGCCGGACCGGCCCGGCGGTGCCGAGCGGCTCCTCCTCGACCACGTAGTCGAGCCGGATGCCGTCGTAGTCGTGGCCGAGCACCCGCTCGACCGCCTCCGACAGGAAGCCGCACGACAGGATCGCGCGGTCCACGCCGTGGCGTCCGAGCCAGTCGAGCATGAAGGTGAGGAACGGCCGCCCGGCGAGCGGCAGGACGGGCTTCGGGACCGAGAGCGTCAGCGGCCGCAGCCGCGTGCCCTCGCCCCCGGCGAGGACCAGTGCCCGCAAGTCAGCTGGTCCCCGCGACGGGCTCCTGCCCGCTCACGCGCTCGTTCGGGCGTCCGATGCCCTCGAACGTGAAGCCCAGCGAGCGAAGCAGCTCGGCGTCGAGGAAGTTGCGCCCGTCGACCACCAACGGCCGCCCCATGCGCTTCTTCACCTCGCCGCCCCAGTCGAGCTCGCGGAACTCGGGCCACTCGGTCACGAGCACGGCCGCGTCGGCGCCGTCGAGCGCCTCCACGGCGGAGCCCGCCACGCGCACGCTGCCGAGCAGGTCGCGCGCCCGGTCGGTCGCGATCGGGTCGTACACGCGCACGTGCGCCCCCTCGCTCTGGAGCCGCGCGGCCAGCACGAGGCTGGTGGCCTCGCGGATGTCGTCGGTGTTCGGCTTGAACGCCACGCCGAGCAGCGCGATCTCCTTGCCGACCAGCGACCCCAGGTGCTTCTGGAGCTTGCCGATCGTGCGCCGCTTCTGCAGCTCGTTGACCTCGATCACCGCGGTGAGCAGCTGGAAGTGGTAGCCGGTGTTGCCGGCGAGCTGCTTGAGCGCGCTGACGTCCTTCGGGAAGCAGGACCCGCCGTAGCCGATACCGGCCCGCAGGAACTGCGTGCCGATCCGCGCGTCCAGGCCCATCCCGCGCGCCACCTCGGTCACGTCCGCGCCCAGCTCCTCGGACACGTTGGCGATCTCGTTGATGAACGAGATCTTCGTCGCGAGGAAGGCGTTCGACGCGAGCTTGATCATCTCGGCGCTCGCCACGTCGGTGCGCACGACCGGCGCCTCGAGCGGCTCGTACAGCGCCGCAACGCGG
This sequence comes from Thermoleophilaceae bacterium, assembly GCA_045805345.1. Classification (GTDB taxonomy): domain Bacteria; phylum Actinomycetota; class Thermoleophilia; order Solirubrobacterales; family Thermoleophilaceae; genus AC-37. Next base: position 1,594 of record JBJMLK010000113.1, on the reverse strand, counting down.
TCGCCGAATGCCTCCGACCCCTCCCAGGCCCCGACCACCACGCGGTCGGGGTGCATGAAGTCCTCGACGGCCGTGCCCTCCTTGAGGAACTCCGGGTTCGACACGTAGCCGATGTCGTGCGAGCGGCGGATCGAGCGGCCGGTGCCCACCGGCACGGTGCTCTTCATGACGATCGCGTGGTCGTCCGAGTCGCCCAGCTCCTCGACCACCGAGCCGACGCGCGAGAGGTCGGCGTCGCCGGAGTACGTGGGCGGCGTGTCGACGCAGCAGAACAGGAGCTCGGCCGCGCTCAGGACCTCGCCCATGTCGGTGGTGTAGCGCAGCCGCTCGGCGTTCCTGGCGAGCATGTCGTCGAGCCCGGGCTCGAATATCGGCACGTCGCCGGCGCGCAGGGCCTCGACCTTCTCGGCAACGATGTCGCGGCACCACACGTCGTGGCCCAGGTCGGCGAAGCACGCGGCCGTCACGAGCCCCACCCAGCCCGCGCCTATGACGCCGATCGGCTCCCGGTCTGGCATCGGGTGAGCCTAGATGATCGATTCCGGACCCGCGGGTCCCTGGGGTCGCGAAAATCGAGCCGGCGAAGGACGCAGGGAGAGATCGATGCATGAGTGCATCGACTCGACCGAGGACGCACGCCCGGCGACGATTTGCAGCGACAGCCAGGGGCGCGGGGGTTCGGGATCGATCATCTACAGCTAGCCGAGCGGCCGCGCGGCGTGCGCGATCGCCAGCATCTCGCGCTCGGTCAGCGACTCCGACAGCGTGTTGCTGACCCAGTAGACCGCGTTGTCGGACTGCCAGGCCACGATCCGCGTGTGGGCGCCGTCGCGGTAGATCCGGAAGACCCGGTCGCCGATCTTCTTGACCTCGCTCGGGCTGCGGAGGATCGGCGGGTTCTTCCAGCCGAGCCCCTGGAAGCCCACGTACTCGCCGATCTGCCCGGTCGGGATCACGAACCTGTACGCCTGGTAGCGGCGGTGGTTCTGCGCCTTGAGCGAGTAGGCCCGCGGCGGCGACGAGAAGGTCGCGCCCGGCGGCAGCTGGGTGGGGTAGTAGAGCCGCAGCTCGCGCGCCCCGCCGTTGACCAGCTGGAGCGCGGTCTGGCGACCGAGCTCGGACACGTCCACGAGACCGTTGTCGTGCTTGTGCTTCGACTTCGACTTCTTGCGCGATGTCGACCGCCGCTCGCTGGCCGGCACCGCGCTCACGCCGAGGAACTCCTGCGCCAGCTTGTGCACGACCCGCGACGACGCCGTCACGTAGCTCGGGCCGATCTCCGCGTGGAAGTGGATCTCGCGGATCGGGTGGGTGGCCGAGCCGATCACGAGGTTGAGCAGGCGCAGCACGGCTGTGCGCGAGCCGATGTCCGACTGCGTGTACCTGCCGAAGATCTTGATCAGCTTGTCGCGCCGGTCGATCAGCCGCCCGACGCCGACCTGCTGCTTGACCTGGCGCAGGAAGTCCTGCTGGCGGGCGGAGCGGATGATGTCGTTGTCGGTGTGGCGGTAGCGGACGTAGTCGAGCGCCGTCTCGCCGCAGATCTCCTGATAGCCCGGCTGGATGTCGATGTGCGCGTAGTTCTCGGTCTGGT
>JBJMLK010000112.1:0-27648 GCA_045805345.1 Thermoleophilaceae bacterium | reverse complement strand
TACATCGACAAGGCCGAGAAGCCGAAGGGCCGCTGCAAGCCGTACATGATCGGCAAGTGGAAGAAGGAGTGGAAGGACCCGACCATGGGCGTGCCCAACCGGACGTGGGGCTCGCACACCGACGACTACTGCGGCGTGAAGTACGGCGGGCCGCGGTGCGAGACGCCCGAGAAGCGCCCGCCCGAGAAGAGCTACACGCACACCACGCAGGTGACCATCGCCAACTTCCAGTACCTGCCCGGCGACAGATCGGCCGCCACCGCCGGTGGCAAGCTGCCCACGATCAAACGCGGCGAGCAGATCACGTTCCTCAACGCGGATCAGTTCGCGAACATCCGCCACACCGTCACGACGTGTCCGTGGCCATGCAACGGTCCCTACGTGGCGAACTACCCGCTCGCCGACGGGCGCTGGGATTCGGGGACGCTGGGCTACGACGTGATCGACGGGGGCTCGCCGAACCCGGCGTCGACCACGCCCAAGAACCTGCCGCCGGGCCTCTACTCGTACTTCTGCCGGATCCACCCGTACATGCGCGGGGCGTTCCGGGTCACGCGCTAGCTCGCGGTCGGGCCGGCTACTTCCCGCCGAGGTAGCGCATGAAGATCTGGTCGCCGCCGCGGCCGGCGCCCGAGCTGAACACGATGTAGTTCGCGTAGTAGCTGACCGACGGGTCGCGGCCGCCGCCCGCGAGCGGGTCGCCGCTGTCGTCGACGGAGCGCACCTGCGTCATCTTGCGCACGTCGGTGTAGAGGTAGGCCTGCAGGCCGCGCGCCTCGTCGAGGTTCGAGGCCTCGCTGTCGAAGCCGATGTAGTAGCCCGAGTTGGTGACGACGGGGTCGTGCGAGTCGCCGTTACCGAGGTGGCTCCCGTTGCGGCTCACCACGCGCTCGCTCTGGCCCAGGTCGCGGTACGCGATCTGCCAGTGGCCGCCGCGCTTCACCTCGTACGCGACCACCTGGCGGCGCAGCGCGTTGAAGGCGGGGTTGCGTCCGTGTGCGACCACCTTCGGGTCCTCGCGCGCCTCGCGGCTGAGGTAGACGCTGCCGTTCGAGTCGAACACCAGGTCGCCGTGCTCGCCGCCGCCGAAGGCCGGGTTGCGCGGATCGCCGTGGTTGTACAGCGTGCGGGTCTTGCCGTGCGAGCGGACGAACAGGCGGCCGCCGACCACGAACGCGGTGCGCGAGCAGTCGCCCGCCACGGCCACGGCGTCGACGTCCTCGTTCGCCTGGTGGCCACCCGGGTAGGAGATGCGCTTCACCTCGCCGCTCTCCCACAGGAAGGCGTCGGTCTTGCCGTTGGTGTCGCCGTGCACGAGGTTCGACGCCTTCGACAGGAAGGCCACGCAGCGCGGCGCCACGTAGTAGTTGCCGTCGACCGCCGGCGCGAACGACGGGCCGTTGGCGTCCTTGCCGCCGAGGCCCTTCGACACCAGCTTGGTCTCGCCCGCGCGCCAGGGCTCGCCGTCGTTGGAGAAGCTGCCACCGCGGCGGACCACGAAGACGTCGCTCACGCCGTTGCCGTCGCCCTTCACGAGGTCGGACGCCTCCGACTGGAAGGCGATCATCCGCGCGTAGCGCTTGTCGCCCGAGATGACCGCGTGGGTGGAGGGGCCGTTGGGCGTGCCGCCGTTCACGTCGCGCGAGATCAGCCAGGTGGTCTGGTAGCGCGCCGCGTGAAGGGGCGCGGAGCTGGCCGGCGCCTGGGCGGTCGCGGCGATCAGCGTGACGATGAGGGCCGCGACGGCGGTGATCGCGGTGCGGTTCATTGGAGGCCTCCGGCAGCAGGGACTGCGACTACAACGCGCGCGAGCGCGAGGAATCACGGGGGTACTCGGGTTCAGCCTAGGCTTCGGCCGCGACGGCGTTTACTTGAGTCAGCGCGCTGACGGTCGCCGCCTGATTAGCTTTCGGGGGATGAGGGGTAGGCGGCAGAGGGTTGCGTCGCTCGCCGTGGCGGCCGCCGCGGCGACGGTGCTCGGCGCGCCGGCCCTCGGCACTGCCCCGGCCGCAGCCGCCGCGAAGAAGCCGCCGCGGCGGATCGAGGTGAAGATCAAGTCGCAGTCGGCGGACGCAAAGCAGGTCAAGGCGTCGTACGTGAGCCTGCTCGCCCCGCTGCCGGCCGCCGCCGGGCCGCGCCCGAAGGGCTGCGACCGCATCGGCTACCTGCGCTTTCGCGATGCGCGCGGGCCGCGCAAGGCGCGCAAGGCGGACGCGGTGTTCGTGACGATGCCCGGGATCTTCGCGGGCGCCGGGTCGCTCGACATCTTCGCCCGCAACATGGTCCGGACGGCTCACGCGCACGGGCGGCACGTGGAGGTCTGGACGCTCGACCGGCGGTCGAACTGCCTCGAGGACCACTACGGCGTGGACGCGGGGAAGAAGCGGCGCAACTACCGGCTGGCGATGAAGTACTACTACCACGGGGCCGCGATCAACGGCCGCAAGTTCGCGGGCTTCCGGTCGCAGCAGGACGCGCAGTTTTTGAAGGCCGTCGGGCTCGACCAGACGGTGCGCGACGAGTACACGGTCATCAAGCGCGGGATGCCGCGCAAGCTCCGCCGGAAGAAGGTCTTCTGCGGCGGGCACTCGCTGGGCGGGCCGCTGACGACCGCGTTCGCCGGCTGGGACTTCGACGGCAACGCGAAGACCAAGCGCGACGCCGGCTACAACCAGTGCGCGGCGTTCTTCGCGCTCGACACGCGGCTCAACGGGAGCACCTCGGGCGGGGGCTCCGGCTCGGGCGGCTCGGGCGGCGGCGACAGCGTCGGGCTCGCCAACTTCTTCGCCGCGGCCAGCAACGGCTCGCCGTACGTGGACGCCCCGCCGTTCACGCCCGAGACGATCCAGGCCGTGCCGCTCACAGCGCTGGCCGCGTTCATCCAGCCGCGCGCCAAGAGCGACGTGATCAACCTGCTCCCGAACGACTCGAACTTCCAGGTCACGCTGCGCACGCTGTTCTCGCGCAACGCCCAGAACGCCATCACGCAGATGCCGAGCATCCGCGACTTCCGCACGACTAACGAGGCGGCGCTCGGGGCGACGTTCGACGACAACTCGTCGCCGGTCACGATCCTCCGCACGAGCCTCGGCACGTTCGCCGGCGGGCCCGTGGCGCAGAAGTCGTGGCCCGCGCCGTACAACGGCGAGGCCGTGAGCGGGCTGATCGACGGCAAGCACCTGATGATCCCGATCGCGCCGCACGGGCCCCTCTACACGTGGTGGCACTACAACCAGTTCGGCAAGCCCGGCACGCCGGTGCAGAAGGACGACTCGGGCCACCGGTTCACGAGCGGCCGCAGCGAGGTGACGGCGATCCACCAGTTCGCGCGTTCGATCTTCGAGTCGCCGGCCGACTTCGCCGAGCAGTACTTCCCGCTGCGCCTGCTGGCCGACCAGCAGGACGCGGGCAACGGCGACCGCAGCGGCTCGCTCGCCAACTACCGCTACAACGGGATCCCGAAGCGTGCCCAGTTCTACGCGGACGCGCAGAACGGCATCGAGGAGGGCTCAGACCCGCCGCCGCTGAAGCACAAGCACAACATGTGGGTGAAGCTCCCGGGCTACAACCACATCGACGTCGCGACCGCGGCGCTACGCCAGCGCGGCGGCAGGCACGAGATCGAGAGCGCGCGGCTCTGGAAGTTCGCGCGAACGATCATCGGGCCGCGCAAGCACCACCACAGGCACTAGCGGTTCAGCCCTGAAAACGAGACTGGGGCGGCCCGAGGACCGCCCCAGTCGAAGGTTTGCAGCCTCCGATTACCCGCAGCCGGTGTTGTTGCCGCAGGACGAGCACGTGTAGCAACTGCCCGTCCGCTGCATCATCCCGCCGCACTGGCCGCAGGCCGGACCGAGGTCCAGGCCCTGCAGCTTGGCCGGGATCACCGGCGGCTCGTCCGTCATCGCGGCGGCGGCCGGCTTCGACGCACCGTTGCCGCCGTTCGCGTGGCCGTTCCCGCCGTTGCCGCCGTTGGTCTCGACCACCGGCGTCGCCGTGTCGCCACGCATCAGCGCATCCTGCGCCGCCTTGCGCGCGCGGACCTCGGGGGTCAGGATCCCGAGCTCCTCCTGCGTGTCGACGTCGAGGAAGCGCGAGGCGAGCCAGCGCATGATGTAGTCGGGCATCGACTTCGCGAACGGGATCTCCGGGTTTCCGGTGGCCCCCTCCGGGTCGAAGCGCATGTAGCTGAACTTGCGCACGAGCGTCTCGAGCGGCACTCCGTACTGGAGCGCGATCGAGACCGACGTCGCGAACGCGTTCATCATGCCGCGGAGGGTGGAGCCCTCCTTGCCGATGTCGGTGAGGAAGATCTCGCCCACCGAGCCGTCCTCGTACATGCCCGCCGTGATGTAGCCCTCGTGGCCGGCGATCGAGAACTTGTGCGTGATCGACTGGCGCTCCTTCGGCATCCGCCGCCGGACCGGCCGCGCGACGTCCTCGGCCTCGACCGCCGCTTCCTTCTTGTCGCCGGCGTCGGTCTTGAGGACCTGCGCGTTCTTGGAGCCGTCGCGGTAGATCGCGAGCGCCTTCAGCCCGAGCCGCCACGCCTGCGTGTAGGCATCGACGATCTCGTCGACCGTTGCGCCCGCGGGCATGTTCACGGTCTTCGAGATCGCGCCTGAGAGGAACGGCTGCGCGGCGGCCATCATCTTGATGTGACCCATGTGCGAGATGGCGCGCTCGCCAACCGCGACGTCGAACACGCTGAGGTGCTCGTCCTTGATCTCGGGCGCGCCGAGGATCGAGCCGTGCTCGCCGATGTGCGCGACGATCTGCTCGACCGAGGTGTCCGGGTAGCCGAGCGTCTTCAGCGCGAGCGGGACCGTGCGGTTCGCGATCGTCATGGTGCCGCCGCCGACCAGCGTCTTGTGCTTGACGAGTGAGAAGTCAGGCTCGATGCCGGTCGTGTCGCAGTCCATCAGGAACGAGATCGTGCCGGTGGGCGCGAGAACCGTGGCCTGCGCGTTGCGGTAGCCGTACTGCTCGCCGCTCGCCCGCGCCTCGTCCCAAGCCCGCCGGGCGGCCTCGAGCAGCGCGGCGTCCTCGCAGGCGTCGCCGCTGATCTCGTACGCGGCCTGGCGGTGCTTGTCGATGACATTGAGGTGGGCGTCCCGGTTCTCGGGATAGCGCTCGTACGGCCCGAGCACCGCTGCGACCTCCGCCGACTTGCGGTACGCGCGTCCGGTCATCAGTGCCGTGATCGCCGCCGAAAGCGCGCGGCCCTCGCCCGAGTCGTACGGCTTGCCGTTGGCCATCAGGAGCGCGCCGAGGTTGGCGTAGCCGAGACCCAGCTGCCGGAACGCGCGCGCGTTCTCGCCGATCTGCTCGGTCGGATAGCTCGACGGCCCGACGAGGATCTCCTGCGCCAGGATCATCACGTCGACGGTGTGCGCGAAGGCGTCGGCGTCGAACGTTCCGTCGTCGCGGCGGAACTTCAGGACGTTGATGGACGCGAGGTTGCACGCCGAGTCGTCGACGTGCATGTACTCCGAGCACGGGTTCGACGCGTTGATCCGCCCGGACGCCGGGCAGGTGTGCCACTCGTTGATCGTCGTGTCGTACTGGAGGCCGGGGTCGGCGCACTGCCAGGCCGCCTCGGCGATCTCCCGCAGGAGCTCGCGCGCGTTGTACGTCTCGCTGGTGCTGCCGTCCACCCGCGCCGTGGTCTGCCAGTCCTCGCCCGCCTCGGCCGCCGCCATGAACTCGTCGGTGACGCGCACGGAGTTGTTCGCGTTCTGGTACTGGATCGACTGGAGCCCGTCGCCGTCGAGGGACATGTCGAAGCCCGCGTCGCGCAGGGCGGCGGCCTTCTCCTCCTCGCGCGCCTTGCACCAGATGAACTCCCTGATGTCAGGGTGATCGACGTCGAGCACGACCATCTTCGCGGCACGCCGGGTCTTCCCACCCGACTTGATCGTGCCGGCCCAGGCGTCGGCACCGCGCATGAACGAGACGGGACCGGACGCGTAGCCGCCCTTCGAGAGGTGCTCCCGCGAGCTGCGGATGCGCGACAGGTTGATCCCCGAGCCGGAACCGCCGCGGAAGATCATCCCCTCCTTGGTGTTCCAGTCGAGGATCGACGACATCGTGTCCTCGACCGAGAGGATGAAGCAGGCCGAGCACTGCGGGTGCTCCTCGAAGCCGACGTTGAACCAGACGGGGGAGTTGAACGCCGCCATCTGGTGAAGCAGGATGTGCGTGAGCTCCGCCTCGAACGCGTCGGCGTCCTCATCCGACGCGAAGTAGCCGAGGTCGCGGCCCCACTCGCCGATCGTGCCCGCGACCCGGCTGATCATCTGCTTCACCGACCGCTCGCGCTCGTCGGAGCCGATCCGCCCGCGGAAGTACTTCTGCGCGACGATGTTCGTCGCATTTTGGGACCAGAAGCTCGGGAACTCGACGCCCTCCTGCTTGAAGGCCGGGTCGGCGGGGTCGCCGATCACGGCATCACGAATCTCCCACTCGACGGCGTCGAAGGGGTGCGCGCCGGCCTCGGTGAAGCGGCGCTGCACGACCAGCCCTCGGCGCTCGGTGTCCTTACGAAGCGGGGTCTGTGATGCGACTTCCACGACTCTCCAGTCTAGGCCTGTCGGGGGCCTCTCGCGGGGCTTATGGGGACATTCGATAGTGGCGCGTAGGCCGGACGGAACGCCCGCCTGAAAACGCCCCCTAGCGCGGCGGCCCAGCCTCGATCCGGGCGCGGAATTCCGCGAGGCCCTCCTCGGGCGGGAACGTCGACTCGAACCACCACGTCGCGCCGGCCCGCGCGTACTCCTCCGGCGTTCCTCCAGGGTCGCCGGCGGTTTGAAAATGGACGACGTCGAGCGCGTCCCGCGTGGGGCGATGCCGCATCACGTAGTCGACGCATCGCCGCAGCTCGCTCGGGCTGAGCCCGCGGAAATCGCCGTCCCTGCTCAACGGGGCCACGCCGTCCCAGCGCGCGGCGCGCCGGAGCGCGCGCCCGCCGGGCCAGTAGCCGGCGCACCAGATCGGGATCCTCGGACGCTGAACGGGACGCGGCACGAGGCGCGCGCCCTGGAGAGCGAAGTGCCGCCCGCGGTGGTCGACCGGCGCGCCCTCCCACAGGCGGGTGACGACGTCCAGGCCCTCGTCCAGGAGATCGCCGCGCGTGCGCAGCGGCACGTCCTCGCCGAACGGCGCGAAGTCCCACGTGCCGCCGAGGCCGACCCCGAGCACGAGGCGTCCGCCGGAGAGGACGTCGAGGGTCGCCGTCTCCTTAGCGAGCTTCCAGGGACGCCTGCGCGGCAGCGGCGTGACCATGGCCCCGAAGCGCAGCCGCTCGGTCGCGAGCGCGATCGCCGTCAGCGCGACCGTGGTGTCGGCGAGGACGTTCGAGCCGTCGAAGGTCGCCATGAGGTTGTCCCAGACGAAGAAGCCGGCCCACCCTGCGCGCTCCGCGCCGCGTGCGAGCTCGGCCAGCGCCGGGACGTCGTACTCGCCGGACGTCGGGGCGTAGACGGCGTATCGCACGCTAGGCGACGGGCGGCGTCGCGTGCTCGCGAAGGTGCTCCACCAGCAGGCGCTCGTCGGTCCCCAGGTCCTCCATGGCGGTCACGACCTCCACGAACGGCACCGGCATCCCCACCCGTTCCTGGACGCGACGCAGGTACTCGCGCGCGGCCTTCCGGTCGGACCCCAGCAGCTCGGCGGCGCGCGCCAGCGCGGCCTTCGACGCCCGCACCGCCACGTCAGGCGCGCGCGGCCGGCGCGGAGTAGGTGGGCGCGTAGTTGTGGCGGCGCACAAGGGGCGGCGCGCCGTCGAGGCGCACGCCGGCGTGGTGGCCGGCCGGCTCGAACATGCAGGCGACCTCCTCGGCCACGAGTCGCCCCTTGGCGGTGGGCCGGACGCGGTCGCGATCGATGTCCACGAGCCGCAGCTCCTCCAGCCGGCGGAATTCGTCTGGCCACTCGGCGAGCGGCGAGCTGCCGTGACGCGCGCTGAACAGCGCGAGGTCGAGGTGCGGCGCGTTCTTGAACGAGAACATGACGTCACGGCACCGGCTCTGGCGCGCGTCGAGCGCGGCCGCACGCCAGACCGGGACCTCCCGCCGCCGCAGCCGGTTCGCGTAGGCGCCGAGGCCGAACTCGTTGAAGTACTGCGTTCGGTCGTAGAACCCGTACGCCCCCGCGCCCAGTCCGAGCGACCTGGCGTCGGAGGGAAGCGTCTCCTGCACGAAGGCTGCCGGCTCGGTGTCGGGCACGGACCAGAAGTCCCCGGGCAGCTCGAGGTGGCCCGCCTCCTCGAGCAGTGACTGCGCCGCCAGGTGCTGGGTCTGGACGAGCCGGTGGTCGGGAAGCTCGGTCTCGCCGCGCCGGATCTGGTGCCACAGCCGGGTGCCGGGATCGACGAACGTGAAGTAGGTGGAGACCGAGTCCGGGTCGAGCGCCAGCGCGGCCTGGAGCGAGGCGATCCAGGTCTCGAGCGACTGCCCGGGCAGCCCGTACATGAGGTCGAGGTTCACGAGGAGGCCGCGGTCGCGAAGGAGCTCGACGACGCCGGCGACGCCGTCCGCCCGGTGCCGTCGGTTCGTGGCCGCCAGCAGCGCGTCGTCGGCGCTCTCCATCCCCACGCTGACGCGGGTGATCCCGTGAGCGTCCAGGACGTCCAGGAACGAGCGCGCGCGGGGCGCGTCCGCGAAGAGCTCGGGGTGCGCCTCGATGCTGCCGAGGAGGCCCTCCCCGAGAACTCCCATCTCCTCGAAGCCCGTCAGGAGCCGATCGAGCTGACGCGGCGCGAGCAGGCTGGGCGTGCCGCCGCCGAAGTAGAGGTACGAGACGTCGAGCTCGCAGCGGTCGCGATGGAGGTCGAGCTCGAGGAGCAGCAGGTCGACGTAGCGGTCGAGCCGATCGTCGTGGGCGGGGTCGCGCGCCACGACGACGAAGTAGCTGCAGAAGTGGCACAGACCGGAGCAGAACGGCAGGTGCACGTACGCCGCGCGCACCGGCCCGGCCGGCGCCGCCACGGCCTCGACCTCCGGCAGGTGGGCCAGGCCCGGCCAGACGCTCAGGTAGTAGTAGTCGAGGCTGTTGCGGCGGAGCTGCGGCGGAAGCGCATCTAGGTCGAGCTCGTCGTACAGCGAGCCGGCGTGCGCGGCGGCCTCCGCAACCGACACGGCGGCGGGCCTCAGCGCCCCAGCCGCAGCCATTCGAAGAACTCTGCGAGGCCATCCTGCGTGCGCTGCCCGGCCTCGAGGAACGACTCGCCGAGCCGCGTTCCGCGCGCGGCTCCCGCCCAGCCCAGCGCCCACGCGAGGGCCGTGCCGAGGACCACGATCCCGAGCGTGAGCAGCACGATCGCTATGGCCATCAGCGCACCGACTCGAGCGTCTGCGTGAGGCCGTCGTCGAGCCGCACGCGCGCCTCCCAGCCGAGCTCCTCGCCGGCTCGCGTGCAGTCGAGCGCGATCCGCTGCACCTCGCCGGGGCGCGCGGGGCGGTGGTCGGCCTCGAACGGCGCCTCCGCGAGGGGCGCCAGCGCCTCCACGAGCTGGAGCACGCTCGTCTCCACGCCGGTACCGATGTTGAACGCCCCGACCGCGTCCGACTCGATCGCCGCGAGGTTGGCCGCCACCACGTCGTCGACGTGCACGTAGTCACGCGTCTGGAGGCCGTCGCCGAAGACCACGGGGCGCTCCTTGGCGAGCAGCCGGCCGCAGAAGATCGCGATCACGCCGGCCTCGCCGAGCGGGTCCTGGCGCGGGCCGTAGACGTTGCCGTAGCGGAGCGACACCGTGGACAGCCCGTAGAGGCGCCTGAACAGCTCGCAGTAGCCCTCGGCGGCGAACTTCGACTGCCCGTACGGCGCCTCGGGCGCGACCGGGTGGCTCTCGGGCGCGGGAATGATCTGCCCCTCGCCGTATACGGCGCCGCCGGTCGAGGTGTTGACCACCCGTCGGGCCCCGCTCTCGCGCGCGGCGTCGAGCACGTTGATCGTGCCGCCGACGTTGATCCCGGCATCCCAAGCCGGATCGGCGGTCGACTTGCGGACGTCGATCTGGGCCGCCAGGTGGAAGACCGCCTTGGGCTTCGCGCGCCCGAAGACCTCGCGCATGGCGGCGGCGTCGCGGACGTCGGCCTCGACCAGCTCGGCACCCGCGGCGAGCGCGGCGTCGAGGTTCTCCCGCTTGCCCGTCGAGAGGTCGTCGACGACCGTCACCTCGTGGTCGCGCGCCACGAGGGCGTCGACGAGATTGGAGCCGATGAAGCCGGCTCCGCCGGTTACGAGGGCACGCACGACTGGCGATCCTACTCACGCCTGGCACCGCCTCCGCCCCTGGTACCGTCGCGGCATGGCCGGTCTGTTCGTCACGTTCGAGGGCATCGACCGCGCCGGGAAGACGAGCCAGGCGCGCCGGCTGGTCGAGGCGCTCGGCGAGGAGGCGGTCGCCGTTCGCGAGCCGGGAGGCACCGCCGTGGGCGAGCGCGTGCGCGAGATCCTCAAGGACCCGGCCACCGCGATCGGCCCGGAGGCCGAGGCCCTGCTCTTCGCGGCGGCGCGCGCGGAGCTCTGCCGCGAGGTGATCCGCCCGGCCCTCGAGGCGGGCAGGACCGTGGTGTGCGACCGTTTCCTCGACTCCTCCCTCGCCTACCAGGGCGCCGGGCGCGGCCTGGGGATCGACGAGGTCCGGGAGATCAACCGGCTCGCGACAGCCGGGCTCGTCCCGGACCTGACGATCCTCCTGGCGATCGATCCGGCCGCGGCGCTGCGGCGGAGCGGCGAGACGGATCGCTTCGAGGGCGAGGGCGACGAGCTCCAGCGGAAGGTCGCGGCCGCGTACGAGCGGCTGGCTGAGGCCGAGCCCGGGCGCTTCAGGCGCGTCGATGCCGACCGCCCGGCGGACTCCGTGGCGGCGGACGTCCTCGCGATCGTGAGCGCGGCGCGCGCCGAGGCGGCGCCGGCGTGAGCGCCCTCACCGGCACCGAGGACCACCCGCACGCACGGATGGTGCTGGGCGCGGCGCTCGAGGCGGGCGCCCCCTCGCACGCGTATCTGTTCCACGGCCCGCCGGGCACCGGCAAGCGCACCGCCGCGCGTGCGCTGGCCGCCGAGCTCCTCGCCGAGGGCGAGCCGGACCCGGACGCCGCGCGCGCTCGGGTCCACGCGGGCACGCATCCCGACCTCACCTGGGTGCGGCCCACCGGTGCGCACGTCATGCGGGTCAGCGACGTGGACGAGCCGGTGGTGGCGGCCGCCACGCGCACGCCGTTCGAGGCGTCGCGTCGCGTGTTCGTGCTCGAGCGCGCCGACACGATGAACGACGAGGTGGCCAACCGGATGCTGAAGACGCTCGAGGAGCCGGCGTCCTACGTGCACCTGATCCTGCTCACCGACGCCCTCGGCCAGGTACTGGAGACCGTGGTCTCGCGCTGCCAGCTCGTGCGCTTCGACCCCCTGCCCGCCGAGCGCCTCGCCGCGATCCTCGAGGAGGAGGGCGTCGACCCGGTGAGCGCCGGCGCCTGCGGCCGGCTCGCGCTCGGCAACCTCACCCGCGCGCGCTTCCTCGCCTCAGACGAGGGCCGCGCGCTGGGCGACGACGTCGAGGCGCTGGTGCGCGCGGCGCTCGCGGGCGAGGCGCGCGATCCGCGGGAGGGCGAGCCGTGGGCGCCGCTGCTCGAGCGCGCGGAGGCCCGCCGGGTGGCCGCCGAGGACGAGGTGGCGCGGGCGGCGAAGGAGCGACTCGAGCTCGAGCCGCGCGGCCGTGACCGGAGCGCGCTCGAGCGCGAGTTCGACGAGGCGGCCAAGCGCGACGGCCGGCGTGCCCGCACCGAGGTGCTCGACCTGGGACTCGAGCTCGCGGCGATCTCATTCCGCGATCTCGTATGCCTGGCCGAGGGGGCGGACGCCGCCGTGCTGGCCAGCGACCGCTCGCCTCAGCTCGCCGACGCGGCGCGCGGGCGCGACGCCCGGCGCCTTCGCCTGGCCGTCGAGCGTTGCGAGGACGCACGGCTGTCGCTCGAGCTGAACGTGACGGAGGAGCTCGCGCTCACGGCGCTCTCGCTCAGGCTCGCCCGGCTGGTGGGCGCGGCCGGCTGAGCCGCCTCACGCCGCCGGCTGCACCACGAGCCGCGAGCCGGCGCCGCGCCCATCGAGCAGGAAGCGGCCGAGCTCGCCGGCGTGCGCCTCGAGCGCGACGGCCGCGTTCGGGCAGCGCCTGACCTTGCGCGGCGGCACGCCACGGATCACCCGCAGGACGTTGCCATCGGAGTCGGCGAACGCCACGTCGATCGGGAACCGCATCCCGAACGTGTGGATCGAGGAGCACGGCTGGAGCAGCAGCGCGTGCCCGCTGGGCAGCTGGCTCGGCCTGACCAGCGCGAGCCCCATCAGCCGCGATCTGAAGGTCTCGGCGTGGAGCACGGTCGCCGTGTCGCCGGCGGGGCTCGTGGGGAGGGCGCGCAGCCGGCCGTGGAGCATTCCCTCACAAACCGTGAGTGGTCCAAATAGTTACTCCACCGAGTGAGGGAAAATGCTGTACCGCCCTAAAGTGGTACAGCGGGGCGGCTCAAGGCCTGGGGTGGCCGCGCCGATGACCGACCCGCCCGGAGCTCATACACTCCGGCGCGGCCCGCCGACGTAGCTCAGTTGGCCAGAGCACCGCTCTCGTAAAGCGGGGGTCGAGGGTTCGAATCCCTCCGTCGGCTTCCTGCCTCCTCCGGGGAACCCCGCGACATCGCTCGCCATCCGGGCTCGCTCAGGGTTCGAATCCCTCCGTCGGCTTCTTGACCTGGCGCCTGCACCGCTAAACGAGGCCCCTCAGTATCATCGCCCGGCAGTGAGGGCCTCTGGCAGGGGGAATCGCGGGGACGGTCGACCGGGGGCGACGCGCTTCGTCGCGCCCGCGCTCGCGGCTCTCGTGACTGCGCTCGTGGTCGTGGCGGGAGCTCCCGCCGAGCAGCACGCGCGGCTCGCCACCCCGCTGGCGCCGGTCACCAAGAAGCTCACGATCTCGGCGTCCACCGCCCTCTCGTGCACCGACCGCCTCGTCGCGGACGGGACCCGCGGGGCGAACCTCACGCGCTGGACCGCGCCGCTCACCGGCTACGTGCAGGCGAGGCTCAACGGCGACGCCAGGAACGACTGGGACCTCGCACTCTTCGACACGCGGTCCGGCAAGCGGCTCGACGCCTCGCTCTCGTGGGGCTCGAGCGAGCTCACGCAGGCGTGGGTGAAGCGCGGGCAGTCGCTCACGATCCAGGCATGCCGGCTCGCCGGCCCGTCGGCGATCGAGCCGCTCGAGATCACGCCCGTGAAGGTGGCCGCCTCGGTGCTGAAGGCCCGGGCGCCCAAGGAGTCGCTCGTCTCGATCCCGATCGCGAGCAAGCTCGACTTCACCGCGCTCGAGGCGACCGGCGTGAACCTCGACGAGGTCCCCAACGGCCACAAGGTGATCGCGGTGCTCGCCGGCCCCGCCGACGCCGCGAAGATCCGCAAGGCGGGCTACAGCTTCAAGACCCTGATCCCCGACATGGCGGTGGCCGAGCGCGGCTACCGGGCGCAGGACCGGCGCTTCGCGGCGAAGGCGAAGGCGAAGCCGTCGCCGCTCCCGTCGGGGCGCCGCGGCTACCGCTACTACCCGGACATCCAGGCGGACCTCAAGAAGATCGTCAAGCACCACCCGAACCTCGCCAGGGCGGTCACGCTCCCGGGCAAGACGTTCCAGGGTCGTCAGCAGCAGACGATCGAGATCACGAAGAACGTGAAGGCCAAGGACGACGGCAAGCCGACCTTCTGGCTGATGGGCGCCCACCACGCGCGCGAGTGGCCGTCCGCCGAGATCCCGGTCGAGTTCGCCCTCTACCTCACGGGCAAGTACGGGAAGAACAAGCGCGTCACGAACCTGCTGAAGAAGGTCCGCATCGTGGTCACGCCGGTGATCAACGTCGACGGCTACGACGTCTCGCGCGGCGCTTTCGACCCGGCCGACAACAGCGGCGACCCGGCCGGCGCGCCGTCGCTGGCCGAGTCCGTGGCGCCGCCCGGCGGGTCGCTCGCCTACCGGCGCAAGAACTGCGACGGCGCGAGCAGCGACCCGTCGACCCCGTGCAACCTGCAGTACGGCGTCGACAACAACCGCAACTACGGCGAGGGCTGGGGCGGGCCGGGCGCCGGCACCGACCCGAACACGCAGAACTACCGCGGCCCGGGCATGTGGTCGGAGCCCGAGAACCAGGCCGTGTGGCACTTCTCGCAGCGCCACGACATCACCACGCTGATCACGATGCACAACTTCGCCTCGCTCGTGCTGCGCCCGCCGGGTCGCCACGACGACGGCCTCGCGCCCGACGAGAACGCGCTCAAGAAGCTCGGCGACCACATGGCGCGCGACACCGGCTACACGTCCGAGTACGGCTACCAGCTCTACGACACGTCGGGCACCACCGAGGACTGGAACTACGCGGCCGCCGGCACCTTCGGGTACACGATCGAGATGGGTCCCGACTCCACGCACGGCGGCAACTTCCACGTCGGCTTCCAGCAGGCCGTGATCGACCAGTGGACCGGAGCGCAGACCCTCGAGGGCAAGGGCAAGGGCCTCCGCGACGCCCTGCTCGCGGCCGGCGAGGCGGCGGCCGACCGCCACCAGTTCTCCACGCTGCGCGGCCACGCGCCGCCCGGCGCGCGGCTGCGCCTGCACAAGGACTTCAAGACGCTCTCGAGCAACGTCTGCTCGCTCGAGACGACGGGCTACGACTGCACCGACAGCACCCCGCGCGAGGGCGTCCGCTCGCGCGCCGACATGCTCGACTACACGACGCTCGTCCCGCAGAGCGGCCGCTTCGACTGGATCGTCACGCCGTCCACGCGCCCGTTCGAGCTGAAGAAGGGACGCACGGAGCGCTGGACCCTCACCTGCGAGGACCCGGCCACCGGCAAGGTGCACGAGAAGCGGCGGATAACCATCGACCGCGGCCAGCGCGTGGTGGAGAACTTCCGCTGCGGCGCCAAGCGCGTCCCGATCGAGAAGGCCGAGTGCAAGGACAAGCGCACGCTGCGGCTCGTGGCCCACAAGCCGTCGAAGGGCTACATCAAGCGCATCGACGTCTACATCAACGGCAAGCACACGCAGCGCCTGAAGGGCAAGAAGGCGCGCCGCGGGATCATCACCCTCAAGGAGATCAAGAACGGCCGGAAGACCTACAAGGTCACGGTCGTCGTCCACCTCTCCGACGGGCGCCTGCGGATCAGCACGCGCACCTACAAGGGCTGCGTGAAGAAGGGCAAGACCCACACCGTGGCGGGTCACGAGTGAGGCGGCGGGTCATGATCGCCGTCGTCGGGGCCGCCGCGGCGGCGTCGCTCGCGGCCGCGCCGGCCTCCGCCAAGACCACGCCGAACTTCGCCTTCCACAGCAAGGGAACCGCCATCCACCCGCAGGCCACCGGCGACCCGAGCGACCCGACCACGTACGAGGACTTCCCGTTCAAGATCAAGCCGAGCGAGAAGAACGGCACGATCAACGCCCACATCGACTGGACCAGCCCCGCCGACGACTGGGACCTGTACGTCTTCCGGAAGGGCGCCGGCGGCAAGCTCCAGACCGTCGGCCAGTCGGCCAGCGCGCCGCCCGGCAACTCGGAGGACGCCGTGGCGGACTCGCAGGGCATCCCGTGGCGGGCGGGCCAGTACCTGATCCGGGTCGTGAACTACACCGCGGTCGTCCCGAGCTACCAGGGCACCGTGCGGTTCGGCCCGTTCCTGCCGTACAACAAGATCCCGATCGCGCGCCTGAAGGCGAAGAAGCACGTGAAGGAGGGCAAGGCGGTCACGCTCGACGCCTCGGCCTCGCGCGATCCGGACGGCAGCATCGTGAACTACTCGTTCGACCTCGACGGCAACGGGTCGATGGAGGTGAACAACGGGAAGCGGGCGCGGCTCACGCGCGTGCTCTCGCCCGGCGTGCACCACCTCGCGGTGCGGGTCACCGACAACAAGGGCCTGCGCGCCTTCGCCAACCGCACCGTGACGGTCGGCAAGTCCGGCTAGCCGCCGTCCCGCTCTACGCTGGTCGGGTGGCGGCCGACGCCGACTCCCGGCAGCTGCGCAGGCGGGCGCTGGCACGCCTCGCCGGCGCGGCGCTCGCCGTTCTCTGCGTGTTCGCCGCGGCGCGCCTGGCCGGCTTCAGCCCCTCGGCGGAGCGCGTGCGCCAGTGGTTCGACGGCCTCGGCGCCGCCGGCCCCCCGCTGTTCGTGCTCGCCGGCATCGGGCTCAACCTGCTGTTCGTCCCGTTCCCCGTCATCGCCGGCGCCGCCGGCCTGGCGTTCGGCACCGCCGCGGGCACGGCGCTCGCCGTGCTGGTCATCGCCACAGCGGCGGCGCTCCACCTGCTCATCGGCCGGCGCCTTGCGGGCGAGCGCGCGGAGCTGCTGCTCGGGCCGCGCGGCCGGACCGCGCTCGACTTCCTCGAGCGGCGCGGCTTCTGGACGGTGCTCTACGTGCGGCTGGTGCCCGGCATCCCCTTCAACATGCTCAACTACGCCGCGGGCCTCACGCGCCTGCGCGTGCGCGAGATCTTCGCCGGCACCGGTCTCGGGTTCGCGCCGCGCACCTTCGCGTACGCGGCCGTGGGCGGGAGCCTGTCGAACCTCCACTCGACGGAGGCGCGGGTCGCGATCGGGGTCGGCGTGGCGATGGCCGTGGTGGGGGCGCTGCTCGCACGGCGGCAGATCGCGGCGGAGCGGCGGGCGGCGTGAGCTACTTCCAGGCCGTGCGGCTGTACTCGGCGCTCGAGGCGTGCGTCTTCAGCGCGCTGCTCGTGGTGTGGATCGGCGACCTCGGCGACCACGCGCAGCTCGTGCTCGGCTGGTGCCACGGCGTCGGCTGGCTCTTCCTGTGCGCGGCCGTCTTCGCCGGGTGCGTCCGGCGCGTGTTCCCGTGGCCGGTCCTGGCGGCGACCGTCTCGCCGCTCGGGCCGATCGGCGCGCTCGTCGGAATCGAGCTGACGGCGCGGCGGCGCCGGGTAGCTTAGGAGTCAGATGCTCCCCCTCAACGTGCCGAACGTGCTCACCGTGGTGCGGATCCTGCTCGTGCCGGTGCTCGTGGCCGTGCTCCTCCAGGAGACGCCGGGCGGGTCGTGGGTCGCGGCCGGCGTGTTCGCGCTGGCGGCGTTGACCGACACGCTCGACGGCTACCTCGCGCGCTCGCGCCACAGCGTCACGACGTTCGGGAAGGTGATGGACCCGATCGCCGACAAGCTGCTCGTGGCCGCCGCGCTGATCACGCTCGTCAGCCTCGACAGGGTCGAGCCGTGGGTGGCG
The DNA here is from genome assembly GCA_045805345.1 of Thermoleophilaceae bacterium. GTDB lineage: Bacteria > Actinomycetota > Thermoleophilia > Solirubrobacterales > Thermoleophilaceae > AC-37. The sequence goes on along the minus strand of JBJMLK010000112.1, from coordinate 10,369 downwards.
ATGGTGATCATCGCCCGCGAGTTCGCCGTCAGCGGCCTGCGCGTGGCGGCGGGCATCCAGGGCGTGGTGATCCCCGCGAGCCGGCTCGGCAAGGCCAAGACGATCACCCAGGTGGCCGCGATACTCGCGCTGATCGCCGCGCACGACCCCGGCGAGGTCTGGGTGCAGGTGCTCGTCTACGTGGCCGTGGCCGTGACGATCGCGTCGGGTGCGGACTACTTCCTGGGGTTCCGCCGCCGGATCGAGGAGTCGCGCGGGCGCGTCGGGTTGGCCGCCGAGCGGCCGTCAGCCGCTGGCGATGCCTGACTCGACGTCCGCGGGCAGCCGCTCGATCAGTTCCTCGCGCGAGGTGCCGCGCACGTACAGCGCACGGTCGAACGTCTTGTCGTAGATCGAGAAGAGCGCGAACAGCACGTCGACCGTGCAGACCGCGCCGGCGCCGCGGGCCACGGCAAGGCCGTGGGCCTCGTCGGTGACCGTCTCGACCACGTTCTCCCCGGGCGGGCGGCGGCGGAGCAGCCGGATCGGCTGATGCGCCGTCGTCTCGAGCGGCGCCTCGCCCACGCCGAGCGACTGGAGGGCGGCACCGACCCAGCCGTGGAGCCGCATGACGCGGACCCACCGCTCGGCCTCGTCCTCGGGCGACGCGGCGAACGGAACCGCGGTGTCGGCAAGCGCGAGGACGATGGCGGCGTCCTGCGATAGCCCCAGCTTCTTGCGAGTGGTCTCCATGTACCCGGTGATCGACCGGCGCCCGCCAGTCTGAAGCCCGGGCCCGCTCGCCTGGACGACCGGCCGGTGCCCGGGGTTACCGCGGGCCTTCGAGCCAGTCCCGGACCGTCACGTGCGGGCTGGGCGCCGGGTCCCCCGCTGCCTCGCGCGCGAGGTCCCCGAGCAGGCCGTAGCGCTCGGCCACCACGTCGTGCTGGTGAATGGTCTCGAGGTTGCGCTGCCGCGCCGACAGGAAGACGTCGGGCCCGAGCGGCTCGAACTCCTCGACCGCCATGCGGACCATCTCGCGCACGCAGTCCTCGACGAAGCGCGGGCGGCGGTGCGCCTTCTCCACGACCTCGGCCTCGTCCGAGCGCTTCATCAGCTCGTAGATCTCCGAGCTCATCGAGGACTCGACGATCCGCAGCAGCGTGGACGCCTCGATCGGCGCGTCGCAGGTCTCGGCGCAGCCCACGCGCAGGGTGCCGATCCCACGCTGGTTGTGGGTGGCGACCGGCACCAGGTCGAGGATCCGCTCGACCTCGTCCTCGTCGAAGCCGTCGTCGGCGAGCCGCTCGCGCGCGCGGCCGGTGAGCATCTCCTGCGCGCAAGGGCAGGCGGTCATGCCCTGCGCCTCGACGCCGACGAGCCTGCGCGTGCCGCGCTCGGACGCCACCGCGGAGCCGAGCAGCGTGTAGATCTCCTGCGTCTGGATCCCCGAGACGGGCGCGGGCTTGTGCTCGGGGTACTGGGCGGCGATCGTCACCTCGGCGCGCAGGCCGTCCTGACGGTCGCGCACGCGCTCCGCGATGTGCGCGGCGAGCGTCTCGGCCTTGAGGGCCTCGCCGAGCACCACCTCGTCGATCGCCTCCTCGATGACCTCCTCGAAGCGCGACATGTGCGCGCCCTTCTGCTCCGCGGCGAGGTCGACGAAGCACTCGAGCTCCGCGTAGAAGAGCTGCTCGGCGCCGTTGGCCTGGATGCGGATGACCTTGCGCACGCCGGTCACGCCGACGCGCGAGAGGCTGACGCGGACCGCCGGCCGGCGAGCCTGCACATCGGCCGTTGACCCGCTTGGGAGGCGGCTTCCAACGCTCATTGCGGCCTTCGACGATAGCGGTGAGATAAGGGGGTGCGGATTGACCAGATCGGGTGTATGTTGGACCTCAGTGTCCGGCCGCTGACAGTTGGGCACCAGTGTGAGGACTCGCAGTTCCGCGACACCGCACCCCGGTGACGGTGGAGTGTGCTCTGTAGACGACCAATTGGGGGCCCGACGGTGAATCCAAAGGACGACGCAGCGCTACTGGAGCGAACCGAGGCGGGCTTCTCCGACATCGAGGAGCTGCGGCCCCTTCTGGCGGAGGCGCGCGAACGGGGGTACGTGACGTTCGACGAGCTGGCCGGGTCGCTCGAGGAGGTGGACGTCACCAAGGAGCAGCTCCGCGACCTGCGCGCCTACCTGGTCGAGCAGGGCATCGACCTGCTCGCGGAGGACGGCAAGCCCGCGAACCTGGGCGGCGAGGGGGCGACGGAGGAGGCCGACTCCAAGGCCGCGGCGTCGGGCGGCAAGAAGATCGAGATCGACCTGACGGTCGAGCCGAGCCTCGACTCGCTGCGCCTCTACCTGCGCTCGATCGGCCGCGTGGGCCTGCTGACGGCCGACCAGGAGGTGTCGCTCGCCAAGCGCATCGAGCGCGGCGACATGGAGGCCAAGCAGCACATGATCGAGGCGAACCTGCGCCTGGTCGTGTCGATCGCGAAGGGCTACCTGGGCCGCGGGCTCACCTTCCTCGACCTGATCCAGGAGGGCTCGCTCGGCCTCATCCGCGCGGTCGAGAAGTTCGACTACCGGCGCGGCTACAAGTTCTCGACCTACGCCACGTGGTGGATCCGCCAGGCCGTGACCCGCGCGATCGCGGACAAGGCGCGCACGATCCGCATCCCCGTCCACATGGTCGAGAAGCTCAACAAGGTGGTGCACGTGGAGCGCCAGCTCGTCCAGGAGCTGGGTCGCGAGCCGACGCCGGACGAGGTCGCTGCGCAGCTCGACTGCACCGCCCGCGAGGTGAAGGACATCCAGCGACTCGCGCAGCTGCCGATCTCGCTCGAGAAGCCGATCGGCGAGGAGGACGACTCCGAGCTCGGCGACTTCGTGGAGGACGAGGCGGCGGACTCGCCATTCGAGGTCGCCATCGAGAACGTACGCCGCGAGAACGTGCGCACGGCGTTGGACGCGCTGCCCGAGCGCGAGCGCGAGGTGATCGAGATGCGCTTCGGCCTGAAGGGCCACGAGGCGCGCACGCTCGAGGAGGTCGGCCGTGCTTTCGGCGTCACCCGCGAGCGGATCCGCCAGATCGAGAACACGACGCTGAAGAAGCTCGAGGCGCTACCCGAGGCGCAGCGGCTGCGGGACGCTACCTAGGTCGCTTTCTCCGTCGCCGGGCTAGGGCCCGAGCGCAAACAGCGGCTTTTGAAGGTGTGCCGGGAGGGGTCGGCTGACCCTGGGCCCTTTCGATCATCAAATAGATGACTTAAAGGGCCAGCCCGTTCTCGACGCCCCTCAAAGCCCCAGTTTGCGAACGCGCTAGGGCTGCGCCGGAACGTAAGCCGTGCGGCCCGTGGCCCGCGCCAGCGCGGCCAGCGGCGTGAACAGGGCGCGCTGCACCGCGCGCGGCGGGAACGGAAGCCAGCTGGCCGGCATCAGCAGCTCGTGGATCGTGAGCACCTGCTGGAGCGGATCCCGGATGTCGCCGTTGTCCTTGACCTTGCCCTGTGCGGACAGGGCGAACACCGTCTCGAAGTAGCGCGCGACGCCCTCGAGGGCCTCGGCCTCGGTCTCCGTCGTGATCCTCTGGCGGACGTGCATCTCGCCGTCGCCGGCGTTCGACGGATGCACGTGCGAGGTGTCCGCCGGGATCGTCCAGCGGTGCGGCGCGCGGACCCGCTGGTCGAGCCTGCCGACCTTGTACACGGCCTCGCCCGCCACGAGCTCCCAGCTCTCCACCGCGCCCGGCGCGTGCTGGTGAGGCCGGCCCGCCGTGAGCGCACCGGGACGCGCGTACCAGTCGAGCTCGATCAGCTTGCCGCCGGTGTCCCACGGGGTGGCGACGTAGACCAGGCGGAGCCCCCGGGCCTCGTCGTTCAGCTCGAGTCCGGCGTGCGGCGGCACGCCTAGAAAAGGTACGGCACGGCTTGGACCGCGCCGAGCGCGTACCAGGCGCCGAACGCGAGGCTGGCCATGGCCAGCCCCGGCGCGAGCCGCATGAACCGGCGGAGCACGGGCTCGCGCGTGATCCCGTAGCCGAACGCGGTGGACGCCAGGGCCATCGACAGGGCGGTGAACGACGCGAAGATCGCGAGCGCCACCACCCCCTCCACGTGGTCCGGGATCGCCGCTAGGAGCAGGAGCCCGACGCCCGCCGAGCCGCCGATGCCGTGCAGCACGCCGATGCCGTAGGCCGTGCGGCGCGAGCGCACCGGCACGCGGCGAGCCGGGCCGAGAAGGCCGCGGCGCCAGCGCACCAGGAGCCGGATCGCGAGCCCCATGATCAGCAGCCCGATGCCGAACTCCGCCGCCTGCTGGACCGCGTCGGGCAGGTAGTCGCGCGCGAGCACGATCGGCAGGCCGAAGAGGAACAGCGTGGTGGCGTGACCGAGGCCCCACGACAGGCCGAGCTTGCCGGCGCGGCCCGGACTGCGGTCGTGCTCCGACGCCACGAGGGTGGAGACGGCGGTCAGGTGGTCCGGGTCCGTGGCGTGCCGCAGCCCCAGCAGGGCCGCGATCGCAGCCACGATCAGGAACGTCTGGCCCGCGCCGAGGCCGGCGATTTGGTCGTCTAGTCCGAGCACTCGATCTCCTTTGTGCAGCGTGGGCAGAGTCCCGCGACCGGGAAGTGGCTGAAGCGCACCTGCCAGCCGTACGCGCGCGCGATCGCCCGGCGCACCGGCTCGAGCGCGCCCGGGTCGGCGGTGCGAACGGCGTGGCAGCGCTCGCACACGAAGTAGTCGCGCTCGTCGGCCGACGCGGGCGCGTAGCGGCCCGGGCCGTGGCCGAGGTGCACGTGGCGGGCCAGGCCCACGCGCTCGAGCAGCTCGAGCGTGCGGTAGACCGAGGCGGGCGGCACGCGTGTGCCCAGGCCGCCCGCGATCTCGTCGGCGCTGACCGGTCCCGGCGCGGCGTAGAGCGCCTCGACCACGCGGCGCCGTGAGGCCGACACGCGATGGCCGCCGCGGCGAAGCTCGCCCAGGGCCGCACGGGCGTCGGGGGCGGAAGCGTTCGGCTGTGTGGGGTCGGAGACGGTCAACGAGTCCTCGCTCGCGCGCCTCCCAGCAGCACATTCGCCCCTGGTGCGCTGTCGGATCACTCAGAGCACCTGGGGGATCGCTCGGGCGCTGAGCACCAGGCCCGCGACGACGATCACGATGCCGGAGGCCACCGGGAGGGCGGTGGCCACGCGGCCGCGGAAGTTCACGCGCGCCGTGAGCCGGCCGGCGTAGACCACGGCCACGCCGATCGCGGTCATCGCCGCGGCGAGGCCGACGCTGAACGCGACGATCAGCAGCATGCCGAGCAGGACCTGGTGCTGGGAGATCGCGCCGAGCAGCACCACCAGCGCGGACGGGCAGGGGATCAGCCCCGCCGATGCGCCCATCGCGAGCAGGCCGCGGGTGGTGACCTGGTCGTCGTGGTGGTGGTCGTGGGCGTGGGGGTGTTCGTGGTCGTGCGCGTGGGTCGCGCGGCGGGCCCGGATGCGCGAGCGCACGACGCCGGTGCCGACGATCACCACGAGCAGCCCCGAGGCGAGCGTCAGCCAGGGGTAGAGCTGCTCCGGCACCACGAACTGCGACAGGAGGAGCGTGACCAGGCCGAGCGCGAACACCCCCGCCGTGTGGGTGACCGTGACGATGGCGCCGAGCGCCGCGGCGTGGCGGGCGGTGCCGCGCGTGCCTACGAGGTAGGCGGCGACCATCGCCTTGCCGTGGCCGGGTGACAGCGCGTGGAGCGCGCCCCAGCCGAAGGCCGCGAGCAGGAGGAAGACGAGCACGCCGTGGCCGGCCGTCGCGTCCTCGAGGACGCTCGCGAAGCCGTCGCCGCCGCGGTCGGCGTCGCGTGCGGCCGGGCCGGCCGGCCCCTGGCCGCGCGGCGCGTCGAGCGTCCCCGAGCCGGGGCGCACGTCGAGGGTCGCGTCGCGCTGGTGGCGGGGGCTCTCGATCGCGGAGCGCGGATAGGTGCGCAGGCCCCTCGTCGGGTCGCCGCGCTCGGCTCGCGTGCGAACCGCGGTGCCGTGACCGGGTCGCGGCACGATCGCGACCCACCCCACGCGACCGGCGAACGTGCCGTCGTGCACGGCGACCGCGCCCGCGCCGTGCGTGCGGGCCTCGAGGGGCAGCTCGACTCGGGTGAGGCGCAGGCCACCCTGGCCCGGCGGGTGGGCGATCGTGGCGCCGGGCATCGCGCGCAGCGGGACCCGAACGCCGGCGGAGGTGACGCTGAGCTCGCGCAGCACCTCGGTGCGCTTGGCCGCCAGGACCCGCGCGTCGGGCTCGCCGCGCTCCTGGAACGTGGGGATCTCGGCCTGGTCGAGCACGTAGCGCAACTCGACGCGGTCGCTCGACGCGCTCACGTAGGTGAGGTGGTTGAAGGAGAAGTTGCCGAGCGGGTGCGCGGCGGCCGGCGCTGCCGCGATCAGCAGCAGGCCGGTCGTCAGGAGGAGGGCGAGCCGCCTCACTCGAGCGCCTCCAGCGCGCGCTGCGCGCGCGGTCCCCAGAGCGGGGAGAAGCTCGGCCCGTGCGCGAGTGCGGCGCGCAGCAGGTCGCGTGCCTCGCCGGTGCGCCCGGCGTCGCGCGCCGCCACGCCGGCGTGGACGAGGAACAGCGGGTCGCGCGAGCCGAGGCGCAGCGCGCGGTGGGCGTGCGCCAGGCCGGCGCTGGGGTCGCCGGCCCGGGTCAGCGCCCAGCCGAGTGCGTCCTCGGCCCGCACGCTCGGGGCGGCCACCAATGCGCGGCGCGCCAGCGCCACGCCCCGGCGCGGGTCGCCGTGGCTCGCCTCGTAGACGGCCAGCTCCACGTCTGTGTCGACCCCGCTGGCGCGCAGCAGCCGCTCCTCGGCCCCGACGAGCGCCAGGTCGCGCTGCGCCGCGGCGGTGCGGCCCGCGGCGAGCTCGGCCTCACCAAGGCCGATCACGTACTCAGGCAGCGGCAGCCGGGCGACGACCGCGCGGTAGCGGTGGATCGCGCGGGCGAGGTCGCCGCGCGCGGCGTCGGTGCGTGCCAGTCCGGCCGCCGCGGCGGCGAAGCGCGGCTGGCGGAGGAGCGCCGTGCGATAGGCGGCCCGGGCCGCCGCTACGTGACCGCGCTCGAGCTCGAGCGTGCCGAGCAGCGTCTGGACGTAGGCCACGTTCTCGGGCGCCTGTCCGCCCGCCTCGACGGCGAGCCGCATCGCGGCGGCGGCCCCCGCCAGGTCGCCGTGCAGCTCGCGGTAGTACGACGCGCGGGCGTAGGAGGCGAGGCTCGGCTTCTCGTCGAGCATGCGCTGAAGCGTCCGGCCCGCGGCGTGGTAGCGGCCGAGCTCGACCTCCGCGTCGACGATCGTCCCGAGCGGGCGGACGCTGCCGGGGGTCGCGGCGAGCGCGGCACGACCGAGTCGCAGGCCGCCGGCGAAGTCGTGGCGGGCGAGGGCGAGCGTGCCCGCCGCGTTGAGGACGCCGGCGTCCCGTGGGGCGCGGCGGCGCGCCGCGGTGAGCAGCGAGTCCGCGCGCGTGTAGAAGCCCGGGTCACCCGTCTCGCGGACCTTCTGCAGGTACGCGTCGGCGAGGGCGGCGGTGGCGCTCAGCTCGCCGGGGCGGGCGCGCAGCTCGCGCTGGAGGATGGCGATCTGAGCGTCGGTGGTCCGGGCGACTCCCGCGTCGGCCCGGTCCGATGAGGCGGGTGGCGCGGGCGAGTCGGGGGCGCGGTTGATCAACGTCAGCGCGAGCACCGCGGCGGTGAACGCCGAGGCGAGTGCGAAGAGGTTGCGCAGATGGGGGATTCGAAGTGTCATGTCAGCCAGGTGGGGGAGGCGGCTCGGAGGGGCCCCCATTCGTGGGGACCCCTCCGGGGCCGTCAGTTCATCGGGCCGGCTGCGCCGGGTCGGGGGCGTGCGGCGGCTCCGTCCGCTTCGGGTCGGAGTCGTAGCCCGCGTGCGGCGGTGCCACGTACGGGAACTTCGTCAGGAACGGGACGTCGTTCCGGTCGACGCCGTCACCGAGTGCGACCTTGTTCCCCTTCAGGAACCCGGCGAACACGCGCAGGTCGATGTCGACCACGTCGTCGGTCAGGCGGCGACCGTTGGGGTAGCCCTGGTTGTCACCCGCGAGGACCGCGAACCGGTTGGGGCTCGGGGTTACCGGCGTGCCGAGGTTGACCTTCAGCGTGTCGACCGCGGGCTCCTTCGCACCCTTGCCCTGGACCTGGTTGAGGCCCGGGATGCCCTGCAGGACCGCCTGGACGATGTCCGTGCGGTTGTGCTCGGGCGCGCCGAGGTGGAACAGGGCGTTCATTACCGCGGCCAGCTCGGGATTCAGGACGAAGCTGCCGTAGTTGGCGGCATCGTTCGACGGCCGGGTGCGGTTGAAACGGTCCTTCTGGCCGAGCGGGATCACGACCTCGTTGACGAGCGGGTTCCCGAGCCGGCTGACCTGCACGAACTTGCTCTTGTTCTTCGCGCGGCCGGCGTCGGTCACCTGGAGGCGACGCCGCTCGGTCGACGACCAGACGCCCACGACGGCGTTCTTCGCGTTCGCAGACGCGACGGCCTTGTGGTTGCGCGTGACCTTCGACTCCGGGAGCTGCAGGACGATCGAGTGGGTGTTGTAGCCCGCGAGGTCGTCCTTCCCTCCGCCCATGTTCCCGGTGCCGGTCCCGGGGCGGAAGTTGATGTCGTCGAACGTCATTCCGAGGTCGACGAAGAACGGATCGTCCCGCTGGCCCGCGAAGACCTTGCCGCCGCCCTTGAGCGAGCGGATGGCCTGGTTCGCGACCTTGCCGTAGTTGGGGAAGGTCTTCGGGCCGGCGTCGTTAGGCGCGACGGGCAGGTTCTTCGCGACGACGGTCTCGCCGGTCTTCTTGCCCTTGCGGTTGTACGTCTCGCGCGTGATCCGGTACGTCTGGACGACGTTGAGCTTCGGGTCGCCGATGCCCTGGACGCCTGGGAGCGCGTACAGGAACGACTTCTTGTTGCGGATCTTCGTCTTGAACTTGAACTCGTACCGGACGTCGTGCTTCCCGTCGCCGGTGTTGTCGAGGTTGACGTAGTAGTGCGCGCGGTCGTCGAACCGGAAGAAGTTCGGACCGCCCGCCGGATCCTCCAAGGGGATCCAGTTCGCGACCACCGTCAGCGCCCCGGGCGCGTCGCTCGCCGTGAACGCGTAGACGTCGGTGTCGTCTCCGGTCGGGTCGAGCGCCGTGTTCGGGGCCTCGCGGTGGCTCGAGCCGATGCTCATGGCGACCGCGACGAGTACCGCCGCCACTGCCGCCGTGAGAGCCAGGGCCAGCTTCCGCATTGATGCTCCTCTCCGTGTCTGCTCGCCCGGCCGGGTGGGCCGGGCCTTTCCTGACCACCGCTGCGCCGGCTCGCCGCGGAGGGATCAGTTGGTGAGAGGAGGTCTCAGTTGCGGTCCGTCCCCGATCCATCCGAACACGAACGTATGTTTGTATATATGAACACTCTTGAGCAAGGCGATCTGGGGGAAGTCTCGGCGATGGAGTGGCTGGCGAGCAGGGGGGCGAGGATCTCTCTCCCGTTCGGCCACAGCCCGGACTACGACCTGATCGCGGACGTGGGTGGACGTTTGCTGCGCGTTCAGGTGAAGGCCTGCCGGTACTTCTTTCGCGGCCGTTGGGCGGTCCAGGTCTGCACCCGAGGAGGCAATCAGAGCTGGAGCGGGACATCGAAGTTCATGAGCGCCGACCGATGCGACTACCTCTTCGTCCTCGTTGGTGACGGACGACGCTGGTTCATCCCTTCGCACGCCCTCGGTGGCCGGAATCGCATCTGTCTCGGCGGCCCGAAGTACGCCGAGTACGAGGTCGAGAACGGGCGCCCGCTGACCGGCCGGCAGCCCTCTACAATCGCCGCCTGAACGACTCGGGGGGATGTCCGAGTGGTTAAAGGAGGCAGACTGTAAATCTGCTGGCTCAGCCTACGCAGGTTCGAATCCTGCTCCCCCCACTGGCACCCGAGAGCGGGCGGCGTTAGGGTCGCGCGGCAGGACGGCCGACATGGCGGCTGCGATGGCCACGCTCGTGGGCGCGGCGCGCGAGCTCCCTGGCGTGATCCACTGCGACATCGCGCGCGACCTCACCGATGAGAGGTCGCTGATCGCCACCGAGGTGTTCGAGGACCGCGAGGCGATGGCGCGCGAGGAGGCGCTGCCCGAGGTCGCCAAGGTGATCGAGTTGATGCAGGGCGGGGCACTCGCGGGGGCGCCGGAGTGGACGATCTTCGAGGTCGCCCTCGTCAGAGTCGCCCGCGATGTGATCCAGGGCGAGGGCACCGCTGCGCGCGCTCCGCGTCGCCCGGGCGCGCGGCGGGGGGCGAACTTTCCACGGCCCGGCCCTTTGGTTCACATGAGCCAAGGATCCTCCACACGAAACGCCAATCCACTCGCGCCCACCC
>JBJMLK010000111.1:0-6299 GCA_045805345.1 Thermoleophilaceae bacterium | reverse complement strand
CAAGGAGGGCGGCGTGGTCGAGCACGTGACCCGCGAGCTCAACATCGAGGCTCTGCCGGGCGACCTTCCCGAACGCATCGTGGTCGACGTCTCGCACCTCGAGGCCGCAGCCACCATGCACCTCTCGGAGGTCGCAGCGCCGGAGGGCGTCGAGTTCCTGGACGACCCCGAGGAGACGATCATCGCCACCGTCACCATCCCGACGGAGGTCGAGGAGCCCGAGGTGGAGGAGGAGACCGAGCTCGTGGGCGAGGAGGCGGAGGCCGCCGCGGGCGAGGAGGCCGAGGGCGAGACCGGCGAGGCGCCCGCCGAGGGCGGCGGCGACGCCGAAGGCGGCGGCGAAGGCTCCTGAGCCTGTTCGGGCGCCGCCGGGGGACCGGCGAGCGCGAGCGCGAGCGCGACGCGCGCGTGGACTGGCTCGTCGTCGGGCTCGGCAATCCGGGTCGCGAGTACGAGCGCACCCGCCACAACGTCGGCTTCGAGGTGGCCAACCTGCTCGGCGCGCGCTGGGAGCTGCCGCGCGCGAAGTCGAAGTACGCGGGCCTCTACACCGACGGGCGCACCGGTCCCGGCGGTCCGCGCGTCGCGGTCCTGCTGCCGCAGACGTTCATGAACGACGCCGGTCGCTCGGTGGGGCCCGCACGCGGGTCGCTCGGCGTGCCGCTCGACCGGATCGTGGTCGTGCACGACGAGATCGACTTCCCCTTCGGCCGCGTGGAGTCGCGGCTGGGCGGCGGCACCGGCGGCCACAACGGGCTGAAGTCGCTGCGCGACGGGCTGGGGTCGCCGGACTTCCGGCGGGTTCGCGTCGGCGTCGGGCGGCCGGAGACCACCGATCCGGAGGTGGTGTCGAAGTGGGTGCTCTCGCGCTTCCGCGAGTCCGACGCCGAGGTGCAGGAGCTGATCGACGACGGCGCGCGCGCTGTGGAGCGATTGCTCACAGCCGACGTCGAGGTGCCGTAATAATGGGGGCGCTGTGAAGGTGCTCGTCTCGCCGCCCGTCTTCGCCCTCGGTCGCTTCATCGTCGGCGGCGCCTCGTGGGCGGCGCCGCGCTGGGCGACCAGCCTGATGGGGCTCAAGGTGAAGGCACCCGCCGGCTCCTACTGGGCCCGACTGTTCGGGATCCGCGACATCGCCCTCGGCGCGGGCCTGGTGCTGTCGGAGCCCGGCGAGGACCGTCGCCGCTGGCGGCTGCTGGGGATCGCGAGCGACGCCGCGGACGCCGTCGCCGGCGAGCTCGCCGCCCGCGAGGCGAAGGCGAAGGGCGCGTCGCGCTGGCTCCTGCCCGGCTTCGCCGCGGCCGCCGCGGCGCTCGGCATCGCCGGCCTCCTCACCGACGAGTAGCGCCCTAGACTCGGATCCGGACCCGGCCGCGCCCGTTCGCGGTCGTTCTGCATGCCGATGTCCCTCCGCGCGCTCCTCTCATATGCCCACGACGACCCCGGGGTCTCGACGCTGGCGGAGGCCGCGCGGCCCGGCGCCGGCGAGCGCGCATTCGTGTCGCAGAGCATGCGTCCGTACCTGCTCGCGGCGTTGCTCGACGAGGCACCGGAGCGGCCCGCGCTGGTCGTGACCGGGGACGACCGCGCGGCGCGCGACCTGGCGGCCGACCTGAGGGCGTTCCTCAGCCCGCGCCGGGTCCGCCCCTATCCGGCGCGCGGCGTGCGCTACGAATCGCACCTCGCGCCGGCGCCGCACCTGGTCGGCCTGCGTGTCGCGGCGCTCGACGCGCTCCTCGACGCGCCTGGCGAGGCCGGCGCCGCCGTGGTGGTCGCCTCCGCCGCGGCGCTGTGCGAGAAGGTGCCCGACCCCGCGCTGCGCCCTCACGGGTTCACCCTCGAGCGCGGCGAGCTGGTCGACCTCGACGAGACCGCCGCGAAGCTCGTGGCCTGCGGCTACGAGCGCGTCGACCAGGTCGAGGACCGCGGGCAGTTCGCGATCCGCGGCGACATCCTCGACGTCTACCCGGCCACCGAGGAACGCGCGGTGCGCTGCGAGCTGTTCGACGTCGAGGTCGAGCGGCTCACGTTCTTCTCCACGTTCACCCAGCGCTCGCTCGAGGAGGCCGAGCGGGTGGAGATCGCCCCGGCCGCCGAGATCGGGCCCGAGCACCGCGAGCTCGCCGAGATCGCAGCGACCGAGGATGCCGAGGAGCGGCCGGACGTCGCGGACCTGCTGCCCGTCGACCAGTTCCGCGACCTGCTCGACCTCATCCCCGAGGACGCGCTGGTGGCGATCGCGGCCGAGGAGGAGATCGAGCCCTCCCTGACCGATCTGTGGCAGGACGTGTCGACGAGCTTCCACGACGCCGACGCGCACCACCTCTACCTGCCCCCGGACACGGTGCGCGCGGCGATCGACGACCGCGCGGCGCTCAGCCTGAGCACGATTTCCGGCGACCAGCCGCACCAGTTCCGCGCCCAGGGCGCGGACACCGCGGCCCGGTCGCTGCGCGACGCGGAGCCGGAGCTCGAGAAGCTCGTCCGGTCGGGCTACCGCACCGTGGTCGCGTGGTCGCGGCGCGGCGAGGCCGAGCGCGCGGCCTACAACCTCGATCGCGTGCGCGCCGCCTTCCTCGACGGCAAGCCGGCGCCGCACGAGCCGGGGCTCACCTTCGCAGCGGCCAGCCTCCGCGAGGGCTTCCTGGCGCCGTCGATGAAGCTCGCGATCCTGCCGGAGCACCGGCTCCTGCGCCGGCGCCGCGGCGAGCGCCGCCAGAGCGGCCCGGGCACCGGCGCGCGCGCCATCGCGTCGTTCACCGACCTCCGCGCCGGCGACGCGGTGGTGCACGAGGACCACGGCATCGCGCGCTTCACCGGCTTCGACACCAAGACCGTGGGCGGCGTGACGCGCGACTACCTGGAGCTCGAGTACCGCGGCGGCGACCGCGTCTTCGTGCCGAGCGACCAGCTCCACAAGATCAGCCGCTACGTGGGCGCCGACGCCGGCGACCCGCCCCTATCGAAGCTCGGCGGCTCGCAGTGGGAGAAGATGAAGCTGCGCGCGCGCCGTGCCGCGCAGGCGCTCGCGGGCGAGCTGATCAACCTCTACGCCGAGCGCCGCCGTCGCGCCGGGCACGCCTTCCCGCAGGACGGCGAGTGGCAGATCGACTTCGAGGGCGCGTTCCCCTACCAGGAGACGCCCGACCAGCTCGAGGCGATCGAGGCGGTCAAGGCCGACATGGAGGAGGCGCGCCCGATGGACCGCCTGATCTGCGGCGACGTCGGCTACGGGAAGACGGAGGTCGCACTGCGCGCCGCGTTCAAGGCGGCGACCGACGGCAAGCAGGTGATGTTCCTGGTGCCGACCACGGTGCTCGCGCAGCAGCACTTCGGCACCTTCACCGAGCGCCTTCGCGACTACCCGCTGCGGATCGAGATGGCGTCGCGGTTCCGGTCGGCGAAGGACGTGAACGCCGCGGCGCGCGACTTCCAGGAGGGCAAGGTCGACATCCTGATCGGCACCCACCGGCTGCTCTCCCGCGACGTGCGGCCGAAGGACCTGGGCCTCTTGATCGTGGACGAGGAGCAGCGCTTCGGCGTCAAGCAGAAGGACCTGCTCCGCCAGCTGCGCCTGCGCGTGGATGTGCTCTCGCTGTCGGCCACTCCGATCCCGCGCACGCTCCAGATGTCGCTCGCCGGGCTGCGCGACATCTCGATCATCGAGACGCCGCCCGAGGGCCGCCGCCCGGTGCGCACCTACGTGGGCGAGTACGACGAGGAGCTCGTGAAGCAGGCCATCGAGCGCGAGCTGGCGCGCGGGGGGCAGGCGTTCTTCCTGCACAACCGCGTCGACACCATCGACGAGACCGCCGAGCGCCTCCGCGCGCTCTGCCCCGGCGCGCGGATGTCGGTGGCGCACGGGCAGATGGGGGAGGGCCAGCTCGAGAAGGTGATGCTCGACTTCCTCCGCGGCGGCGCCGACGTGCTCGTCTGCACCACGATCGTGGAGGCCGGGCTCGACATCCCCACCGCCAACACGCTGATCGTGGAGCGCGCCGACGCGCTCGGGCTGGCCCAGCTCTACCAGATCCGCGGGCGCGTGGGCCGCTCGCGCGAGCGCGCCTACGCGTACCTGTTCTACCCGTCGTCGGCGGCCCTGACCGAGGACGCGGCCGCCCGGCTCTCGACGCTGTCCGACTACACCGAGCTCGGCTCGGGCTTCAAGATCGCGATGCGCGACCTCGAGATCCGCGGCGCCGGCAACCTGCTGGGCGACGAGCAGTCCGGCCACGTGGCCGCGGTCGGCTTCGAGCTCTACGTGGCGATGCTCGACGAGGCTGTGGCGGCCCTCGGCGGGAGCGCGGCCGACGAGGCGCCCGAGCCGGTGCGCGTGGACGTGCCGGTCGACGCCTACGTCCCGGGCGACTACGTGCCCTACGAGGCGGCGAAGATCGAGATCCACCGCCGGATCTCGGGCGCCCGCGAGATAGCCCAGCTGATCATGCTGCGCGAGGAGCTCGAGGACCGCTTCGGCGCCCTGCCCGAGCCGCTCGAGAACCTGATCAAGCTCCAGGACGCGCGGATCAAGCTCGGCCGCGCCGGCGCCCAGCGCGTGGACTTCGGCGGCGGCCGGATGCGGGTCACGCCGATCGAGCTCGACTCGAAGGCGGTCAAGGAGCTGCGGGCCGAGATCGAGGATGCCGTCTACGAATCCGGCCGCAGCACCGTGGTCCTGCGGTTGCCGGAGGACCCGGCTGAGCGCTTCGCCACGCTTGTCCGGGCGGCCGAGGTCGTGCTGAAGGCCGCGAGCGCGCCGCGATCGGATTAATGAGCTTTCGCTACCATCACGCGCTCGCGTCGGCCAGGGAGGGGACCTTTGGTCACCGACGCTCCTCCGCAATGCGACACATTCGCCTGACAATCCTCCTCGCTGCCGCGCTCGCGGTCGCTCTGATCGTGGCCGGCTGCGGCGACAGCGTGCCCAAGGACGCGGTCGCGAAGGTGGGCGACACGTCCATCACCAAGGCGCAGTTCCAGCACTGGCTCGAGGCCGCGGCGCGTCAGCAGTCGCAGAGCGAGCCCGGCCAGCCGGCCAGCCAGGCCACGGTGCCCGACCCGCCGAACTTCACCCGCTGCGTGGCGGAGAAGCAGAAGCAGAAGGTGCCGAAGGGCGCGCAGCCGCCGCCGGTGGCGCAGCTCAAGTCGCAGTGCAAGCAGCAGTACGACGGCCTGAAGAACCAGACCATGCAGTTCCTGATCTCGGCGCAGTGGCTCGAGCAGGAGGCCAAGTCGCGCGGCGTGAAGGCCACGCCCGCCCAGGTCCGCAAGACCTTCGAGGACCAGAAGAAGCAGGCCTTCCCCAAGGAGGCCGACTACCAGAAGTTCCTCAAGACCTCGGGCCGCACGGAGTCCGACCTGCTCTTCCAGGTGCGGCTCTCGGTCCTCACCAACGCGCTCCAGGCCAAGGTCGTCGAGAAGGCCGGCAAGGTCTCCGACCAGCAGGTCAAGGATTACTACGACAAGAACAAGAAGCGCTTCGCGCAGCCCGAGAGCCGCGACCTTCGCGTCGTCCTCACCAAGAACCAGAAGAAGGCCGAGCAGGCGCTCGCCGAGCTGAAGAAGAAGAAGAACGCGTGGAAGTCGGTCGTCAAGAAGTACTCCGTCGACACCGCTTCGAAGGCCCAGGGCGGCAAGCTGCCCGGCGTCACCAAGGGCACGCAGGAGAAGGCGTTCGACACCGCGATCTTCAGCGCACAGAAGGGGCAGCTCAAGGGTCCGGTCAAGACCCAGTTCGGCTACTACGTCTTCCAGGTCGACAAGATCACGCCGGCCTCGCAGCAGACGCTCCAGCAGGCCAGCGAGACGATCAAGAACCTGCTCAAGTCGCAGGGCCAGCAGAAGGCGCTGAGCGACTTCGTCAAGGACTTCCAGAAGAGCTACCGCGACAAGACCATGTGCGCGGACGACTACAAGACGAGCCAGTGCAAGAACGGGCCGAAGCCGCAGACGAGCTCGCAGCCCGCCGGCGGGAGCCAGCAGCCGCAGGGCGCGCCGCCGACGTCGGGCGGCGCCCAGGGCGCTCCGCCCACGGGCGCACCTCCCACGCAGGGCGGCGCACCTCCCACGCAGGGCGGCGCACCTCCCACCCAGGGCGGCGCACCTCCCACCCAGGGCGGCGCACCGCCGACGCAGGTCCCGCCCGGCGGGTAGAGGCCCCCTAGTGCCGAGCAGCGCTGCCGAGGCCGCCGCCGCGGTGGAGCGGCTCGACGAGGTCACGCGCCGGCTGCGCGTGGAGTGCCCGTGGGACCGCGAGCAGGACGAGCGGACGATCGTGCCGCACACCGTCGAGGAGGCCT
>JBJMLK010000110.1:0-7464 GCA_045805345.1 Thermoleophilaceae bacterium | reverse complement strand
GTGGTGATCCTGCCCCAGGGCGAGGGCCACCAGGGCGATCCCCACGCGCGGCTGGCCCACACGCTCGAGCTGCTGCACGAGGCCGGGCTCGAGGCCGTCGGCCAGGTGATGGACCCGGACCCGTTCACGGCCGTGCAGAACGCGCTCCAGTTCTACCCGGCGGACGAGATCGTCATCTCGACCTTCCCCGGCGAGCGCTCCGGCTGGCTGCGCTCGAACCTGATCGAGCGGATCAAGGCCTCGACGTCGAAGCCGGTCGAGCACGTCGAGGTCGCGCCGGACCAGGCACGCGAGGGGGCCAGCGCCTGATGGAGTCCGCCTCGGTAGCCGTCGGCCACGCGGCCGAGCACGAGCACCACGGCCCGCCGGCGGCCAACCAGTCGTCCCGGGTCGAGGCGCAGTTCCTCGGGATGCTGCTCTTCATCATCTCGGAGGTGATGCTCTTCGGAGCGTTCTTCACGGCGTACTTCTTCATCCGCGTCGTGAACCACGCCCACTGGCCGGCGGACGGCACCCATCTGCCGGTGGGCGTCGCGGGCGTGAACACCGCGATCCTCCTCTCGTCGAGCCTCACGATGCACTGGGCGCTCGTGTCCGCGAAGAACGAGAACCGGTTCGGCATGAAGGCCGGGCTGGCGTCGACGCTCACGCTCGGCATCACGTTCCTCACGGTCCAGATCAACGAGTACATCCACGTCGGCTTCGCGCCGTCCGATTCCGCGCAGGCCTCGATCTTCTACGGGCTCACCGGCCTGCACGGGGCGCACGTCTTCGTCGGCCTCACGCTGCTCACCATGGCCACGGTGCGCGCGTTCCGCGGCCACTTCAACGCGAAGGAGCACCGCGGCGTGGAGGTGCCCGGCATCTACTGGCACTTCGTGGACGTCATGTGGGTGGTCGTGTTCTTCACGATCTACGCGCTGTCGCCGCAGGGCCTCCAGTAACGCGATGCTGAACCCGCTCCGCTCCGAGGCGGAAGCGTTCCGCTTCCTGATCTGGGTGGTCGTCGTGGTGGCCGCGATCGCCGTCGTGCTCGTGGTCATCCGGGCGGTCAGCTGACCGACCTGGAGCTGGCGGAGCTCGCGGCGCGCACCGCCGGCGAGCTTCTGCTCGAGCGCTTCGGCGCGCCGGCCGCCGGCCTGGGGCGCAAGTCGTCGGCGACCGACATGGTCTCGGACGCCGACCGCGCGGCCGAGGACGCGATCGCCGCGCTGCTCGCCCGCGAGCGCCCCGACGACGGCCTGCTGAGCGAGGAGGGCGCGGCCGCGAGCGGCTCGAGCGGGCGCCGCTGGGTGGTCGACCCGCTCGACGGCACCACCAACTACCTGTACGGCTTCCCGGTGTGGGCGGTGAGCGTCGCTGTCGAGGACTCCGGCGGGGCTTTGGCCGGCGCCGTCCTGGACGGGGCCCGGGCGGAGCTGTTCTCCACGTCGCGTGGCGAGGGCGCGTTCGTGCAAACAGCGGCTTTTGAGGGCGGCCCCTTGCGGCGGCCCCTGCGAGTGCGAGACGGCGCCCACCTCGAAGCCTCCCTGATAGCCACGGGGTTCGGCTACGAGGCGGAGCGGCGCGCGGAGCAGGCGGAGGCGCTGCGCGCGGTGCTGCCCGCCGTCCGGGACATCCGAAGGGCCGGCGCCGCCGCCCTCGACCTGGCCTGGGTAGCCGCCGGGCGCCTCGACGGGTACTACGAGCGCGGCCTCAAGCCGTGGGACTGGGCGGCCGGGCGGTTGCTGGTGACCGAGGCCGGTGGGGCCGTCCAGGAGCTGCCCGGCGAGCCGCTCGGGCTGGCCGCCGCGGCGCCCGGCCTGCTGCCCGACCTGCTCGCGTTGCTCGAGTCGGCTCGTGCTTGACCGCCTTCGCTGATAGCGTTCGCGTTGTAAGAGCCGGCGGTAACTGGCCGGCACAGTCAGTGCAAGCGCTCGCAGGTTGTCTCACAGGCTCTCTTCGTTCGCAGCACACGACCAAGGAGTAACGCCTACATGGCAACCGGAACCGTCAAGTGGTTCAACGACGACAAGGGCTTCGGCTTCATCACGCCTGACGAGGGCGGGAAGGACCTGTTCGTCCATCACACCGGCATCAGCGGAGAGGGTTTCCGCTCCCTGTCGGAGGGCGCGAAGGTGTCCTTCGACTCGCAGGCCGGGGACAAGGGCCCCAAGGCCGTCAACGTCCAGGCGCTCTAAGCCAGGACTTTTCGGGGTCAGACTTAAGTCTGACCCCACGGAAACGGCGGCGCCCAACGGCGCCGCCGTTTTCTATTTGACGGTGAGGGTGCCCTTCATCCCGCCGGCCTCGTGGCCCGGGACCTGGCAGTAGAACTCGTAGGTGCCGGGCTTGAGCGTGGCGCTGAAGCTCGAGGTGCCGCCGCTGCCGACCACCGGGCCGGCGCCCGTCGCCGGTCCCTTGATCGCGATGTTGTGCTGGATCGGCGACTTGTTCGGCATCAGGAACTTGATCGAGCCGGGCGGCGCGGTGGCCTTGTCGGACGCGTACGAGAGCCCGCCGGTCGGGTCGGCCGGGATCGTGAGCGTCCCGCCCTTGGCGGCGATCGGCGGGCCCTTCTTCGGCTGCGCGGCGGTGGCCAGCAGGCCCGGGTCCTGACCCGCCCGCGCCGCGGCGTAGGCCACGTAGGCGGCCACGTCGCGCTCGTTGTCGCCCGTAACGAGGCCCGCCGGCATCGCGCTGCCCTTGCGCGGGTTCTCGATCTGGTGCCTGACGATGCCCTCGAGGGTGCTCTGGCCCAGGCCATTGCGCTTGTCCGCGCGGAACGCCTCGTCGAGGTTCGGCCCGACCGTGCCCTTCGTGCTGGCGCGAGCGAGTGTGTGGCAGCTGCCGCACGTGCCCTTGCCCGCGAACAGCTTCTTGCCGTTCGCGAGGTTGGCGTCCTCGGAGCCGCCGCCACAGCCGGCTACGGCAGTGAGCAGGGCGAGCGCCAGCGCGGCGGCCGGCGCGGTGCGGATGTCCTCTCGGCGGAGCAAGGCGCGGGAAGATTATCCGCTGGCCCGGGCCCCCGGCTCGGGCAGCTCGGCCAGGCGACCCTGGGCCGCCGCGATCACGCCCTCGGCCACGCTCTCCCAGCCGTAGCGCCGGCGCGCCAGCTCAGACAGCGAGGCGCGCGCAGCAGCGCGGTCGCCGGCGGGAAGCTCGAGCCAGGTGGCCAGGTTCGCGGCGATCGCGCGCACGGAGCCGGGGCCGGCCTCGAACGACAGCAGCGGCGCCACCTCCGGCCCCACGACGGGCTCGAAGGTCCGGGTGACCTCCGCGAGCCCCGAGTGCGCCGCCGAGACCGGCAGCGCGCCGCAGGCGGCGGCCTCCACGGCGACCATCCCGAACGCCTCGGGGAAGGTGCTCGGCACGACCTGCGCCTCGCAGGCGGGCAGTACGTCCGGCAGGTCGCCGTGCTCCAGCCGCCCGGTGAACACGACGCGCTCCATCGCGGCGCGCGCCGCGGCCGCGTAGCGCTCGCGAGCCTGGCCCGAGAGCCCATCGAGGAAGGCGACCAGGTAGGCGAGCTCGCCCGCCGGGCCGCCCTCGAGCCGGCGCCCGAGCGCGGCCACCTCGCGAGCAGCGGCCAGATCCCCCGCCGCGAGGGCCGAGCGCAGCCGCAGGAGGCCGTCGCGGTAGGTGCCGAAGCCGATCACGCAGAGCCGGGCCGCGGGAACTCGCTCGCACACCAGCGGCCACGCGGCCAGGAGCAGGTCGACGCCCTTCGACACGATGAGCTTGCCCACGTAGGCGACGATCCGGTCGCGGCGCGGGTCGAGCGAGGCGAGTGCGTCCGCCGCCCCCTCCTCCCCGCCCCAGCCGCCGCTGGCGCCGCGCAGCCGCTCCGCCAGGGCATGCAGCCGCGCCGCGGCGTCGTCGGGCTCGCGCGGCCGGAAGGCGTGGACGTCCACGCCGGGCGGCCCCAGCCGCGTGCGCGCGGGCAGCTCCGGGTCGTCCATCGTCGCCCACAGGCTCTCGGCGGTGTGCCGCGACCCGACCAGGACGCCGCCGGCCCCCGCCAGCCCCTCGCGGGCCAGCGCGAGGAAGCGATCGCGGTGCGGGCGCACCACGTACTCGAGCGCGCTCCCGTGGACCTTCACGGCGTACGGCACGCTCCCCCCGAGCCCGCGCGCCACGATCGCCGGCCCCGCCACCAGGTGGTTGGCGAGCGCCACGTCGGGGCGTGCGCGTGCCGCCACGTCGCGCACCGCCGCCGCGTTCGCGTCCAGGTAATGGGCGAGCCGGTCGCCGGACAGGTCGGAGAAGTGGACGGCTTCGAATCCCTCGTACGGGTCGACCACGTACACCGGCAGGACGCTCCCGATGTCCGGGAGGTAGGCCGTGCAGCGCACGGGCTCGCGCAGCGTCTCCACCCGCAGCTCGCCACCCTCCCAGGTGCCCACGGCGTCGACGAAGGGCAGCTCGCGCGCCGAGCGGTCCTGGCACAGCAGGTGCACCTCGTGCCCGAGGTCCACGAGCGCCCGGACCAGGGACGCGTTGTAGATGTTGCTGCCGGTGCCGCGCAGCAGGTAGCCGTGGAAGATCAGGATCCGCACGGTGGGGACGATATGTTTCCGCGGCTGTGAGCCAGCGTCAGAGGTATCGGCTGAGGGCCCGCTCGGACCGCGAGCTGATTCGCGAGGTCGAGCCCGGGACCGTCTACGTGGACCGCGAGAGCGGCGAGGAGTTCGAGGTGGTCGGCAAGGTGCTGCCGCTCGCGCCCTCGCCCAGCAGCCTGCCGTGGGCCGTCGAGAACCTGCGTCTGTGCGGCTGCTCGCTGGAGCAGCTCGCCCCCCGCGACGTGAACGACTGCCCGCACTGCGGGCGCCGACTGCCCACCGTCGGCGAGTAACGCCCCGGCCGCGGCGAGGCTAGGTGCGCCGGTGAGCCGGCGCGGGCGTGCGCGGCTGGCGCACGCGTGCCGGCACCGGGCGCGGGAGCGGCTCGGCTCCGCGGCGCCGCGGCGAGCCTTGCGGCGAGCGGTGATCGCGCACCCTGCGCCGCCCCTGCGCGGCCGAGCCCAGCGGCAGGCGCAGGCCGCCTCCTCCGGGACCGTCGCTGGGCGTCGGCTGCGGGCCACCGCCGCCCGGGCCGTCGTCCTCCGACGAGTCGTCGTCGTCGCGGAGGCGGAAGAACCACACGAGCCAGACGATCAGCAGCCCGACGTCGAAAACCCGGAAGCCGACCATGAAGATCCAACCCTCGGTGGACACGTGGCGATGGTACCGCCGATCGGCCGCCGCGTGAACCCGCCGGGCGGGGGCCGCTCCGGGTGCGCCGCTTAGCGAGTGGCCGCGACGTTGGTCGGCTTCGGATCGCCGACGAACGTGGCGCTGTAGAGCAGGCGCGCGGTGCGGTAGAAGCAGTCGTACGCCTTTGTAGTGCCCTCGTCCTCGTGGGCCGCGGTGGGCGGCAGACTGGCCGTGCACTCGTCCTCGGCGTGCGACGATCGCCAGGCCTGATCGGTCGACTGGTTGTGCGAGAACGCCGGCAACCACGTGGGGACCGTGATCGCCACGATGTCGTCCTTCTTCACGCGGAACGGCTGGCGCAGGGCGATCGTCGGAGTCGAGCCGAAGTAGGGCTCCATCGCGAACGCCTGCGTCTGCCTGAGCAGCTTGTACTCGTGAGCGTGGTGCAGCGAGCGGACGATCGCCAGCCGAACCGAGGGCTTGTCGCCGTAGGTGGTCTTGAAGAACGAGACCTGGTCGTCGCTCGGCTTCGACAACCGGACCGTGAACGCCGTGACGTAGCCCGAGCGCCGCACGCGGAAGGGGTTGTGGGCGTCGCCGAGCTGGACCTGGAAGCCCGTGACCTGGGCGACCGCCTGGCAGTTCTCCGGGCAGTCGGGCGGCGGGAAGTCGAACTGACCCTTCGGCCGGCCGAGCTCTTGTGTGTTCTTGGCGAAGGCGGGGACCGCGAGGAGCGCGAGTAGCGCGATGGCGCAGGCCGCCGCTGCTAGGGGTAGTCGCTGCATAGGGGCATTGAACACGATAGGGCAGTCGCCGTTTCGCTCCCGCGGCAGCGTGTAGGTTTTCTGGCGTGGACGCCTTCGAGCGCTTCGTGCGCGCCGGGCTCGAGCTGAACGGCCTGGCCGCCGACGACGTCGACATCGCCGTGATCCGCGCGGCGGACGCCGTCTACGGCCCCGGCATGCGGGCGCTGGCGGCGGCGGACCTGCGCGACGTGCAGCCGGAGGTCGACCTCGATCCCGCCCGGGCGCCGCGCACGCCGTGACGCACCCGCAGGACATGTCGCTGCGCGAACAGGCCGCAGGCGTGGCCGGGGGCGAGCTCGACGCCGCCGAGCTGCTCGACGCCACCCTCACCCGGATCGCCGAGCGCGACGGCGAGCTCAACTCGGTCATCGCCACCTTCCCGGACGGATCGCGCGAGATGCTGGCCGCGGCGCCGCAGGGCCCGCTCCACGGCGTGCCGATCGCGGTGAAGGACATGTACAGGCTGCCGTGGCGCGGGCCGCAGGACGGCACCGCCCGCGAGCAGCTGCCGCCGGGCGAGTCGGCCGTCTACCGGCTGCTCCGCGACGCGGGCGCCGTCGTGGTCGGCCACACCAACACGCACTTCTGGGGCGGCGGCTCGACCGGCCACGTGTCGGCCTACGGACCGGTGGGCAACCCGTGGAACGTGGCGCACTGCGGCGGCGGGTCGTCAGGCGGCTCGGCGGCAAGCGTGGGCGCGCGCCTGGTGGCCGGATCGATCGGCGCCGACGGCGGCGGCTCGATTCGCCTGCCGGCCGCCTACTGCGGCGTGACCGGGCTGAAGAGCACGTTCGGGGCGGTTCCGCCGCACGGCTACAGCCACCCCTACGCGAGCGTCGACGCCCACGGCGTGTTCGCACGCGACGCCGGCGACGCGCGCCTGCTCGCCTCCGCGCTGCTCGGCCGCGAGCTGAGCGCCGACGACGGCTCGGGCCTGCGCGTGGCGCTCGTGCCGGAGCCGTTCTGGACCGACCTCGACCCGGAGGTCGAGAGCGCGTGCCGCGACGCGCTCGGCGCCGGCGGCTGGGCGCTCGAGGAGATCGCGCTGGCGGGCGCCGAGCACGCACAGGTGGCGGCGGTCCTGCGCCTGACGCTCGAGAACCTGCCCGGCATCGGCGACGAGGAGCTGGCCGAGGCCGACCCGCTGATGCGAGCCCTGGTCAAGTACGAGAAGGTGCTGCCCGCCGAGCTGCTGATGCGCGCCGACCGGATCCGGGCCCAGCTGCGCCGCTCGGCGGCCGAGGCGTTCGAGCGCTTCGACCTGCTCGCGTGGCCCACGGTGCCGGCGCCGGCGCCGCCGATCGACGCGCCGGTCGTGCAGCTCCCCTCGGGCCAGCACCCGGCCGACGCGGGCAACGTCCGCCAGGCGGGTTTCGGCAACCTGTGCGGCATCCCGGGGATCACGGTGCCCGTTGGACTCCACTCCAGCGGGCTGCCGATCGGCCTCCAGCTGCTGGCCGCGTGGGGTCGCGAGGACGTGTTGC
>JBJMLK010000109.1:0-9704 GCA_045805345.1 Thermoleophilaceae bacterium | reverse complement strand
TGTCGGAGGCGAGCGCGATCGGCACCACCGCGGCGAGCGCCATGCCCGCCCGCAGCAGCGGCAGGCTCGTGAGGCCATAGCCGAACAGGAACGCGAGCACGATCGAGATCGCCACCGTGGCGCCGTTCGACAACCCGGCCGCCGTCCCGATCACCATGCCCACGATCTCCCCGATCGCACAGCCCGTGAGGCAGTGCAGGGTGGCGCTGACCGCGAGGCTCGTGAGCTGCGGCCCGCGGGTCGGCAGTTGGTGGTCGTGGTGGGGTTGGGAGCTCATGTCGGCCGAGCGACAGGTGTGCTTGCGAGGGTGTCCTTTAGGGTAGATTCCGCGCCGAGGTGAGCGGGCGCAGATCGAGCTTCATTCCGCCGCTGGTGCGCCAGCTCACGACGGATCGGCTCGGCCTCGGAGCCGCGGCCCGGTCGCGGCGCTCGGAGGGACTCGAGCCGCGCACCAGGACCGCCGACCGCGTGGTGCAGTCGATCTGCCCCTACTGCGCGGTGGGCTGCGGGCAGAAGGTCTACGTCAAGGACGAGCGCGTCGTGCAGATCGAGGGCGATCCGGACTCGCCCATCTCGCGCGGGCGGCTGTGCCCCAAGGGATCGGCGAGCAGGAACCTCGTGAACAGTCCCATCCGGGAGACGAAGGTGAAGTACCGCCGCCCGTACGGCACCGAGTGGGAGGAGCTGTCGCTCGAGCGGGCCACCGAGATGATCGCCGACCGCGTGATCAAGGCGCGCGCCGAGACCTGGGAGGCCGAGAACGACGAGGGCAAGCCGCTGAACCGCACGCGCGGGATCGCGTTCCTCGGCGGCGCGACGCTCGACAGCGAGGAGAACTACCTGATCAAGAAGTTCTTCACCGCGGCCGGGGCGGTCTCGATCGAGAACCAGGCGCGGATATGACATAGCTCCACCGTCCCCGGTCTGGGGACGTCGTTCGGGCGCGGCGGCGCCACCACCTTCCAGCAGGACCTCCAGAACTCGGACTGCATCCTGATCATGGGCTCGAACATGGCCGAGCAGCACCCCGTCGGCTTTCAATGGGTGATCGAGGCCAAGGAGCGCGGCGCGAAGGTGATCCACGTGGACCCGCGCTTCACTCGCACGAGCGCGATGGCCGACGTGCACGTGCCGATCCGCTCGGGCACCGACATCGCGTTCCTCGGGGGGATCATCAGCTACCTGATCGAGAACGGCCACGAGTTCCGCGAGTACGTGGCCCGCTACACGAACGCCTCGGCGATCCTCAAGGAGGAGTTCGAGGACACCGAGGACCTCGACGGCCTGTTCTCGGGCTGGGACCCGGACAACGACCTGTACGACCCGTCGAGCTGGAACTACGAGGGCGTCGACGGCGAGCTGACGGCCGGCCGCAGCGAGCAGTCGGCCGACGTGTCGGGCGACCAGGCGCACGGCGCGCACGGGATGGACCTCGACGCCGGGCGTCCGCCGGAGGTCGACCGCTCTCTCCAAGATCCGCGCTGCGTGTTTCAGGTCACGCGGCGACACTTCTCGCGTTACACGCCCGAGAAGGTCGAGGAGATCTGCGGCGTACCGCGCGAGCTCTTCCTGAAGGTCGCGCGCGCGATGTGCGAGAACTCGGGCCGCGAGCGGACGTCGGCCATCTGCTACGCCGTCGGCTGGACGCAGCACACGGTCGGGGTGCAGAACATCCGCGCCGCCTCGATCATCCAGCTGCTCCTCGGGAACATCGGACGTCCCGGCGGCGGCATCCTCGCCCTGCGCGGCCACGCGAACATCCAGGGCTCGACGGACATCCCGACGCTCTACGACATCCTGCCCGGCTACATCCCGATGCCGCACCCGGAGGCCGCCGACTCGATCGACACGTTCGTCGACAAGAACGGCCCAAAGAGCGGCGTCTGGGGCGACCTCCGCAAGTACATGGTCTCGTTCATGCGCACCTGGTGGGGCGAGCACGCGCAGGAGCGAAACGACTGGGCGTTCGAGTACCTGCCGCGGATCGACGGCGACCACTCGCACTACGCGACCACGATGCGGATGCTCGAGGGGGAGACGAAGGGCCTCTTCGCGGTCGGCCAGAACCCGGTGGTCGGCTCCGCCAACTCGACCCTTCAGCGCAAGGCGCTCGCGTCGCTCGAGTGGCTCGTGGTGCGCGACTTCACCGAGCTCGAGACCGCGGCCTTCTGGCACGACTCGCCCGAGATCGAGGCGGGCGAGACGCGACCCGAGGAGATCCCGACCGAGGTCTTCTTCCTGCCGGCCGCCTCGCACGTGGAGAAGGACGGCAACTTCACCAACACCCAGCGGCTCCTCCAGTGGCACCACAAGGCTGTCGAGCCGCCCGGGGACTGCCGCTCGGAGCTGCACTGGGTCTATCACCTGGGCCTCGCCATCCGCGAGCGGCTCGCCGACTCCACCGATCCGCGCGATCGGCCGATCCAGCACCTGGTCTGGGACTACCCGCTGCACGGCCCGCACGACGAGCCGGACGCCGACGCCGTGCTGCAGGAGATCAACGGCCGCCACGCCGACGGCAGCTTCGTCTCCCGTTACCAGGAGCTGAAGGACGACGGCTCGACCACCTGCGGCTCCTGGATCCATGCCGGGATCTACAAGGACGGCGTGAACCAGTCGGCGCGCAAGCGCCCGCACTCCGAGCAGAACTGGATCGCGCCGGAGTGGGGCTGGGCCTGGCCGGCCAACACGCACATCCTCTACAACCGCGCGTCGGCCGACCCGGACGGCAACCCCTGGTCGGAGCGCAAGCGCTACGTGTGGTGGGACGCGGACAAGGGGGAGTGGACCGGGCTCGGCGACCACCCCGACTTCAAGGAGGACAAGGCACCCGACTACGTGCCCGACGACGACGACGAGGCGATGGCCGCGATTCGCGGCGACACGCCGTTCACGCTCCACCCCGACGGCCTCGGGTGGGTGCACGCGCCGAGCGGCCTTGTGGACGGACCCCTCCCCACCCACTACGAGCCGCACGAGTCGCCGGTGGCCAACGCGCTCTACCACTCGGAGCAGAAGAACCCCACCCGCCAGCGCTATGACCACGAGTCGAACCCGTTCCACCCGTCCGACGGCACGCCCGGCGCCGGCGTCTTCCCGTTCGTGATGACCACCTACCGGCTCACCGAGCACCACACCGCCGGCGGCATGTCGCGCACCGTGCCCTACCTCTCCGAGCTGCAGCCCGAGATGTTCGTGGAGGTCAGCCCGGAGCTGGCGGCCGAGCGCGGGCTCGAGCACGCCGGCTGGGCGACGATCGTGACCGCGCGGACCGCGATCGAGGCGCGCGTGATGGTCACCGACCGACTGCGTCCGCTGACCGTGCAGGGGCAGACGGTGCACCAGGTGGGGCTGCCGTACCACTGGGGCCGGCGCGGGATCGTGAAGGGCGACGCCGCGAACGAGCTGGTGCCCGTGGTGCTCGACCTGAACGTGCACATCTCCGAGTACAAGACGGCCACCTGCGACATCCGCCCGGGGCGCCGCCCCCGCGGTCACGGGCTGGGCGAGCTGGTGGACGACTACCGGCGCCGCGCCGGCGTCTACCGCGAGCAGACCGAGCCGCGCGGAGCGTCCGAATGAGCCACACCACGCTGGCGTGGCCGGACACCTACGGGGAGGAGGCGCAGCCGCGCGTCGGCTTTTTCACCGACACGAGCATCTGCATCGGCTGCAAGGCGTGCGAGGTGGCGTGCAAGGAGTGGAACGAGGTGCCGGCCACGATCGGCGGCTTCACGGGCGACTCCTACGACAACACGGTGGACCTCGACGCGAACACCTGGCGCCACGTGGCGTTCGTGGAGCAGCGCAAGCCGTTGGCCGCGGACGGCGAGGGGGCGGGCTCGCTGACCGAGGTCGCCGCGCGCAATGCCGCGGCCGACGACTGGGGGCTGCAGACCTACCAGGACGGCGACGGGATGCGCTGGCTGATGGCCTCCGACGTCTGCAAGCACTGCACGCATGCCGCCTGCCTCGAGGTGTGCCCGACCGGCTCGCTGTTCCGGACCGAGTTCGGCACCGTGGTGGTCCAGGAGGACGTCTGCAACGGCTGCGGCTACTGCGTGCCGGCGTGCCCGTTCGGCGTGCTCGACCAGCGCGAGGGCGACGGCCGCGTGTGGAAGTGCACGCTCTGCTACGACCGGCTGAAGGACGACAGGGAGCCGGCCTGCGCGCAGGCGTGCCCGACCGACTCGATCCAGTTCGGCGAGCTGGGCGAGCTGCGCGAGCGGGCCCAGGCACGGCTTGCGAAGCTCACCGAGGCGGGGCTCGCCGAGGCGCGGCTGTACGGCGCCGACGACGACGACGGGGTGGGCGGCTTCGGCGCGTTCTTCCTCCTGCTCGACGAGCCCGAGGCCTACCGGCTGCCGCCCGACCCGGTCGATCCCAGGCGCGACCTGCGCGGCACGTGGGCGGCGGCGCTGGGCGCCGCCGTGGCGGTGGGGGCGGGCGTGGCGGCCGCTCTGGTGGGTGGACGGCGGTGAGTCGGCCGGGAATCGGCGCGACCGGCCAGGCGCAGGCCGCGGGCAACCGGCCGGTGATCAAGGAGCCCGTCTGGACCTGGGAGATCCCGTGCTACTTCTTCACCGGCGGCCTGGGCGGGGCATCGGCCGCGCTCGCCTACGGCGCGCGGCTGGCCGGCAACACCGAGCTCGAGCGAAGCGCCTGGGCGGCGGCGCTCGGCGGCCTGGCCGCGAGCCCGCCCCTGCTGATCATGGACCTCGGCAAGCCGTCGCGCTTCCTCAACATGCTGCGCGTGGTGAAGGTCACCTCGCCGATGAACGTCGGCACCTGGCTCCTGAGCGGGGCGTCCGCCGCCACCGGGGTGGCCGCGCTGAACGCTTTCACGGGCCGGCTCGCGCCGGCGGCCGCGGTGGCGCGTCCGGCGGCGGCGGCGCTCGGGATGCCGGTCGCCACCTACACGGCGGCGCTCGTGGCCAACACATCGGTGCCGGCCTGGCACGAGGTGCGGCGCGAGCTGCCGTTCGTGTTCGGGGCGAGCGCGGTGGCCAGCGCCGGGGCCGTGACGGCGATCGCCACCCCCGGCCGGCCGGGGGCGCCTGCCCGCCGGCTGGCGGTAGGCGGTGCGCTGAGCGAGGTGGCGCTGAGCGCGATCATGGAGCGGCGGCTGGACGAGCCGCTGGCGCGCGCGTACACGACCGGCACGGCCGGCCGGCTCGGAACCGTTGGCAAGGCGCTCGGCACGGCGGGGGCGGGGCTCGTGGCCTACGGCGGCGGGCGCTCGCGCGCGGCCGTCGTGGCCGGCGGCGCGTTCGTGGCGGCCGGCGCGCTGGCGCTGCGCTGGAGCGTGTTCAGGGCCGGGTTCCAGTCCGCCGCCGACCCCGACCAGACCGTGGGTCCCCAGCGCCGGCGGATCGAGGCCGGGGAGGCGCGCGGCGCCGCACACGTGGCGGGCGGCACCTAGCGGGAGAGGTCAGAGGTGCTCGCGCACGCCCTCGACCACGAAGATCGCACACGGCGGCTGACCTGCGTCGCTGGGCGCGCCCGCAAGCGGGTAATCCAGAGAGCAAGGCGTTGAGGGGATCGCGAACAGCCGTCCTGGTGTCCGTGCCGGCCTGCCTGGCGATCGCCGGCTGCGGCGGCGATCAGTCGACGCTGAACGCGAGAAGCAAGCAGGCGTCGGACATCTCGACCCTGTGGTGGTGGATGCTCGCCGTGGCCGGCGCCGTGTTCCTCGGCGCCGTGGTCATGCTCGCGATCGGCTACCTCAGGCGCAGCCCTGGGCTGCCGTTCATCGGCGAGCGCGAGGGGGTGGCCACCGGTCTGGTGGTGGTGTTCGGGATGGCGATCCCGATCGTGATCCTCGTCGCGCTGTTCATCGTCGCGAACCTGACCGTGATGAACGCGACCTCGGCGCCGAAGGCAGGCTCGACGTCGATGACGATCAGGGTGATCGGGCACCAATGGTTCTGGGAGGTGCGCTACCCCGGCACGCACGCCGTGACCGCGAACGAGATCCACATCCCCACCGACACGCGCGTGAACGTGCAGGTGACAACCGAGGACGTGATCCACAGCTTCTGGGTCCCGCAGCTCAACCGCAAGATCGACCTGGTGCCGGGGCGGCGCAACCGCGTGCTGCTCGACACCGGCACGCCCGGGGTCTACCGCGGCCAATGCGCTGAGTTCTGCGGCCTCCAGCACGCGCACATGGGCCTGTCGGTGCACGCGCAGCGGCCCGAGCGCTTCCGCGCGTGGCTCGCGAACGAGGCCCGGCCGCGGCTGGCGCCGGCCAACGCCGCGGCACGCAGCGGGGAGCGGGCGTTCATGTCGAGCCAGTGCGCCAGCTGCCACACCATCCGCGGCACGGCGGCCGCGGGCCAGGTCGGTCCGGACCTCACGCACGTGGGCAGCCGGGCGACGATCGCGGCGGAGACGCTCGTCAACAACCCGGACAACCTCGCGCGCTGGGTGCGCGACCCGCAGAGCATCAAGCCGGGGGCGAAGATGCCCGGGCTGCACCTCACGCCCGCGCAGCTCGGCGCGATCGTCCCCTACCTCGAGGGGCTCAAGTAGTGGCCGTCGCGCTGCCGCCCGCCGCACGGGTCAACGTCGAGCGCCTCGAGCGGATCTGGACCGAGCGCGAGGGCCTGCTCGGGTGGCTGACCACCACCAACCACAAGCGCATCGGGCTTCTCTACTTCTTCACGACGATCGCGTTCTTCGTCGCGGGCGGCATCGAGGCGCTCCTGATGCGCACGCAGCTCGCGCAGCCGAACAACACGCTGCTCTCGCCCGGCACCTACAACCAGCTGATGACGATGCACGGGATCACGATGATCTTCCTGTTCGTGATCCCGATGACGACGGGGGCGTTCGGGAACTACCTGGTGCCGCTGATGATCGGCGCGCGGGACATGGCCTTCCCGCGCCTGAACGCCCTGTCGTTCTGGCTCTTCCTGGGGTCGGGCGTCTTCATCTACTTCGGTCTGGCGATCGGGCAGGCGCCGGACTCCGGCTGGTTCAGCTACGTCCCGCTGTCCACTCGCCAGTACAGCCCGACGCTCGGCGAGGACTTCTACGCGCTCGGGCTGATCTTCAACACCGTGTCGAGCACGGCCGCGGCGGCCAACTTCATCGTGACGATCTTCAAGGGCCGCGCCCCGGGGATGTCGCTCAACCGCATGCCGCTCTTCTGCTTCGCCTTCCTGGCGGTGTCGTTCGCGCTGGTGTTCGCGCTGCCGGCGCTGACCACCGACCTCGTGTTCCTCGAGCTCGACCGGCGGCTGGGCTTCCACTTCTTCGACGTGGCACACGGCGGCCAGCCGCTCCTCTGGCAGCACCTGTTCTGGATCTTCGGCCACCCCGAGGTCTACATCATCATCCTGCCCGCGTTCGGGATCGCGACGTCGATCATCCCGACGTTCGTGCGCCGCAGGATGGTCGCGTTCCCGCTCGTGGCGCTCGCCGAGATACTCGTGGCGTTCATCGGCTTCGGCGTCTGGGCCCACCACATGTTCGCCGTCGGCCTCTCGACGGTGTCGACGATCTACTTCGCCGCGGCGTCGCTGATCATCGTCATCCCAAGTGGCATCCAGCTGTTCGCGTGGATCACGACGATCGTGACCGGACGTCCCCGCTGGCGCACGCCGCTGCTGTTCGTGGTCGGGTTCATCCTGTTCTTCCTGATGGGCGGCCTGACCGGCGTGATGTTCGCCGCGATCCCGTTCGACCAGCAGCTCACCGACACGTACTTCGTCGTCGCGCACTTCCACTTCGTGATCTTCGGCGCGGCCGTGTTCCCGATCCT
The DNA here is from genome assembly GCA_045805345.1 of Thermoleophilaceae bacterium. Lineage (GTDB taxonomy): Bacteria > Actinomycetota > Thermoleophilia > Solirubrobacterales > Thermoleophilaceae > AC-37. The sequence goes on along the minus strand of JBJMLK010000109.1, from coordinate 1,936 downwards.
CGGCGGCATGTACTACTGGTTCCCGAAGGTCAGCGGGCGGATGTACGACGAGCGGCTCGGCCGGGCGAGCTTCTTCGTGACCTTCGCCGGCACGCTGCTCCTGTTCTTCCCGATGCACATCCTCGGGCTGGTCGGCATGCCGCGGCGCGACTACACCTACCCGCCCGGCCTCGGCTGGTCGGGCTACAACCTGCTCGAGACGATCGGCGGCTACGTGCTCGCGATCGGGCTGCTCATGATCGCGGGCAACCTGATCTTCAGCCTGTTCAGGGGCGCGCCTGCCGGTCCGGACCCGTTCGAGGGCGACACGCTCGAGTGGTCGGTGTCCTCGCCGCCGCCGGCCTACAACTTCGCGGTGATCCCGCGCGTGTCGACGCCGTACGCGATGTGGGACCGCGACGACCGCCAGAAGGACCTCGACCGGCTCGTGCGCGGCGAGATGACGCTCCAGCAGGGGCACGAGACGCCGGCCTCGACGGTCGTCGACGCCGAGTTCGACGAGGTGCTCGACATGCCGTCCGACTCCGCGGCGCCGCTCCTGCTCGCGCTCGCGGTGACCGGGATCTTCGCGATGCTGCTCACGGGCCACCCGCTCGCCGCCGCCGTGTTCGGCGCGCTGGCGGCGGCGGCGCTCGGCTACTGGCACTCGGTGGAGCCGCAGGAGTCATGAGCGACGTCACTCGGAGCTACGACGCGACCTCCGACGTGGCGGTGCGCGAGGTGGCCCGCCGCCGCCGCTCGCAGCCGATCGGCTGGTGGGGAATGGCGATGCTGATCGCCACCGAGGCGACGCTCTTCGGCACGCTGATCTCCACGTACTTCTACCTCCGGTTCCAGGCGACCGCGTGGCCCCCGCCCGGGATCGACCCGCCGTCGATCCCGCTGCCGCTGTCGCTGACCGGGGCCCTTGTGGCCACGAGCGTGCCGGTGCTGCTGGCGGTGCGCGCCGCGCGCGACGGCCGCGGGCGCCGGGCGGCCGCGCTGGTGATGCTGGGGGTGGCCGTGCAGTGCGGATACCTGGCCACGCAGATCGTGCTCTACCTCGACGACCTCCACAGGTTCAGCCCGCGCGACACGGCCTACGGCTCGATCTACTTCACGCTGCTCATGGCGCACCACCTGCACGTGCTGGTGGCCATCCTGCTCGGGTCGTGGATCGCATTGCGGCTCGCGCGCGGTCTCACCGTCTACCGCCTCAACGGGCTGCGCGCGATCGCGATCTACGTCTACTTCGTGAACGCCGCCGCGGTGTTCGTGGTGCTCACCCAGCTGTCGCCGTCGCTGTGACGCGCCCCCGCCTCAGCCCGCAACTGCTGCAGTGGTTCGGCGTGTTCGGCGCGCCGTTCGCCTGGGCGGTGCAGCACGTGGCGGGCTTCGCCCTCACGCTGGCGGCGTGCGAGCCGGCGGGCCAGACGTGGAGCATCGCGGTCGACGGGATCACGACGGCGCTCACGGCCGTCGCGGCGGCGCTCGCCCTCGCCGCGGGCGCGGCCGCGGTGGCATCGTGGGCGCAGGTGCGCGGCGCGGGCGACGACGACCCTCCGCCCGACGGCCGCCGCTATTTCCTCGCGCTCATCGGCATCGCGGTCACGCCGCTGTTCCTGGCCATGATCCTGATGAGCGGAGGGGGAGTGCTCGACCTTCCGGAATGCCGCCAGTCGTGAGGCGCTGGCTCCTGCCGATCGCCACGGCCGCGGTGGCGCTGGCGGCCGCGGGGCTCGCCATCGCGCAGACGCCCGGGGGGATCACCCGGCCGCGGGGGATTCGCAACCTGCCGCTCGTCGAGCAGGGCTCGCAGCTGTACGCGGCCAACTGCTCGTCGTGCCACGGGATCGCCGGCCGGGGGGTGCGGCACCCGCCGGTCGCGGGGGTCGGGAACGTGAAGGGTCAGGGGCCGTCCCTGCGCGGCGTCGGCGCGCGCGCCGCCGACTTCTAC
>JBJMLK010000108.1:0-10359 GCA_045805345.1 Thermoleophilaceae bacterium | reverse complement strand
GGCGGCGAGCGCCTGCAGCTCGCGCTCCTCGGCCAGTCGCCGCAGAGCGCGCCGCTCCAGCTTGCGCACGCCCTCGGCCGACAGGTCGAGGATCTTCGCGACCTCGCGCAGAGTCATCGGCTCGCGCCCGCCGAGCCCGAAGCGCAGTTCGATCACTCGCCGCGCCGTGTCGTCGAGCCGCTCGAGCGCCCGGCGAATCGACTCCTCCTCCAGCTCGACGGCCACCTCCTCGAGCGGCGTCGGGCCCTCGGCGGCGAGCAGCTCGCCCAGCTCGGCCTCGCCCTCGCCACCGACCGGCGTCTCCAGCGACACCGGCACGCGCTCGGCGGCGCGGAGCTCGTCGAGGTGGGCCGGATCGATGCCAAGCGCGGCGGCCAGCTCGGGGTCCGTCGGATCGCGCCCCAGCTCGGCGCCCAGCTTGCGCTCCGCGGCGCGAAGCCGGCTCAGCTCCTGGCCGATGTGGACGGGGATCCGGATCGTCCGCGCCTGGTGCTGGAGGCCGCGCTGCATCGCCTGGCGGATCCACCAGGTCGCGTAGGTCGAGAACTTGAAGCCGCGCCGGTAGTCGAACTTCTCCACGGCCCGGATCAGGCCGAGGATCCCCTCCTGGATCAGGTCGAGGAACGGCAGGCCGGCGCCGCGATAGCGCTTGGCGTTCGAGACCACCAGCCGCAGGTTGGCCTCGATCATCCGGTCCTTCGCGGCCTGGTCGCCGCGCTCGATGCGCTTCGCGAGGTCGACCTCCTCGGCCGCCGTCAGGAGCGGGCGCTGCGAGATGTCGCGCAGGAACAGCTGGAGCGAGTCGCTCGTGGCCTCGGCCACGACCTCGTGGGTGTACGCCGCCTCGGGGTTGTCGGGCCGCGCGCCGTTCTCGGTCACCTCGATGCCGCGGCGGCGGGCCTCGCGGTACAGGTCCTCGATCCGCTCCTCGTCTACGTCGAGGCCCTCGACCGCCTCCGCCACCTCGGCGAATTCGATCGTGCCGGCCTCCTCGCCTTTCCGGAGGAGCTCCTCGATGACGCGCTCGACGACAACGGAGTCGCTCACACGACCCAGGATACGCCCCTCGTTACGAGAGTCTCTCAGCGCCCGAATATATGTTGAACGAGGCATCGCGAACGAAGCCGCAGAGCAGCATCCCGCGGTCGCGGGCCAGCTCCACCGCGAGGCTCGACGGCGCGCCGACGGCCACGATTCCGGCCAGCCCGGCCAGGCTCGCCTTCTGCACGAGCTCGAACGAGGCGCGCCCGCTCAGGCACGCGAGCACGCCCGGAAGCGGGAAGCGGCCGGCCAGCAGCAGCTCGCCGATCGCCTTGTCCATCGCGTTGTGACGACCCACGTCCTCGTGGAGCGCGAGCAGCTCGCCACCCGGGTCGAACAGAGCCGTGGCGTGCAGCCCGCCCGTGCGCTCGAAGCCGCGCTGGCGCCGGCGCGCCTCGGCCGGCGCGCGCCGGACCAGATCGCTGTCGACCGGCGGGCCGGGCTCCGAAGGCGCCGCCTCCTGGCGCACGAACTCGAGCGCGCCCTTCCCGCACACCCCGCACGAGGAGCTGAGGTAGAAACGGCGCTCGGCGGACGGGTCGCGGCGCAGCCCGGCGCGCGTGCGGACCTCCACCACGTTGGCCGCCAGGTCGTCGGTGGGTCCCACGTCCACCAGGTCGTGCGGACCGGCGATCAACCCCTCGCCGGCCAGGAAGCCGGCCGCCAGCGCCTCGTCCTCGCCGGGCGTGCGCATGGTCACCGCCAGCGGCTCGCCGTCGACCCGGATCTCGAGCGGCTCCTCCACCGCGAGGTCGTCGCGGTCCGTCTGGCGCTCCCCGCCCCGTACGCGCTCGATCTCGCTGCTCGTCACGTGGCGGTCGTGGGCCGTCTCCACCCTGACATCGTGGCGGATCGGGCTGCACCCCGCGGCGCAGGCGGCAGGTAGGATCGCGCTGGTGCTGGGACGACGAGTGGGGAGCTGGATCGCGGCGGGCGCCGCCGTCGCGCTGCTCGCCCCGGCCGCCGCCACGGCGCGCGTGCACCGGGCCGAGGACATCCTGCCACCCGGCCAGAGCGGCTACGTGTCGATCTCGGGGGTCGCCAGCGGCACCGGCTCGCCGCACCTCAAGGACCAGTTGCCGCTGTTCTTCAAGCACCGGTTCAAGCCGGACATGTTCTACCTGCCGGCGGCGTCGACCCAGTCGCCGCGCGCGGGCGTGACGATCCGGCGCGACAAGTTCGGCGTGCCCGACGTGCGCGGCAAGACCACCGACGACGTGTGGTTCGGCGCGGGCTACGCGGTGGCCCAGGACCGGCTGTTCCAGCTCGAGCTCTTCCGGCGCGCGACCACCGGTCATCTGGCCGAGATCCTGGGGAAGAGCTACGTGCCGATGGACACCCAGATACGCCGCGACTTCTACACCCAGCCCGAGCGCGCGGCGCAGCTGGCGGCGCTGCCGGCGCCGCTGCGCGCCCGGTTCAAGAGCATGGCCGACGGCATCAACGCGTACATCGCCGAGGTGCGCAGCCACCCGAACGAGATGCCGGGCGAGTTCGCGGCGGTCGGCGAGCCCTCCGGTCCCGCCGACTGGAAGGTCGACGACTCGGTGGCGATCGGCATCTACCTGGCGCGCACGGTGCCGAGCGACGACGGCGAGGAGCTGAACAACGTGCGCGCGCTGCGCTCCTTCGGCCCCGGCCTGTTCAACAAGCTCCTCCCGATCCGCGACAAGCACCAGATCGTGACGGTGCCCCGCTCGTCCGGCCGTTTCCCGGCGCAGCCGAGGCGCACACGCAAGCAGGAGCGCGCCGCGTACGTGCGGTCGCGTACGTTCGCGCTGTCGCTGCCGCTGCCGGAGACGGACTCGGCCAACACAGGCGGCGGGGGTGGCGCGGCCGCCGAGGCCCGCCGGCTGCCGCTGATCGGCGCGCTCGGCCACCACGGCGGCTCCAACATGTGGGCGATCCGCGGGCCGGGCCACACCGCGACCCTCTGGAACGGCCCGCAGCTCGGCTTCCAGATCCCCGAGCTGTTCGTGGAGATGGAGCTGCACGGGCCGGGCGTGGACGTGCGCGGCACGACGGCGCCCGGGGTCCCGGTGATCGGGATCGGCCACAACAAGCACGTGGCCTGGGGGCTGACCAGCGGCCTGACCGACGACGACGACCTCTACGCCGAGCAGGTGGCCGGCCCGGAGAGCTACTTCTACAAGGGCCAGCGGCTGGACATGAACTGCCGGACCGAGACGATCCAGTACCGGTCGCCGCCGACGGACATCCTCGGCGCGCACCCGCCCGAGTCAGGCTCCAAGGACGTGCGCCTCTGCCGCACGATCCACGGTCCGGTGCAGGCGCACGGCGGCGACGTGGCCTACGCGCGCCGCTACGCGATCTGGAAGCACGAGGTCGGCACGCTGCGCGGGCTGGCCGAGGTGAACGCGGCGTCATCGGTCAAGGACGTGAACCGCGCGGCGGCCAAGCTCACCTGGAACGAGAACCTGATGGCCGCCGACGACAAGGGCCACATCGGCTATTGGCACCCGGGCCTGCTCCAGATCAAGCCGCGCTCGTGGGACGAGCGGCTTCCCTACCCGGGCACCGGCAACGCCGAGTGGCGCGGCTTCCTCAGCCCGCGCCAGCGGCCGCACGTGATCGATCCGAAGCAGGGCTACCTGTTCAACTGGAACAACATGCCGTCGGTGGGCTGGACGCAGGGCGACGTGCCGGCGCGCGAGCGGCTGCTCGGCGCGCAGCACCGCTCCGGCGTGCTGCGCCTGCGGGTGCGCAAGGCGCACAAGGCGGGCGGCGGGTTCGTCCGCACGCGCGCCGTGGACGCGTTCAGCGGCTACCACGCCCAGCAGCGCGTGCTGATGGACGGCCGGCTGCGCCATATCGCCCACGGCGCGCGCGGCAGGGCGCGCACCGTGCTCCGCACGATCCTGCGCTGGCAGGGCAACTTCGCGGTCACCGACGCCCACGGCAGGGTCGCGCCCGGCGAGGCCGGGTGGCGCACGTTCACGGCAGAGGCCCAGAAGCGGATGTTCCGCGGCTACCACGGCCCGGGCGTGGACTCGGTGCTCGACACCCAGGGCGGCTCGCACCTGCTCGAGTCGAACTGGGGCGAGGTCTACGCCCTGCGCCACCTGCCGCGGGGGACCCTGCGGTCGCTGGCGGCCAAGTCGTTCGGGATCCTGGCCAAGCGCTTCGGCTCGAAGAAGCCCGCCAAGTGGCGCGAGCACCGCCAGATGTACGAGACGAGCTCGCAGGGTGCCGCGAGCATGGGCGACATCCCGTTCTTCGACCGCGGCACCTACGAGCAGGTGGTCGAGCTTGGCCCGTAGCGGGGTCACCCGCCGCTCGCTGGTGGGTGGCGCCGCCGCCGGCGCGGCGGCCGCGGCCGTTCCGCGCACCGCCGCCGCAGCGCGCAGGAAGCCGCGGCGCCGGCACATGAAGGCCGACGTGGCGGTGGTGGGCGGCGGCCTGGCCGGCCTCACCACGGCGCGCCGCCTGGTCCAGAAGGGCGTGGGCGACGTCGTGGTGATCGAGGCGCGCGAGCGCGTCGGCGGCCGGACGTTCACCCAGCACAAGCACGGCACGTGGGTCGACGTCGGCGGCCAGTGGATCAAGACCAAGAGCTCGAGCTACGGTCCGTCACAGGCGCGCATAGCGGCGCTCGCCAAGGAAGTGGGGGTCAAGACCTTCCCGACTTACTACCCGGACGACGGCAAGGACGTGGGCTACGAGGGCGGCGTCCGCCAGACCTACCCGTGGCAGCCGACCGCGGAGCTGCCGCCCAGCCCGAGCCTGCTCGACGCCGCCACGGCGATCCTGAAGCTCGACCAGATCGCCGGCGAGGTCGGCTCGAAGGCGCCCTGGAAGGCGGCGAAGGCGGCGGAGTACGACGGTCAGACGTTCGAGACGTGGGTGCGCGCCAACACCACGTCGGACTACGGAAGGCGCCTGCTGACCCTCGGCGCCGAGGCGATCCTCGCCTGCCAGCCGCGCGACGTCTCGCTCCTCTACCTCGCCTTCTACATCGCGTCCGCCGGCACGCTCGAGAACCTCATCTCGACGCCGCTCGGCTACCAGGAGAGCCGGTTCGTCGGCGGCTCGCAGCAGGTGTCGATCAAGGTCGCTCACGCCCTGGGCACGCGGGTGATCAGGAACTCGCCCGTCTTCCGGATCGAGCAGTCGAAGAACGGGGTGTCGATCGAGTCGCGGCACGCCGTGGTCAACTGCAAGCGCGCGGTAGTGGCGATTCCGCCCGCGCTGCAGGGGGACATCCGCTTCGCCCCGGTACTGCCGCCGCTGCGCGCCCAGCTCCTGCAGCGCTTCCCGATGGGCTCGGTGATCAAGGCCAACGTCTTCTACGACCGGCCGTTCTGGCGCGACGACGGCCTGACCGGCTTCACCATCAGCGACCAGGGGCCCTGCCGGGTGAGCTGGGACAACAGCCCGCCGAGCGGCAAGCCGGGCGTCCTGCTCACGTTCTTCGAGGGGGAGGCGGCGCGCCACTTCACCAACCGCTCGCCGGCCGAGCGCCGCGCCGCCGCGGTCGACTGCCTCGCGCGCTACTTCGGGCCGAAGGCGAAGAAGCCTGTGGACTACGTGGAGCACGACTGGCTGCGCGAGCGCTGGTCGCGCGGCTGCTACGTGGGGATCATGCCGCCCGGCGTGATGCTCGACTACGGCCACACGCTGCGACCGCCGATCGGCCGCCTGCACTGGGCCGGCACCGAGACCGCGACCCGTGGCGCGGGCTACATGGACGGCGCGGCGCAGTCGGGCGAGCGCGCCGCCGCCGAGGTGCTGGCGCGCCTCTAGATCAGCCGTCTCCAGCGCCCGTAAGCTGGAGCGCGATGCCTACGTCCCCCGCCGCCGCCGCGCGGCGCTTCGATCCCGCGCGCTTCGAGGCCTTCAGGTTCACCGGCCGCCGCTACGAGGACCGCACCGCGGTGCTCGAGTACGCGCTCGACGACGAGGTGGAGTTCGTCGAGCGGATCCGCTTCCCGGACGCCGCGGGCGAGCCGAGCGAGCCGCTGCTCGAGCTGCTGCACCTCGTGGCCGGCGTGAGCTACTACAAGACCGCCGCGCCGGCCGCCATCGACGCTCCGGGCTCCGCGCTCCTCGAGGCGCTCTACACGGATGGGCTCGCGGAGCTCGGCTACGTGAACGGAATCGACATGCGCGAGCGGGCGCGCTTCGCGGCGGCGGCTCCTGAAGCGCCGGCCGCGCCGCCGCTGGAGCTTCCGCGCCGCACGGCGGTCCCGATCGGCGGCGGCAAGGACTCGATCGTCACGCTCGAGGCGCTGAAGGGGGCAGGCGAGCCGATCGTTGCGTTCTCGGTCGGCAACCCCGAGCCGATCCGCCGCACGATCGAGGTCGCGGGCGTGGAGCACGTCGCGGTGGAGCGCGAGCTGTCGCCGAACCTCGGCGAGCTGAACGCTGCGGGCGCGCTGAACGGCCACGTGCCGGTCACGGCTGTCGTCTCCGCCATCGCCTGCTTCGCCGCGCCGCTGTACGGCTGGGACGCGATCGCGATGTCGAACGAGGACTCGGCGTCCGAGCCCACGCTCGTGCACGACGGGGTGGAGGTGAACCACCAGTGGAGCAAGGGGATCGCCTTCGAGCGCCTGCTCCGCGACGAGCTGGCGCGCCGCGCGCCCGGGCTCGACTGGTTCTCGTTCCTGCGCCCCTGGTCGGAGCTGGCGATCGCGCGCGCGTTCGCGCGCCACGACGCCTACGACCACGCCTTCACGAGCTGCAACTCGGTGTTCCGCCGCGACCCGGCGCGCCGCGGCAGCGGCTGGTGCGGCGACTGCCCCAAGTGCCGCTTCGTGTTCCTCGCGCTGGCGCCGTGGATGGAGCCGGAGCGCCTGGTGCGGATCTACGGCCGCGACCTGCTCGACGAGCCGGAGCAGGCGGAGGGGTTCGCCGAGCTGCTCGGGCTCGCCGAGCGCAAGCCGCTCGAGTGCGTCGGCACGCTCGCGGAGTCGGCCGCGGCCATGGAGCTGGTGCGACGCAGTCCGGCCTGGGCGCACGCGCACCTCCCTCCCGCATTCGCCTCGAGCGTGGACCCCGAGCCGTTCCTCGAGCCGGCCGACGACCACTTCGTGCCGGAGCGCCTGCGCGATGCGCTTCGCTGACCTGGCCGGCCGCCGCGTGGGAGTGTGGGGCGCCGGTCGCGAGGGCCTCGCGGCACATCGCGCGCTGCACGGGCAGGACCCCGCTCGCGAGGTCGTGATCTACACCGATCAGCCGACGCCGGAGCCCGAGCGGGAGGCGTTCGGCGCGGGCGCCGCGTTCGCCGACGGCGCCGACGGCTTCGGCCGGCTGGCCGGCTGCGAGGTGGTGATCCGCTCGCCGGGGGTCAGCCGCTACCGGCCCGAGGTCGAGCGGCTCCGTGCCACCGGCGTCGAGCTGACGACGGGCACCAACCTCTGGTTCGAGGAGCACGACGACGAGCGCGTGGTGGCGGTCACCGGCACGAAGGGCAAGAGCACGACGTCGTCCCTGGTCGCGCACCTGCTGAATGAGAGCGGCGTGCCGGCCGTGCTCGGCGGCAACGTTGGCCGCGCGCCGCTCGACATCCTCAGCGTCGACCCCGCTCCAGACGTCTGGGTGCTCGAGCTGTCGAGCTTCCAGGCTGCCGATCTCGAGCGCGGACCCTCGATCGGCGTCCTTCTGAACATCCACCCGGAGCACCTCGACTGGCACGGGACGCCCGAGCGCTACGCAGCCGACAAGGCCAACATGTTCCTCCAGCGCAGCGACACGGTGGCGGTGCTCAACCACGCCGACGCACGCCTGACGGCGCTGGCCGAGAAGCTGGTCGACGTGCGCTGGTTCGGCGACGAGCGGTCGCTGCACGCCGACGAGCGCGGCGGCATCCGGCTCGGCGCCGAGCTGCTGTATGAGCCGGGCACGCTGCAGCTGCGCGGCGTGCACAACGCGCTCAACGCGTGCGCGGCGCTGACCGCAGTGGAGGAGCTGGGGCTCGACCCAGCGGCGCTCGGCGACGCGCTGCGGTCGTTCCAGCCGCTTCCCCACCGCCTCGAGCCAGTGGCCACGTATGGTGGCGTGACGTTCGTGAACGACTCGATCTCCACGACACCGGCCGCCGCCATGGCCGCGCTGAACGCCCTGGCCGACGCGCCTATCGCGCTGATCGCGGGCGGCTACGAGCGCGGCCAGGAGTACACGGAGCTCGCGGCGGCGATCGTGGACTCGACGGTGGAGCTGGTCGTGGGCCTGCCGGACACGGGCAAGCGGATCGTGGCCGAGGTGGACGCACTCGGGAACGGCTCGCCGGCGACCGCGCTCGCCGCCGACGTGGACGAGGCCGTGGCGGTCGCGGCGGCGGCCCTCTCCGCCGGCGGCACCGTGCTCCTCTCGCCGGCCGCGCCGAGCTACGTGCAGTTCCGGAACTTCGAGGAGCGCGGCCGGGCGTTCGCGAGCGCGGCTGGGCGGGCCGCGGCGTGAGCGCGGCCCCCGGCGAGTGCGTGCTCGACGGCCGGGTGATGCCGGTCGGCGAGGCCCGCGTGCCGGCAACCGACGAGGGCCTGCTGCGCGGCGACGGGGCGTTCGAGGTGGTGCGCCTGTACGCGGGGCGACCGTTCGCGCTCGACGACCACATGCGGCGCATGGCGCGCTCGGCCGAGACGCTGATGCTGGAGACCGACCTCGCGGCCGTGCGCGAGGACGCGCTCACGGCGTGCGAGTTGGCGGACGGGCGCGACCTGCTGCTGCGGCTGGTGATCACCCGCGGCGGCCACCGCGTGGCGCTGCTCGAGCGGATGCCGGGCCACGGCGACACGCTCCGCCTGTCCGTGGAGCACCACCTGCCGACGCCGCTCCTGCACGCCGCCAAGTCGCTGTCGTACGCGGCCAACATGCTGGCCGCGCGCCGGGCGCGCGAGCGCGGCTACGACGACGCGCTGCTCGTCACGCCGAGCGGCCAGGTGCTCGAGGTCACGCGGTCGTCGTTCTTCTGGGTCGAGGACGGCCGGATCTACACGCCGCCGCTCGAGGACGACACGATCCTCGACTCGATCACGCGGCGGCGGGTGCTCGAGGAGAACGAGGTGACCGAGCGGAAGGTCCAGCTGGACGCGCTGCCCGGCGCCGACGAGACGTTCAGCGCGGGCACGTCGTTCGAGGTGCTGCCGGTGACCGAGATCGAGGGCGTGGGCTCCTACGAGGCCGGCCCGGTCACGCGCGAGGTGTGCGAGCGCGTGCGCGCACGGGTGGAGCGGGAGCTGGCCGGGGCCGACCTGGACTCCGCACGGTGAGCGTCAGCGTCCGCTACATCGTCGACGACGTCGACGCCGCGCTCGCCTTCTACTGCGACGCACTCGGCTTCGAGGTCGTGATGCGCCCCGCGCCGCCGTTCGCGATGCTCGCGCGCGGCGACCTGCGGCTGCTGCTGAGCGCCCCCAGCGGGCAGGGCGGCGGCGGCCAGACCACGACGGCGGGCACGCCCGAGCCGGGCGGCTGGAACCGCTTTCAGATCGAGGTGGACGATCTGGCCGCCGAGGTGGAGCGTCTTCGCGCGGCGGGCGCAGCCTTCCGCACCGAGCCGGTGACCGGCGTCGGCGGCAACCAGGTGCTGATCGAGGACCCGTCGGGAAATCCGATCGAGCTCTTCCAGTCCACCCGCTGACCCACTCTTGCGCCTGGGCGCCATCTGGGGCATCCTGGAGAAGGTTTCAGGAAAGGACTCCGGCCACATGACCTTGCTTCGCTCGTTCCGCCACCTCGGCGCCGCGCTCGTCGCGGCCCTCCTCCTCGCCTCCCCCGCGGTCGCCGCCTCGCGCGACCTCGACCGCAGCTTCGGCGGGGACGGCGCCGTCCTCACGCCCCTCGGGGGAAGCAACGCAGTCGCGAACGGGATGGCGCTGCAGGCGGACGGCAAGATCGTCGTCGGCGGCGCTGCGTCTTCGCCGGACTCCGAGCCCGAGGCGCCCGCCGGCGACTCGTTCGGCCCGGCGCTCGCCCGCTACCTCCCGAACGGGACGCTCGATCCGAGCTTCGGCGGCGGCGACGGAACGGTGCTCGACCACTACTCGATCGACGGCAGCCAGATCGACGCGGTCGCGGTCCAGCCGGACGGCAAGATCGTGGTCGCCGGAGGTGGCAACTGCTGCGTCTCCAACCTCTACGTCGCCCGCTACCTGCCCGACGGCAGCCGCGACCCCGACTTCGGCGACGGCGGCGTGCGGGGGATCGGCCTGCGCCCCGATGCGGCCCACCCGACCGCACTGGTGCTTCAGCCCGACGGCAAGATCCTGGTGAGCGGCTGGACCTCTGCCGACGACTACGAATCGTTCGTCGCGCGCCTGACCGCGGACGGCGATCGGGATGCCACCTACGGCACGG
>JBJMLK010000107.1:0-20831 GCA_045805345.1 Thermoleophilaceae bacterium | reverse complement strand
GGGGCGGCGGCCTGGCTGCACTGGCGGGCTTGGTGGCCTTCCTCGCGCTCGCTCTCACGGGCGAGTACGTGGAGCAGCCCGGCAAGGTGGTCGCATGGGGCCTGTTCGGCGTCGCCGTCGCCATGGCCTTCGCGCTTCCTGGCGATCCACGCACGGAGGCGCCGGCGTGACCGGCGCCGTCCGGCGCCGGCTCGCGGCCGCCGAGGAGGCCTGCCGGCGGGCTGCGCGCGCGGTCGCGCCGGCCGCGGCGCACGAGTCACGCCGCCGGCGTGCCCTGTGGGCGAGCTTCGCGTTGCTGCTCGTGCTCGGCCCGCTGGCCTTCGACGCCGGCCGGCAGCCCCGGTTCCACGCGTCGATCGAGATCTATCCGGCCAAGGCGCCGCTGCTCCCGGTGGTGCGCGACCCGGCGTACTACCGCGCCCTGCTGCGCGACCCGGAGCTGCGCCGGCAGACGGCGGTGAACGCAGGCGGGGCCAGCCGCGACTGGGCCCGCACCACGATCGTGCGGCTGCCCGTGGATCGCGGCCTCCTAGTGACCGCGTCGAGCGGCACGCCCGCCGGCGCGCGCGACTTCGTGAACGCGCTGGGCCCGCAGCTGGCAAACGCGAGCGGCCGCCATGCGATCGGTACCTGGAGCGCCGCCGCGCGAAGCACGAGGGCGCGACTGCGCGGCCACCTCGCGCCGAAGGCGCGCGCCTTCGGGGAGCGGTACCTCGCCAACGTCGAGCGCCTCGTGGCCGCGCCTGCAACGCGCCTGGTCGTCGGCCCGCGCGCGCATGCGCCGCGAGCCGAGCGGTGGCCCGACCGGGTCGCGAGCGCGTTCCCGGGCGAGTTCCCCCCGCGGCCCAGCGCCGTCGCCGCGGCGTTCGCGGGCCTGGGCGTGGCGGCGGCCGTGTGGCTCATGGCGCTTGCGGTAGCGCCGCCCGCCGGTGTCGTCCGGTCGCCGGCGCCGGCCGCTGAGCGCCCCGGATGGCTCGGCGCCGCGATCGGCTGGCTCAGGCCGCCCACGGGCGCCGCGGCGGCGCGACGGGCTCCGCCCGAGTCCCGCCTTCCGCGGGGCGGGGCCGTGGCCGCGGCGGCCGTCTTCGCGCTCGCCGCCGTGGTGGTCCTCTGGGCGGGGCGCGGCACGACCTTCCTCGGGCACGAGTGGGCGTTCGTGACCGGCCGTCGCGGCGGTGGCGCCCACGCCTTCCTCGAGCCGCTGGACCGCCACTTCGTGCCGCTCCTCGTTGCGGTCTACAGGGCGCTGTTCGCCACCGTGGGGCTGGACCACTACTGGCCCTACCGGCTGCTCGCCGCAGCCGCCCACGCCGGCTGCGCGGCGCTCGTCTTCACGTACGCCCGCGACCGCGTCGGCTGGCGCCTTGCGGCGGCGCTCACCGCGCCGATCGTCGTATTCGGGCCGGCTTCCGCGGTGCTGCTCTCGATGGCGAGCCTGGGCATCCAGAGCTCGCTGATGGCCGGCATCGCGGCGTTGCTCGCGCTCGAGCGCAAGGACCGCCGCGGCGACGTGGCGGCGTGCGGGCTCCTGCTCCTGTCGCTCCTCACCTGGGAGCTCGGAGTGTGCTTCGCGCTCGGCGCGGCCGTCGAGCTCCTGTTCCAGCGCGACCGCCGCCGCCTGTGGATCCCGCTCGGCCCGCTCGCGGCGTACGGGGTCTGGTGGTTGCTCTACGCCGCCGACGACGGGCTCGGCGGCCCGTTCCGGCCGCTGGGCGCCCTCGGGTACGCGATCCGCATGGCCGCGAACGCGATCGACTCGCTGCTCGCGCTGCCGCTCGGCACCGGCACCGCCGGCCACGGCTACCACGCGCTGCTCGAGGGGCTCGGCTACCTGCTGCTCGCGGCGGCGGTCGCGCTCGCGGCCCGGCGCGCGCTGCACCTCGGCAGGCTGTCGCCGCGCGCCGCGGCACTGGTCGCGATCGCCGCGTCGTACTGGCTCTTCACCGGCGCGACGCAGTCCGCGGGCGGCGATGCCTTCGCCGGCCGCTACGTGTACCCAGGCGGCGTGCTGGTCCTGCTGACGGTCGCGGAGCTCGCGGGCGGGGTGAGGGTCCCGCGCCGGCCCGTGCTCATCGCTCTGGCCGCGGCCGGTGCGCTGCTGGCGTTCGCCAATGCGGGCTGGCTGGTGCACGACGGAGGCGACCGCCGCTCCGACGCGGAGGTCCTGAGGTCCGAGCTGGCCGCCGCCGAGCTGACCGCGGGGCACGTGCCGCCCGGTTTGCGGGTGGACCCGGTCCGGGCGCCGGGCGTGACCGCGCGCCAGTACCTGGCCGCGCGCGACGACCTCGGCTCGGCCGCGCTCGCGCCGGGGGAGCTCGCCTCCGCATCGCCCGAAGCCCGGCGGCGCGCGGATGCGCTGCTGCGGCGCACGTCCGTCTCCTTCACGCGCGCCGGCGGCAGGGGCGTCGCGGCGCGCCCGGGAACGCGGGTGGCGGTCGGCGGGTCAGCCGCCGCGTTCGTCAAGCAGAAGGGACGCTGCGTGGCCGTGAACACGCCGCCCGGCCGGGTGGTGGTCGCCACGTTCGCCCTCCCGAGCACCGGGGTGGTCGTGGTCCCGCGCGGGAAGCCCTCGGACCACCGCCCCGTGGCGGTGCGGGTGCGGCGCTTCGCGCGGGCCTACGCGGGCCCGGCCGCCGTGCTCGACCGCTCCGGGGCGGCGACCCTGGTCCAGGCGAATCCGGACCGCTCGCCGCGGTCATGGCAGGTGGCCATCCGCGCGGCGCGCCGCGTGACCGTGTGCTGAGCGCGGCGCGTCAGCTGGTGCTGCCGGTGCTCGCGCCGCCGCTGCCGCCGCGGCCGCTGCGGCGCCGCCGCGTGACCGCGACCGCCGCGATGGCGAGCGTGAGGCCGAGGATCGCCGCGACCGTGACCGCCACGGCCGGATCGTCGGAGATCGAGCTGGTGATGGCCGAGACCGGGCTCACGTTCTTCTCGGCGGTGCCGCCCGTCGTGGCGACGCCGCCGCCCGAGCCCGAGCCGTCACCCGAGCCACCCGAGCCGCCGCCGCCCGCGACACCAGCGCCGGAGTGGTCGCGATCGCCATTGCCGCTGCTCGAGCCGTCCCCGCCACTCCCGGTCGGGGCGCCCGAGCCGGGATCGGTGGCGAGCCGCGCGAGCACGGCGCCCTCCTCGCCGGCCGGGAGCGAGCTGCGCACCCGGTCCGGGAGCTGCGACGAGCCGCCGCCGTGGTGCCCGGGGTTGGCCGGCCGGTCGCCGCGCGAGTCGGGGACCGGCGCCACGTACTGGTCGACCCCGCCGTTGTTGGGCGGAAGCTGCGCCGGCGCGGTGGCCGGGACGGCCAGTGCGACCAGGAGCGCCGCGGTCGCGAGCCCCGCGTTCCTACCATGCGCGCGATGAGCGCGACGATGGCGGGCGAGACGCGCGGTCGTTCGGGAGCTGCCGGTGCGGATCACGGTCATCTGATCGAACACGTTATAGCGGCAGCGGTAGCGGTTGGCGTGTTAAGCGTCGCCCTCCCGGGTGGCGGCTACGGCCCGCAGTTCCGCGCCGGCGCCGCGCTGGTTCTGTGGTGGGCCGTCGGGCTGGGCCTCGTCTTCGGTCTCTGGCCACGGGCGCGCGCCCGAGCACCGGCGCTCGTCGCGGGCGCCGGCCTGCTGGCGCTGGCGCTGCTCACGGCGCTCTCGATGGGCTGGGCCGGCGACGGCGGCCGGGCCTTCGGGGAGGTCGTCCGGGTGGCGGGCTACCTCGGGCTGTTCGCGCTCGTGGTGCTCGCCTCGCCGGCGGGCAGCGCCCGGGCGTGGCTCGGGGGCCTCGCGCTCGGGCTCTTCCTCGTCACGGCACTGGCGTTCGGGAGCCGCGTACAGCCGTCGCTGTTCCCGAAGCAGGACCTGATCGAGCTGCTGCCGTCCGTGCGCACGCGGCTGAGCTACCCGCTGAACTACTGGAACGCGCTCGGGGCGCTCGCCGGGCTCGCCGCGATCCTGCTGGCCTGGCTCGGCGCGCACGCCCGCACGCGCACGGTCCGCGCGCTGGCCACCGCGGCGATCGTCGTCCCGGGCCTGGTCCTCTACCTCACCTCCTCACGCGGCGGCGTGCTCGCGCTCGGCGTCGGGCTGGTGGTGCTGCTCGCCGTCGGCCCCGCTCGGGCCCGGCTCGCCGCCGTCGTGCTCTTCGGCGGGGTCGGTGCCGCGATCCTGATCGGGATCGCGAACGGGCGCGAGTCGTTCGTGGACGGGCGGATCCACGCGCCCGATGCGGCGTCGCAGGGGCACGACATGCTCGCGGCCAGCTTGCTGATCGCCGCGGCGATCGCGCTCGTGCGGCTCCTCTTCGACACTCCGCTCGAACGGCTGCGGGTGCCGCGCGCCATGACCGCCGTCACGTGGGCGGCACTGGTCGTGGCGGCGCTCGTCGTGCTGGTCGCGGCGAACCCGGGGCACCGGATCGACGAGTTCAAGAAGCCGCCGGTGGCTCCGGGACCCGAGCGCGGGTTCGTGGCACGGCACCTCTCGAGCGCGGAGGGCAACGGCCGCTACCAGTTCTGGAAGGCCGGCGTCGACGCGTTCCGCAGCGAGCCCCTGCGCGGCATCGGCGCGGGCGGCTACGAGGCGTGGTGGACGCAGCACGGCACGCTCGCGTACTTCATCCGCAACGCGCACTCCGAGTTCGTCGAGGTGCTCGCCGAGCTCGGCCTCCTCGGCCTGCTGGCGATGGCGGCCTTCCTCGTGCCCGCCTTCTCGGCCGCCGTCGCGGCCCGCGCCGGCCCTGACGAGTTCGAGACGCGGGCGGCGGCCGGCGCCTGCCTGGCGGGGCTGGCGTGCGGCGTCGCATCGGCGGCCATCGACTGGACCTGGCACCTGCCCGCGGCGTTCGCGCCCGTGGTGGTGATCGCGGCGGTCGCGGCGGGCCCCGCCCTGCGCCCGGCAGCGCGCGGCGGGTCGTCGCGGTTCGGCCTCGGGGTCGCGGTGCTGGCCGTGGCGTGGGTGGCCGCCGTCGTGAGCCTGCTCGCGTTCGCCGAGGAGTCGAAGCTGAGCGACAGCCGCGAGGCCGCCGCGCGCGGCCACCTGACGGCGGCCGCGTCCGACGCCCGCGACGCGCAGGCGATCCAGCCCTGGTCGGGCACGCCGTCGCTCCAGCTCGCGCTGGTCCGCGAGCGCGAGGGCGACCTGCCGGGAGCGCGCCGGGCGATCCGCGAGGCGCTCGAGGACGATCCGGGGGATTGGCGCCCCTGGCTGGTCGCCACCCGGCTGGCCACCAAGGCGGGGGATATCCCCGACGCCCGTCGGTCGCTCCACCGCGCGCGAACGCTCAACCCGAACTCGCCGATTTTCGCGCCCGCGGTGTCGCCGGCACCGCAACCGTGACTAGACTCGCGCGTTCGTACCCCAGGAGGCGGGGGCCCGGACGAAATTGGCCTATCGAGAGAGCACGATGCAGCTCGACGTGGCGGGAGCCCCTCCTGCCCGACCCCCGATCGTCGGGGCTGCACGGCGGGGATTCTGGAAGGACGCGCTCCGGCGCCGGATGCTGGCCACCGCCGACCTGCTCGCCGTCCTCGCGGCCGCGGCCGCGGCCGGGCTCGCGGTGGGCGAGGGCAGCGCCACGACGCTCTGGATCGCGACCCTCGCTCCGGCCTGGCTCCTGCTCGCGAAGCTGCGCGGTCTCTACGACCGCGACCACGTGCGCCTGCGCCACACGACGCTCGACGAGTCGTCGGCGCTGTTCCATTGGGTCGCGCTCTGCGCGACCGGCACGGGCCTGGTCCTCGTCGCCCTGCCGGGCAGCCTGCTGACCGTCGGCGGCGCGCTGGCCATGGGCGCGACCGCCTTCTGGACCGCCTTCGTGCTCCGCGCGCTCGCACGCGTCCTCTGGCGCCGGATCGTCCCGCCCGAGCGCGGCCTGATCGTCGGGTCGGGCACGCTGGCCGAGGGGTTCGCTCGCAAGCTCGCGCTGGAGACCGGCCACCACCTGGCGCTCGTCGGCCACGTCGGCCTCGCGAGCGAGTCGCGCCCGGCGGGTGACCAGGGCGGCGAGCATCGCCGCGTGACCCTCGACGAGTGGCGCGGCCTCCTGGAGAGCGAGGGCGTCGAGCGGGTGATCGTGGCGTTGCACGATCTGGACGAGCACACGCTGTCGCAGGTCGCGTCCGACTGCCGCGCGCTCGGCGTCAAGCTCAGCGTCGCGCCGCCGCTGCGCGCGATGCTCGGTACCGCCGTCGACCTGCACCACCTGGCCGAGCTGCCGCTGATCGAGTTCCGGACCTGGGACACCTCGCGCTCGTCGATGATGCTCAAGCGGATCATGGACGTGGTCGGCTCGAGCGTCGCGCTGCTCGTCCTGTCGCCGCTGCTCGCGCTCATCGCCTTGGCGGTCAGGCTCGACTCACGCGGCCCCGCGCTCTTCCGTCAGACGCGCGCCGGGCTGAACGGCGACCCGTTCGAGATGCTCAAGTTCAGGACGATGTGCGCCGACGCCCAGGAGCGCCTGGGCGAGGTCGTGGACGTCGAGGCGCTGACGCAGCCCGCGTTCAAGGTCAAGGGCGATCCGCGCATCACGCGCGTGGGCCGCGTGCTGCGGCGGACGAGCCTCGACGAGCTGCCCCAGCTGCTCAATGTGCTGCGCGGCGAGATGAGCCTCGTCGGGCCGCGCCCCGAGGAGGTCTGGCTGGTGGACCGCTACGGCGAGGCCGACCGCTTCCGGCTCGAGATGCGGCCGGGGATCACCGGTCCGATGCAGGTGCACGGCCGAGGCGAGCTGAGCTTCAACGAGCGCATGTCGGTCGAGCGCGAGTACGTGGAGAACTACTCACTGCGCAAGGACGTCAAGATCCTCTGCCAGACGTTCGCCACCGTCGTGAGCGGCCGCGGCGCCTTCTGACCCGCCCGAGTGCTCGAGCCACACGGCGCGCCGGCCGAGCGCGGCCCGCGGGCCGCGCACCGGCGCGAGCTCCACCGGGCGCCGGCGGGCCCCGGCCACGCGGTAGCGGCGCCACTCGCGCAGCCCGTGCAGGCGGCCGCGCAGCGGTGCGAGCGTGCGGTCGGTGAGCGCGGCGAACACGACGTAGGCGAGGTCGTAGGCCACCATCGCCACCCCGTAGCGCACGAGCAGCCGGCGGTCGGCGTTCTTCGCCACGGTGCGCACGCGGTTCAGCCCCACGTGGAAGTACTTGAGGTCGGACGCGTGCGGTCCGGTGCCGCCGTGGCGGTGGTGCACGACCGCCGCCGGGGCGTAGAGGCAGCGCCAGCCGCCCATCCGCGCGCGCCAGGCCAGGTCGACGTCGTCGAGCGAGAAGAAGAAGCTCGCGTCGATCCCGCCCACGTCGTCGAGCATCCGGCGCCGGTGCAGGGCGGCGCCGTTGCAGGCGCCGAAGACCTCGACGGGCTGGGCCTCGCTCGCCGCTACGGGTGCGCCCAGCAGCCTGTCGAACGCGATCCCCAGGCGGTCGACCCCGATGCCCGCCGAGTTGATCGTCCCGCGCCCGCCGGCGAACCGCATCTGCGCCGCCACCGAGCCGACGTCGCCGGCCGTGCGCCCCGCACGCAGCAGCTCGCGCACCGAGCCGCGCTCGACGATCACGTCGTTGTTCACGAGCAGGACCCACTCGCCGCGCGCGCGGCGGATGCCCTCGCAGGCGGCGGCCGCGAAGCCGGCGTTCTCGGGCAGCTCGACGACTACCGCCCCCGGCGCGCTCTGGCGCACCACCGTCACCGAGTCGTCGCCGGACCCGTTGTCGACCACCACCAGCTCGGTGGCCTCGCCGGTCGCCTCCAGCGCCTTCGTCAGCGCACGCAGGCACTGCCCGGTCATCTCCGCGCGGCGGTAGTTCACGACGATCGCGGAGACGGACGGGTCCGGCATGGCGCGACCATCGTAGGCTCCGCCCGGCGATGCGGCTCGAGACAGTGATCGTGAACTCGACCGGCGGGCGCGAGCTCCTGCGCGCCTGCCTGCGGTCGCTCGAGGAGCATCCGGCGCGGTCGGGCGAGACGCGCGTCTGGGTGGTCGACAACGCCAGCAGCGACGGCGCGGTGGAGATGGTGCGCTCCGAGTTCCCGTGGGTGCGGCTCGAGGCGCTCGACTGGAACGCCGGCTTCTGCATCGCGAACAACGTCGCGCTGCGCCAGGCCCGCGCGGACTACGTGCTCGTGCTCAACCCCGACACCGAGGTGAGCGAGGGGGCCCTCGACCACATGCTCGCCGTGATGGACGAGCGGCCGGACGTCGGGATGTCGGGCTGCCGGCTGGTGATGCGCGACGGGACGTTCGACCACGCCGCCAAGCGCTCGTTCCCGACCCCCCTCGGGGCGCTCGCCTACTTCCTGCGGATCGGGCGCTGGCGCCGCGCGCCGGAGTGGCTGCGGCAGTACCAGGCGCCGGAGCTCGGCGAGCACGACGCCGGCCCCGTCGACTCGCTGAACGGCGCCTTCATGCTCGTCCGCCGCGAGGCGCTCGAGCAGGTCGGCCTGCTCGACGAGGGCTATTGGCTCTACATGGACGACCTCGACTGGTGCTACCGCTTCCACCGCGCGGGCTGGCGCGTCTGGTACGACGGAAGCGTCTCGGTGCTGCACGTGAAGGGCGGCACCACGGTTCACGAGCGGCGCAGCGGGCGCCACCGCGGGCTGCGGCACAACGTCGCGTTCCACCGCTCGATGGGCCGCTTCTACCGCAAGTTCTACTCGGGCCGGAACGCGCTCTTCGACGCCGCGATCTACCTGGCGATCGGCGTGAAGCTCGCCGTCGCGATCGCGCGCAGCACGGTGGCTCGGCGCAGCCTGGTGTAAGCGGCGCCCCGCGCAAGCCGGCTCGTCGCCTGGCACAGCCCCTCCTGTGCACCCCTCGAAAGCCGATCGATCGACGCCTCGGGCGACGAGCCCGCCGGAGCGGAACGCCCGGCGCGCCTACCGGCAGGCGCCGTTGGTGCCCTTTGAGCAGCCCTCGGCCGCCCGGGCTGCCTTCTGATACGCGGTGTACGCGGGCACCGGCTTGACGGCCGTGCGGCTGAACCTGAGCAGTCCCGAGTAGTCGAACTCGTTGCGGCCCGCGTAGGTGGTGGCGCTGATGTACCAGAAGGCGCGCAGCAGCTTCACGCTCTTGCGCAGCTTGGGATCGACCAGCAGCTTGTAGGCCTGCGACAGCCGCTTGGCCTGGCCCGCCTGGTCGGTGAGGAAGCCCGTCATGTACCCCGTGGTGTAGCCCGGGTGGGCCTTGCCCTTGGCCGCCGGCCACGTGATCTCGGTCAGGTAGAGCGGGATGTTGCTGGCGCCGTGCTGGTTCAGCACGTCGCGGAAGCGGTGCAGCAGGGTGACGATGAAGTCCGGCTTGCCGGCGTAGCCCTGCAGCGCGGCCACGTCGAAGTTCTTGCCCAGCTTGCCCCAGCGGTAGAGCTTGTCGAGGGAGCGCCACGAGTCGATCGAGAGTGCCGAGAGCACGACCTTGGCGCCCGGGTCCGCCTTGTGGATTGCCTTGTACGACGCCTTGAGCAGTGTCACGTACTGCAGCGCGTCCTTGGGCTGCCACTTGCGGGTGAACGGCTTGCGGTACCAGTGGAAAGCGATCTCGGGCTCGTTCCAGATCTGCCACTCGCGCAGCGGCATCTTCGGCAGGAGCGGGTTGAGCGTCCAGAACATCCCGTTCGGTCCGTACCGCTCGATGAGCTTGCGCAGGAACGCCGTGTAGTTGGCGGTGCCCTTCGGGGGTGACGCGACCTGGTCCTTGTAGAGCTTGGCCCACGGCGGCGCGTACTCGACGACCGGCAGGATGTCCATGCCGTGCTTCACCGCGAAGGTGACGATCGCGTCGTCGCGCGTCCAGTCGATCGGCGCGCCCTGGTGCTTGGCGGCGATGTCCCAGTTGAACAGCACGCGGACCGACTCGGCGCCGGCGGTGGCGAGCTTGTCCCACTGCGCGGACCAGACGGGCGCCGGCTGGATCTCGATGTTGCCCGAGCTGTTGACGCCGAAGAATCCCTGCGGCACCTTGCGCGACGCCGCCTGAGCCGAGCCGGCGGTCAGTGCGAGGGCCGCGACGAGCGCCAGAACCGTGCGAATCAGGACCCTGGCGCTCACCGTGGGCAGCATAGGCTGAGTTGCAGGGTTTGTCGCAGGTCGCATCGAACCAGTTCTAAGATTCTCGAACCACTGATGAGGCAGCGCTCATTCATCTCTATGTCGGTAGCGCTGGCCTTCCTCCTGATAGGAGCGGTCGCGGTGTATGCGTACGACTCGTCGCACGCCGATCGCATCGCGAAGGGCGTGAAGGCGGGCGGCATCGACATCGGCGACATGAAAACCGTCGACGCTCGTGTCAAGTTGCGGCACCAGCTCGTCGCGCGCCTGAACCGGCCCCTCTACGCGACCTACCACGGCGAGCGCTTCCGCCTCACGGCGCAGCAGGCCAAGCTCAGGATCGACGTCCGCGCGATGGTCGACGAGGCCCTTCACCGAAGCCGCGACGGGAACGTCCTCACGCGGACGATCCGCGGCGTGGTGGGGGGGAAGGTCGACGCCGACGTGCCCGTCGAGGCGAGCTACTCGAAGGCCGCGGTCGCCGCGCTCGTCAAGCGCGTGGCCGACGGGCTGAACCGCCCGGCCCAGGACGCCTCGCTCGACTTCTCGACCGGCACGCTCGCCTCGGTCAAGGCCAAGAAGGGGCGCGAGGTCAGGGAGGACCCGCTGCGAGCCGACCTCCAGGAGGCCCTCGAGAAGCCGCAGGGCTCGCGCGAGGTGGCCGTGTCGGTGGTGTCGACCAAGCCGAAGGTCACGACCGGGGACCTCGTGAAGAAGTACGCGACCGTCGTGGCCGTGAACCGCGACACGCACACGCTGACGCTCCTCAAGCGCCTGCACACCGTCAAGACCTACCCGATCGCGGTCGGGATGCAGGGCCTCGAGACCCCGGCCGGCACCTACCCGGTCGTCGACAAGCAGGTGGACCCCGTCTGGCACGTGCCGAACAGCGACTGGGCGGGCAAGCTCGCCGGCCGCGTGATCCCGCCAGGACCGGACAACCCGATCAAGGCGCGCTGGATCGGCATCACCGGCGGCGCCGGCATCCATGGCACCGAGGACGTCGGCTCGCTCGGCTCGAACGCCTCCCACGGCTGCATCCGGATGTCGATCCCGGACGTCGAGGACCTCTTCGACCGCGTCCCCTACGGGAGCACGATCTTCATCCATTAGGGATCCGTCCTGACTTGATCCCGGTATCCGGGATCAGAGCAGGACGAACCGTGCCCGGGACCCCTTACCCAGCCCCGATATCGGAGACCGGCACCTCCTCCCAGCCATCCTCGGCCAGAGAGGCCTGCCGCCCGGTGTGTCGAATGCAGAGCGTGCCGATGAAGATCCCCCGCGTCCGCTTGCGCATCACCGCGTACCACATGGTCGAGGCGTCGCTCGGTCCCTGGATCGGGTGCCACGGCGCCACGGGCGTGTCGGCGTCGTCCACGAGCCCGGCGTCCGCGAGCTGCCGCGCGGTGGCCACGCGGCCGTCCTGAACGTCGATGAAGAACGAGCCCATCGGCAGCGAGGGTAGGTGGGGGGCCGACCTCGCCACCTTTGACGCCGCGCTGCTCGCGCGGGGGATGGCCGAGAAGACGCGCCGCGCGTACGGCGTCGACCTCCAGCAGCTCGCCGACTGGGCCACGCGCCAGGAGATCGGACCGCGCGCGATCGATCCGCGCATGCTCCGCCGCTTCGCCGGGGTGCTGTCCGAGCGCGGGATGTCGCGCTCGACCATCGCCCGCAAGCTCGCGTCGATTCGCAGCTTCTACCGCCACCTGGTCGAGCGCGGGTCGCTCGAGGCGAACCCCGCCGACCTGGTCGCCACGCCCAAGAAGGACCAGTACCTGCCGCGCGTCCTGCGCGCCGACGAGGTGGGCGCCCTGCTCGAATCGATCCCGGCAGGAAGCGGCTCGACGCCGCTCGAGCTGCGCGACCGCGCCATGTTCGAGCTGGCCTACGCGGCCGGCCTGCGCGCCGAGGAGATCGTGAATCTCGACGTGGGCGACGTGGACCCCGACGGCGAGGAGCTGCGGGTGAGCGGCAAGGGCGGCAAGACGCGCATAGTGCCGGCAGGCGAGCCCGCCTGGCGGGCGATCGACGCATACCTGTCGCGTGGGCGCTCGCAGCTCGCCGCCCAGGGCGGCGCGGGACCGGGGGGTCGCACCGAGGCCGCGCTGTTCCTCTCGCGGCGCGGCCGGCGCCTCTCGACCTCGGACGTCCGCCGCCGCCTGCGGGTGTCCACGAGCCGCGCCGCAACCGGCGCCGGGGTGTCCCCGCACACGCTGCGGCACTCGTTCGCCACCCACCTGCTGGAGGGCGGCGCCGACCTCCGCGCGATACAGGAGCTGCTGGGCCACGCCAGCATCAGTACGACCCAGACGTACACTCGGATAGAGTCGGGACGCCTTCGGAAGGCGTACTCCAAGGCACATCCGCGCGCGTAGGCAGGGACGGAGAATGGCTATCGAGAGCAGCGTCAAGGCGGTGGAGCTCAAGGAGCTCTGGCGCCGCTACAAGGACACAGGCGACGGACGGGCGCGCGAGCAGCTCGTGCTCGCGTTCTCGCCGCTGGTCAAGTACGTGGCCGGCCGCATGTCCACGGGCCTTCCGGCGCACGTCGAGGAGGCGGACCTCATCTCCTACGGCCTCCTCGGCCTGATCTCGGCGATCGAGCGCTTCGACCCGAGTCGCGAGATCAAGTTCGAGACGTTCGCGATGACGCGGATCAAGGGCTCGATCATCGACGAGCTGCGCTCGCTCGACTGGGTGCCGCGCTCGGTCCGCGCCAAGGCGCGCGAGATCGAGAAGGCCAACGCCAAGCTCGAGCACCAGCTGCACCGCGCGCCGACGGACGCCGAGGTGGCCGCCGAGCTGGAGATGTCGATCGAGGACTTCCAGGACGCCCTCACGCGGATCTCGAACTCGTCGGTCGTCGCCCTCGACGAGCTCTGGACGCTGTCCGATGCGTCGGGCGACCAGGTGTCGCTGCTGGACACGATCCAGGACCCCGACGCGGTCGACCCGGCCGCCGCGCTCGACGTGACCGAGACGAAGGACCGCCTGGCCGAGGCGATCGCGCGGCTGCCGGAGCGCGAGAAGCTGGTCGTGGCCCTCTACTACTACGAGAACCTCACCCTCCGCGAGATCGGCGAGGTGCTGGGCGTGACCGAGTCGCGCGTCTCGCAGCTGCACACCAAGGCCGTGCTGCGCCTCAAGTCGGCACTTCAGTCCGACCAGGACTAGGCGCACTGGCGGCCCCGCGCCGCGCGGGTTATCGTGCCCTCTCCGGCGACAGAGGAGAGCGCGCATGCCCAGGACGGAGGCCGACAAGATCCGCAACGTGGCCCTGGTTGGCCACCGAGGCAGCGGGAAGACCTCGTTGAACGAGGCGATCCTGTTTCAGGCGGGAGCGATCAACCGCCTCGGCTCGGTGGCAGACGGCACGACGGTCGCCGACTCGGCCGCGGACGAGAAGTCTCGCGAGATGTCGATCTCCTCGGCGCTCTCGTCGTTCGAGTGGGACGGCCGCAAGATCAACCTGATCGACACGCCCGGGGAGCCGAGCTTCCTGGCCGACGCGCTCGCCGCGCTGCGCGTGTGCGAGGGCGCGGTGTTCGTGGTGAACGCGGTGATGGGCGTCGAGGTGAACACCGACCGCCTCTGGCAGCGCGCCGCCGAGCTGGGGATGGCGCGGCTCGTGTTCATCAACATGCTCGACCGCGAGCGGGCCGACTTCTTCCGCTCGCTCGACTCGCTCAAGGCCGCCTTCGGCCCGCACGCCGTGGCCACCGAGATCCCGATCGGCTCCGAGCACGAGGTCACCGGCGTGATCGACCTGATCGACATGAAGGCGTACAGCTACGACGGCGCCGGGCGCGACAACTGCTCTGAGGTGCCGATCCCGGACGAGCTTCAGGCCCAGGCGCAGGAGTACCGCGAGAAGCTGATGGACGAGGTGGCCGAGAACTCGGACGAGCTGATGGAGCGCTACCTGGAGGGCGAGGAGATCTCGCACGAGGAGCTCGTCACGACGCTGAAGAAGGGCGTGACCGAGGGCCACCTGTTCCCGGTCACCTGCGGGGTGGCCACCAAGAACCTCGCCACCAACCGGCTGCTGGACGCGTTCGTCGAGGACCTGCCCTCGCCGGTGATGCGCGGCGCGGTCGAGGCCGGCGACCAGTCGCTTGAGCCCGACCCGGCCAAGCCCACGGTCGCTTTCGTCTTCAAGACGCTCGCCGACCCGTTCGCCGGGCGGATCAACCTGTTCCGCGTCTACCAGGGCACGGTCGCGCACGACTCGCAGGTCTTCAACTGCCGCGCTCACGTGAAGGAGCGGATCGGCCAGCTGATCGTGCCGCAGGGCAAGGACAGCGGCACGGCCGACGAGTTCGGGCCGGGCGACATCGGCGCCGTGGCCAAGCTGAAGGAGACGCACGCCGGCGACGTGATCGCGTCGAGCGACGGCGACTACGCCCTGTCGCTGCCACCCCTGCCGTCGCCCGTCATGGCGTTCGCGATCGAGCCGAAGACGAAGGGCGACGAGGACAAGGTCTTCACGGCGCTGCGGCGCCTGCAGGAGGAGGACCCGACGATCGACCTCCACCGCGACGCCCAGACCGGCGAGCAGATCGTGGCCGGGCTGTCGCAGGTGCACGTGGAGGTGATCGTCGACCGGATGCGTGAGCGGTTCGGCGCGGAGGTCAACCTCAAGCCGCCGCGCGTGCCGTACCAGGAGACGATCAAGGGCAAGGCGAAGGCCCAGGGCCGCTACAAGAAGCAGACCGGCGGCCGCGGCCAGTTCGGCGACTGCCACATCGAGATCGAGCCGCTCGGGCACGGTGAGGGATTCGAGTTCGTGAACGCGATCAAGGGCGGGGTGATCCCGTCGGGGTTCATCCCGGCGGTCGAGAAGGGGGTCCGCGAGGCGATGGCGTCCGGCGTCATAGCCGGCTACCCGCTCAAGGACCTGCGCGTGCGGCTGTACGACGGCTCGTACCACACGGTCGACTCCTCGGAGATGGCGTTCAAGATCGCCGGCTCGATGGCGTTCAAGCAGGCCGCCGAGCAGGCCAGCCCCACGCTGCTGGAGCCGATCATGACCGTGACCGTCTCGGTCCCGGAGGAGTCCGTGGGCGACGTGATCGGCGACCTCAACGGCCGCCGCGGCCGGCCGCTCGGCATGGAGCCGAAGGGGTCGATGACCGAGGTCAAGGCCGAGGTGCCGATGGCCGAGATGCTCAGCTACGCGCCGGACCTGCGCTCGATCACCGGCGGGCAGGGCGACTACACGATGGACTTCGCCCGCTACGAGGAGGTCCCGGCCCACCTCGCCCAGAAGGTCATATCCGCGGCTCAGGAAGAGGCCGACGCGGTCAAGGCCTGATAAGTCCCGTAATTGCGGCTTTTTCGAGGCGCAGAACGGGATCCGGCTCGCGGTAGAGTCGACGCCCGATGAGGAAGGAAGTCCGACCCGGGCTCGAGGACATCGTGTGCGACGTATGCGGGCGCACGATGCTCAAGGGCGAGCGCGCGGAGCCGTACCTGGCGCCGGGCGGGCAGCGCATGCTCGTGTGCGAGCTGTGCACCGACCGCGCCTACGCCGAGGGCTGGATCCGCGAGTCGGCGCACGACGAGCTGCCGGCCTCGAGCCGCCGCCCCGAGCCGCGGCGCTCGCTAATCGGGCGGCTGCGCCGCGGCGGCCGTGAGCGCCCCGTGGGCGCGCCGGCGGGCGGCCCCGACGGCGATGCGCTGGCCGCGATGCCCCCACCGTCCACGCCGCCGTGGGCGGAGGGCGACGGCCAGCCGCCGCCGGAGCCGGTGTCCGAGCCCGACAGGCAGTTCACGCGACCCAAGGACCCGCGCCACGTGCGCGCCGTGCCGACCAACGCTCAGGTGAAGGTCGAGCGCGCCGTGGAGATCTTCAACGAGTCGGAGCACACGCGCACGATCGCCGGGATCGCGCGGAGCCTGGGCGAGCCGTGGGTCAACGTGACCGTGGGCAACTCACCCAGCGAGGTCTCGGTCGTCGTGGCCTGGGAGCTGTCCTGGTACCACTACAACGTCGACCTCGGCGTGGAGGTCGAGCCCGTCACGCTCAACGGCAAGGGTCACGAGCTGGACGAGCTCGAGGCGTGGGCGCGGGAGTGGAACGGCACCGCCGCGGCCGACGGCCGTCTAGTGCTCGGGGTAGGCTCGCCGGGATGATCTACTGCGTGATCCCGCAGGCGCTCGAGGGCGAGCTGCTCGAGAAGCTCACCGCGTACTACGCGGACGACCCCAACGTGGAGGTCATCGTCGACCGCCGCGGGGGGCCCGACCGCCGCAAGGCGGCCGGCAACACCGGCCCCGACGAGCGCCGCGAGATCCGCGACCGCCGCAAGCGCCGCATCCCGGGCACCTTCCCGGCCACCCACCAGGGCGACTGACACCCGCGGCCGACACGCTGGTGGTCCACGTGGACGGCGGCGCCCGCGGCAACCCCGGGCCGGCCGCGGCGGCGGCCGTGGCCTCGACGCCCGACGGGGACGTGGTCGGCGAGTCCAGCGCCTACATCGGCGAGGCGACCAACAACGTGGCCGAGTACCGCGCCGTGCTGCTCGGGCTCGAGCTGGCGCGCTCGCTGGGGGCGCGCGAGGTCGAGGTCGTGAACGACTCAGAGCTCGTCGCGCGCCAGATCGGCGGGCAGTACAAGGTCAAGCACGCCGGCCTCAAGCCGCTGTTCATCGAGACGATGCGCGAGCTGCGCACGTTCGACCGCTGGGCAGTGCGCAACGTGCGCCGCGAGCAGAACGAGCGAGCCGACGAGCTGGTCAACGTCGAGCTCGACCGCGCGGCCGCCTCCTGAACGAGTCGAGGCCCGCCGGAGCGGGCCTCGAGAAGGAGCGGATGATGGGATTCGAACCCACGACCTTCGCCATGGCAAGGCGACGCTCTAGCCAGCTGAGCTACATCCGCGCGGGGGGCGAGTATAGCCCTGGCTTCGGCGCCGACGGCCTTCGGCTTTAGCGTCTCCTGCGCGGCGGATTAGGTGTAGAAAGCAAGGATGAACGGACGGGCAGGCCGCGGCCGGCGGATCCTCATCGCTCTGATCGGCACGGCCGTGCTCGGGCTCGCGACGGCCTCCGGGGCGCTCGGGGCGGACCGCGTCTACTGGGGCAACGGCGACGACACGATCTCGTACGCCAACCTCGACGGATCGGGCGGCGGCCACGAGCTCAGCCTCGCGGGCGCAACGCCGAACCGCATCCGCGGCTTGGCGATCGACTCCGCGACGGGTCGGATCTACTGGGGCAACTCCGGCAACGACACGATCTCCTACGCGAACCTCGACGGAACGGGCGGCGGCGACGAGCTCAACATCTCCGGGGCCAACCCGAACTACATCCACGGCCTCTCGATCGACCCCGCGGCGCGGAGGGTCTACTGGGCCAACGACAACGGCAACAGCATCTCCTACGCGAACCTCGACGGAACGGGCGGCGGCCACGAGCTCGACATCACCGGGGCCACACCGGACCAGCCGTACGGCGTCGCGCTCGACCCCGCAGGCGGAAGGATCTTCTGGGCCAACGTGTCCGTCGACACCAGCACGATCTCGTACGCGCACCTCGACGGATCGGGTGGCGACGAGCTCGACATCTCCGGGGCGATGGCGAACAAGCCCCACGGCGTGGCGATCGACCCGACGGCCGGGAGGATCTACTGGGGCAACATCAGCAGCACGATCTTCTACGCCAACCTCGACGGAGGGGGCGGGCACGAGCTCAGCCTCTCCGGGTCGCACCCGAGCGGCCCCGTCGGCGTCGCGGTCGACCCGACGGCGGGGAGGATCTACTGGGCCAACCTCGGAAAGCCCACGATCTCCTACGCGAAGCTCGACGGGACGGGCGGCGGCGGCGAGCTCGACCTCTCTGGGGCGAACCCCAATGCCCTCCGCTTCCTGGTCTTGCTTCGGACGCCCGCCGGTGCCGGTGCTCCGCAGGTGACAGGCGGCTCGCGCGTGGGGTCCGTGCTCGCCTGCTCCCAGGGCTCCTGGGCGCCGGACCTGCCCGGTGCCTTCCTCTACCGCGCGCCGCACGAGCTCACCTACCGCTGGACCCGAAACGGCGCCGACATCCCCGGCGCGACCGACGGCACTTACACGGCCTACGCTGCCGGCCGGTACCGCTGCCGCGTCACGGCGACCAACGCCGCCGGCGCCACATCGCAGACGAGCGACCAGCACACGATCTCGTCCCCACCCGCGTCCCACACCCTCGCGGTTTCGGTCTTCGGCTCGGGTAACGGAACCGTGACCGGTCCGGGGATCAGCTGCCCACGTGACTGCGTCGGGACCTACGCGGACGGCACGAGCGTCCTGCTCAGCGCCAGGCCTGCCTCGAGGTCGAGCTTCGCCGGCTGGGGCGGGGCCTGCTCGGGCAGGCGAGTCTGCCGGGTGAAGATGACCGCGGGCCGGACCGTCACGGCCCGCTTCGCGCGCCTGCCGAACACGGAGATCACCGGGGCGAAGATCGATCCGGCAAATCAGCGCGCCAGCTTCGAGTTCAAGGCGCTCGGCGGCTCGAAGGGCTTCCAGTGCGCGCTCGCCAAGCCGAAGAAGGACGAGACGCCAAGGCCGCAGTTCTCGAACTGCCGCTCGCCCAAGAGCTACACGGCCCTCGCACCCGGGCGCTACACCTTCTTCGTGCGCGCGTTCAACGCCGGCGGGCGTGATCCGACGCCGGCACGGAAGAGCTTCACGTCTCACGCGCCGACGGCGTCCGGAGGCGGGATGGCCGCCGCTCGGTAGCCGCCCCGGCCGCCGCTACGCTCCGCCCCTGCCACGGCGCCGTGGCGGAGTGGTTACGCAGCGGCCTGCAAAGCCGTTTACACCGGTTCGATTCCGGTCGGCGCCTCTCTTTGTAAGTCCGCTACCGGCCCGAGCGCTAGCACCACCGCCCGCGCGCGGCGCCCACTGTGGGCACCGCGCGCGGCGAGGCAATAGCTGTCGTCAGCGCTTCAGCGTGGTCAGGTTCGGGCCGTTCGGGACCCCATCGGCGCCGTTGTCGCCGAAGTGGTTGTTGCCGAACGACTTGACGACCCCGTTGTTGACCTGGTGCAGGCCGAAACCGTTGCCCATCACGTCGTTGTTCGACAGGCGGACCAGCGCATTCGCCCCGTTGCTCAGCGCGCCCGAACCGGTGTTCCCAGAGAAGCCGGAATCGAACACGTTGATGATGGCCGTGCCGGTACCGCCGTTGGGTGCGCCCGCGGCGCAGTTGGTGGCGAAGCCCGACGTCCCTATGCCGAACTGCGATGCCACGACCCCGCAGGTGTTCCCGTCGAAGGACGTGTTGCGAACCGTCGCCACCGAGATCGCGCCGTTCCCAGGCGCGACCGCGAGGCCGTTCCCGTCGTTGTCGTCGACGTCCGACCTCTTGAGGACCAGCCGGGAGACGCCCGCGTTCGTGTTCTTGAAGTCGACCCCGTTCTGGGCGAAGTCGTGGATCGTGGTGTTGGCGATCTTCAGCGACTTCCCTGAGATGAACCGAACGCCGTTGATGCCGAGCGCGGAGGCGGGCGGACCGAGGTTGGTGTTGCCTGCGATATCGAGGTTGCGAAGCACGACCTTCGCCCTGGGGTCGTTTGCGAAGTCCGTGACGTTGACGATCACGCCGTTCACGCCGCTCGAAAGAACGCTCGCGATGTGATGACCGCCGTCGATGGTGATCGACTTCGTGATGGTCACGCTGCCGAAGCCCCCGTCGTCCAGCGCATTGATGATGCCGCCACGGGCGGTCTTTGAGATCGCGCCGGCGAACGTCTTACACGGCGCCGTGCGGCTGCACGGGTTCACGTCGTCACCGACGCCCGACACCCACGTCCGCGTCGCCTGCCCGTAGGCGGCCGACGGTATTGCCAGGGCCACCAGCACGAGTGCCGGGAGGAGCCTGAGATAGCGAGTCCTGCGCAAGTTGTCCATGACTACATGCCTATGGCGACTTGCTCCGTTTGTCAATACCTAGACACGTTCGTCGAGGACTGCTCCCTCGACACGAAGGCCCTCGGGCTGCGCAGCGAGGGCAGGGACGGACGGCCGCAGGTACCATCGCCGGCGTGCTGGACGAGCTCACGCACGAGACGTTCGCCGGGCGGGTGGGGGAGACGTTCAAGATCACGGCTTCCGACGGCGACGCGATCGAGCTGACATTGGCGGAGGTGATCCTGGCGCCCGAGAAGTACGCCATGCCGGAGCGCCGCGAGCCGTTCTCGCTGATCTTCCACGGCCCCCTGAGCCCGTTCGCGCCGCAGGCGACGTGGCCGATCGAGCACCCGGAGCTCGAGGGCCTGCAGCTGTTCCTCGTCCCGGTCGGGCCCGAGGGCGAAGTGATGCGCTACCAGGCGGTCTTCACGTGACGGCCGCGCCCGCCGGACGCCACTCCATCAGCTCGTAGACCCCCTGCTTGGTGACCGGCTCGAAGCCGAGCCGGCGGTACAGCGACTGGGCGGGGTTGGCCTCCTCCACGTAGATGCTGACCGCGCTGCCCGCCGTCGCCGCCTCGTCGATGAGCTCGCGCAGCAGCGCCCCGCCGATGCCGCGGCGGCGGAACTCCGGCAGCAGGGCGATGTCGATCACGTGGATCTCGTCGTCGGTCCGGCGCACGTAGAGACGCCCCGCGTCGGCGCCGTCGACCACCAGCACCTCGAAGCTCGCGTCCGCGTAGTTGCGCGTGTACTCCCGGTGCTGGAGCTCGAACTGCGAGCGCAGGAACGCCTCGATCTGCTCGGGCGGCCAGGGGACCAGCCGCATCTCGTCCGCGCGGGAGCTCGCGTATACCCGCAGGAGAAACGGGAGGTCGCCGTCGACGACCGGCCGGCGCTCGACGC
>JBJMLK010000106.1:0-7556 GCA_045805345.1 Thermoleophilaceae bacterium | reverse complement strand
GGGCGCGCTCGAGAATCGACATTCAGGCGAGAGTAGCAGTGGACATGGGGGCTTTCATAGGGTTCTGGAGTGCCCATCGACCCCCTTGCGGAGCGGGCCTTCGGTACCCGCGCGGACGACTACGAGCGCCATCGAGCCGAGTGGCCCGGCGAGGCGGTCGAATCCGCGCTGCAGGGCGCCGGAGCCGGGCCCGCGTCGGCGGTCGTCGACCTGGCCGCCGGCACCGGGAAGCTCACGCGCGCGCTGGTGCCGCGAGTCGCGCGGGTGATCGCCGTCGAGCCGTCCGCCGGCATGCGGCGTCAGCTCGCCGAGCGCGTGCCGGAGGCCGAGATCCACGAGGGCACCGCCGAGTCGATCCCGCTCGGCGACGCGTCGGTGGACGCGGTGCTCGTGGGCGAGGCGTTTCACTGGTTCTCCACGCGCGAGGCGGTCGAGGAGATCGCGCGCGTGGTGCGACCGGGCGGCGGGGTGGCGCTCCTGTGGAACGCGCACGACTTCGGCGGCGATCCGTGGGTGCGCGCGATGGGCGAGCTGATCGACGCGCGGCGCGCGCCCGGGGTCACGCCGATCAACCGCAAGCACACGGGGCTGTGGAAGACCGCGTTCGAGGGGTCGCCGTTCGAGCCGCTGCAGCTCTTCCAGACGCGTCACGAGCAGCGCACGGACGTGGACGGGCTCGTGGCTCATATCGCCACCTGGAGCTTCGTGGGCGCGCTCGAGGACGAGCCGCGCGCGGCGCTCATGCGCGACCTCGGCGACCTGCTGCGGCGCGAGCACCCGTCGCCGAACGACGTCGCGATCCCGTACCGGACCGACGTGTACTGGGCGCGGCGGCTGTGAGGCGGCGCGCGCCGCTCGCGGCGGCGGTGATCGTCACGGCGCTCGCCCTCGCCGGCTGCGGCGGATCCGGGGATGGCGCACATGAGGGAGGCGGCTCTCGCGCGGCGGCGGGGCCGCACCACAGCGCCACCTCCGGCGTCCTTCACTACTCGCTCGACAGCGGCTTCACGCACGCGCCGCGCGCCCAGATCGCGATCAGGCCGGCCGGCGTCGAGCGGCCGCCGCTGCTGGTCTTCCTCCACGGTCGAGCCACGACGCCGGAGACGATCGTGGACGGCGGGCTTGCCGCGGCCGTCCGCCGCCTCGGGCCGCGCGCTCCGGCCGTGGTACTCCCCGATGGCGGCGACCACTCCTTCTACCACGACCGCGTGGGCGGCCAGTGGGCGGAGTACCTGATGCGCGAGGTGATCCCCACCGCCGTGAAGCGGCTCCACGCCGACCGACGCCGGATCGCGATCGGCGGCATTTCGATGGGCGGCTTCGGCGCCTACGACCTGGCGCTCCACCACCGCGGCCGCTTCTGCGCCGTGGGCGGACACTCGCCGGCGATCTCGAGGACGGCGGCCGAGACGGCCCCCGGCGCTTTCGACGACTCCGCCGACTTCGCCCGCAACGACGTGGTGGCCATGGCGCGGTCGGGTCGGCCCGCGCGGCGGCTCTGGCTCGATGCGGGCGACGGCGA
The DNA here is from genome assembly GCA_045805345.1 of Thermoleophilaceae bacterium. Classification (GTDB taxonomy): domain Bacteria; phylum Actinomycetota; class Thermoleophilia; order Solirubrobacterales; family Thermoleophilaceae; genus AC-37. Next base: position 6,034 of record JBJMLK010000106.1, on the reverse strand, counting down.
TCCGTTCCTGGCTGGCGACCGCGCACTGGCGGCGGCGCTCGGGGTGCGGCTGCGCACCTCGCCCGGCGGGCACGACGACGCGTACTGGCGCTCGCACTACGACCAGTACGTGCGGTTCTACGCGGCGGCGCTGGCGCACTGCTAGCGGGCGGCGCTCAGCCCAGCCCCGCTCGGTCGTTGTGGCGGCGCCCCGCGCAACCGGGCGCGGCCGTTCGCGGGTCGGCTGGATTGGCTGGGAAGGGGAATCAGGAGGGCGAACGTCCATTTCACCGTCCTATAGGACCCATAAATGGACGTTCGACCTCCGGGCCACCCGTCACCAGCCCACCGAGCGCGGCCCGGCGGCAGCGCCAGGTGGCGCTGAGCGCCGCGGCCGCAGCGGCGGCGCGCTACGGCGTCGCCGGCCTCGCCTCCACCTTCGTCGGTGCGCCGCGGCGGCCGCGGCGCTTGTCGCGGTGCCGCTTGACCTGGCGACTCAGCTCGTCGGCCACGAGGTTGATGGCGTGCGGCATCGCGTCCGAGGCGTCGCGCGCCCGCAGCGTCACGCCCTTCAGGTGGAGAGTGGCCTCGGCGACGCAGCGCTCGTGGATCGAGGGGTTGCGCTCCTCGATCAGCTCCAGCTCCATGCTCGCCGCCTCGGAGACCTGCTTTGCGATCTTCTCGAAGCGCTTCTGTACGCGCTCCCGAAGGTGGTCGTCGACCGTGAAGTTGCGACCCTTCACATCGATCCGCATGCGGTTTCCTCTCGCTCGATAGGCGGTGGGGACTGGATGGTAAGGCCGTGGGCGGCCGCTGCCAAGGGGTCATCTGCCCAGCGTCCGCGCGTAGGCGACGGCGACCACCTCGGCCACGCCCGCGGCTCTCAGCGACTCCGCGCACGCGCCGAGCGTCGCGCCCGTGGTGACGACGTCGTCCACCACGATCGCGCGTCGCGGCAGCGGCGCGGCCGGATCGACCTCGATCGAGCCGCGGACTGCGTCGAGCCGCTCGCTCCGGTCGCGCCCGACCTGCGCTCGCGCGGAGCCCGTTCGGCGCAGGCAGTCGGCGACGCGCAGGCCGGTGCGCCGGCCCAGCTCGTCCGCCAGCAGCGCCGCCTGGTTGAAGCCGCGCCTGCGCAGCCGGCGCGGGTGCAGCGGGACCGGCACGAGCACACCGCGGGCGAGCACGCCCGGCGCGGGGCCGCCCGGCCCGCCGGTCAGCGGCGCCGCGCCGACCGGCGCCGCCGCCGCGATCTGCGCCGCCATGGCCTGCGCGGCGATCGTCGCGCCGCGGAACTTGAGCGCCCGCACCATCGCCCGCGCGGGGCCCTCGTAGGCGAGCGGCGCGAACACGGTGAGGCCTCCGACCTCGACCGCGTGGTCAAGCCAGCGCAGCTCGAGCCGGCACGCCGCGCACAGCGGCTCGGCCGGGCCGGCGTGCCCGCCGCAACCGGCGCAGACCGGCGGCGCGAGGAGCGAGGCGAGGGAGCGGAGGGGCATGCGACAACGATCCCGCGTCGCGCGTTGCACGTGGGTTACGACTGCGACAATCGCGTGACAAGTGGGAGACCCGCAGGTTCACTGGACGCTCGATCCCGGCCCGCTCGCAGCGATGGCCGTCGGCGCATTCGTGTACGTCCGGCGCTTCCGCCGGGCGCGGGAAGAGGCGGGCGGCCGCGGCGCCGGGCCGCTCCAGGCCGCGGCGTTCGCGGCGGCGATGCTCGCCCTGCTGGCGGCGCTCGTCTCGCCGATCGACCGCCTCGGCGAGGACTACCTCTTCTCGGCCCACATGGTCCAGCACATCCTGATCGGCGACATCGCGCCACTGCTCCTCCTGCTGTCGCTCTCGCGCGTGATCATGCGCCCGGCCACGCGGCGGTTCAGCCGCCTCGAGCGACGGCTCGGGGCGCTGGCGAGCCCGCCCGTCTTCATCGCTCTCTGGCTGGCGCTGATCTACTTCTGGCACGTGCCGGCGCTCTACGACGCCGCGCTCCGGCACCCCGCCGCGCACGCGCTCGAGCACGCCTGCTTCTTCACGGCCGGCGTGGCCGTCTGGTGGCCGCTGATCCAGCCCGTGCCGATGCGCCGCCGGCTCAGCGGAGTGCAGCCGCTGATGTACATCTTCGCGGCGAAAGTCGGTCTCGCGGTGCTGGGCATCTACCTCGCCTGGTCGCAGACCCTGGCCTACGACTGGTACGCGCACGTGCCGCGGATCTGGGGCCTGAGCGCGATCGAGGACCAGAACGCCGGCGGCGCGATCATGCTCGTCGAGCAGTCGATCGTGCTCGTGATCGTGATGGTCGTGCTGCTCGCGCGGATGCTCGACCAGTCCGAGGAGGAGGAGCGCAGGCGCGAGCGGCTGGAGGACGCCGCGCCGGCGTGAGCGATCGCGTGAGCGTGCTCGAGCGCCTCGGAGTCGAGCTGCCGATCGTCCAGGCGGGCATGGGCGGCGGCCTGGCGAACGCCGAGCTGGCGGCCGCGGTGTCGACCGCCGGCGGGCTGGGCACGATCGGGATCCTCCCGCCCGACTCCCTCGCCCGCGAGCTGCGCTCGGCGCGCGAGCGCACCGACCGGCCGATCGCTGTCAACCTCATCCTCCACCTCGCGCGCGGCGCCCACTGGGAGGTGGCGCGCGGGGCCGACGCCGTGGTCACCTTCTGGGGCCGGCCGAAGCGACGCACCGAGGGCCTCTGGATCCACCAGTGCGGCTCGGTCGAGGAGGCCCGCGCGGCCCACGCGGCGGGCGCCGACGCCGTGATAGCCCAGGGCGTTGAGGCGGGCGGCCACGTGCGCGGCACCACGCCCGCCGCCGAGCTGCTGCCGGCGGTGAAGCGCGAGCTGCCCGGCGACTACCCGGTGATGCTGGCGGGCGGCATCGCCGAACCCGGGGACGTGGCCGCCGCGCTCGCCGGCGGCGCCGACGCCGCGGTCCTCGGCACGCGCTTCCTCATGACGCGCGAGAGCGGCGCGCACGAGGCCTACAAGCGACGGCTGGCCCAGGCGAGCGAGACGATGCTCACCGAGCTGTTCGGCGTCGGCTGGGCGAACGCGCCACACCGGGTGATCGCCAACCGCGCGACCGAGCGCTGGCTGCGACGCGACAGCCGCGGGCCCGCGGCCGTCCGGCTCGCCAACCGGCTGGCGGGGCCGGTCGTCGGCCTGGTGCCCATGCGGCACGCCGGCGCACTGTCGGCGCGTCAGGCCCCCGGCATGCCGTTCTTCGGACCGTCGGCGCCCACCGCCGCGGACCCCGACTCGTTCGTCGACACCGCGGCGCTCTACGCGGGCGAGTCGGTGGCCCGCATCGACGACGTCCCGCCGGCCGCCGAGGTCGTGGCACGCCTGTCGTCCAGCTGACAGGGACATGGACCAAACCTTTCGGGTTCCCACGCGTTATTACGGGTGAAGGCGCTCCCGGGCGCCTTCGCGAAGCGCGCACGATGCGCGCTCTCGGTAAGTCGGCCGGACGCCGGCCGACAGGGCCCCGCCAGGGAAGGCGGGGTCTTCGTCGTTCTGGGGACTCAGGCCAGGACGGCCCCGTCCTCAACCCGTAATTGCCCGCCCGCCGAGCCCACCTCCACGGACCCACGGACGACCACGCCGGCCCCGAAAACCACATCGCCGGTCACCCGGAGCCGCTCACACGAGACCAACGAAGGGGCCCCCGCCGGGAACCGCGCCTCGAACTCCGCCATCAGCTTGTAGAAGCGAGGATCGAGCTCCACGATGGGCGGCTCCTCGCCGCGCTCCGCCGCGAGCTCCACGTGGGCCTCGGGCGTCAGCACGTACGCGTCCGACCGCAGCGCCAGCAGCTGGTCGGTGGTCTTCACGGGCGCGAAGCGACTCCGCGGCACGTGCACGGCGGCCGCCCCGTCGAACACGCCGATCGCCGCCCCCATCGCCGTCTCGATCTGGATGACGGCGGGCGACGACGAGTCGGTCGGGTCGACGGTCTTCGAGTTGGCGATCATCGGCAGGCCGAGCACGCCCCCTGGGCCGAGCGCGTCCGCGAGCCGCCGCAGGTCGATCCAGATCGTGTTCGTGTTGAAGAACGGGTGCCGGCCGGTGGTCTGGAAGGCGCCGAGGTCCTCCTCCGGCGTCTGCGCGATCTCGCGCAGCACGAGCCGCCCGTCGGACCGGCGCCGCGCGAGGTGGCCGCCCTTGCGGTCGGCCTCGGTGCGCGTGGCCACCTCCATCACGAACGGCAGCCCCTCGCGCGCCATCCACGCGAGGATCCGCGGCTCCACGACCGCCCCGAGGTTGTCGATGTTCGACACGAACGCGTGCTCGTAGCCGCGCTCGAGCAGCGTGTCGAGCATCCCCGAGGTGACCAGCGAGGTGTAGAGGTCACCGTGACCGGGCGGGGCCCACTCGAGCTCCGGGTCGGCGGGCCAGTCGACCGGGCCGAGGTCGTCCGCGCGGAGCTTGGGAAACCGGCCCTGCACGAAGTCGAGCGGCACGTCCGCCTCGATCCCGTCGTGTCGCCGCAGCGCGGCCAGCGACGCCTCGCGCGTGTAGAAGCTGTTCATCAGCACGAGCGGCAGCCGGGCTCCGGTCGTCTCCCGCAGGGCGAGCACCTGACGCGCAGCGACGTCGAGGAACGTGAGCCCTTCCTTGACCGCGACCAGGGACTTCGGCCCGGTCATCCCCATGCTCGTGCCGAGCCCGCCGTTCAGCTTGATAACGACCGTGCGGTCGAAGGCGTCGCCGGCGTCGGACTCGGACAGGTCGTCCAGCTCCGGCGCCTCGGTGACCGGCGCGATCTCGGACTCCCCGAGCAGCCCGCGCTCGCCCGACTCGAGCAGCCCGTGGTAGTGCTCGAAGGTCCTGAGCGCGACCTCGGGAGCCCCGTCGGCGCGGAGCTTCCCGATCGCTTCCTCGAGCCCGCTCAGTAGCGGTAGTGGTCGGGCTTGTACGGGCCCTCGACCGGGACGCCGATGTAGGCGGCCTGGTCCGGCCGCAGCTCGGTGAGCTTCGCCCCGACCGCGTCGAGGTGCAGCCGCGCGACCTTCTCGTCAAGGTGCTTCGGCAGCACGTACACCTCGCGCTCGTAGTCGTCGTTGTTCGCGAACAGCTCGACCTGCGCGATGACCTGGTTGGAGAACGAGTTCGACATCACGAAGCTCGGATGGCCGGTGGCGTTGCCGAGGTTGAGGAGCCGGCCCTCGGACAGGACGATCACCGAGTGGCCGTCCGAGAACACCCACTCGTCGACCTGCGGCTTGATGTTGATCCGCTCGACGCCGTCGATCCGCGCGAGGCCGGCCATGTCGATCTCGTTGTCGAAGTGGCCGATGTTGCCGACGATCGCCTGGTGCTTCATCCGCGCCATGTGATCGGCGGTGATGATGTCCTTGTTGCCGGTGGCGGTGACGAAGACGTCGGCGGTGTCGACCACGTCGTCGAGCCGCACGACCTCGTAGCCCTCCATCGCGGCCTGCAGCGCGCAGATCGGGTCGACCTCGGTGACCACCACGCGCGCGCCCTGACCGCGCAGCGACGCCGCGCAGCCCTTGCCGACGTCGCCGAAGCCGCAGACCACGCAGAGCTTGCCGGCGAGCATCACGTCGACCGCCCGGTTGATCCCGTCGACGAGCGAGTGACGGCAGCCGTAGATGTTGTCGAACTTCGACTTCGTGACCGAGTTGTTGACGTTGATCGCCGGGAACAGCAGCTCGCCGTTCGCGTGCATCTGGTAGAGCCGGTTCACGCCGGTCGTCGTCTCCTCCGACACGCCACGGATCGACGCCGCGACCCTGGTCCAGCGCCCCGGGTTCTTCTGCTGCTCCGCGCGGAGCAGATCCAGGATGATGCCCCACTCCTCCGGCTCGTTCTCCGCGTCGAACGCGGGCACAGCGCCCGCCGTCTCGTAGTCCGCGCCGCGGTGCACGAGCAGCGTCGCGTCGCCGCCGTCGTCGAGCAGGAGGTTCGGGCCCGTACCGTCGGGCCACATGAGCGCCTGCTCGGTGCACCACCAGTACTCTTCGAGCGTCTCACCCTTCCACGCGAACACCGGCACGCCCTTCGGGTTGTCGACCGTGCCGTGCTTTCCCACG
>JBJMLK010000105.1:0-10055 GCA_045805345.1 Thermoleophilaceae bacterium | reverse complement strand
CGCAACAGCGAGGACGTGGTGGTCGCCAAGGTCGGCCGCGAGCTGTACGAGAAGTTCTTCCGCGGCTACACCCGCAAGCAGTGGCAGCGCGACCCATCGGAGCTGGCCGCCTCGGTGTGCGCCCGGATCCCGATCCGGACGAACGTGGACGACCGCTACTTCACCGACAGCTTCCAGAAGATTCCCCTCGACGGCTACACGCGGATGTTCGAGCGGATCCTCGATCACCCGCTGATCGACGTGAGCCTCGAGTCCGACTACTGGGAGCTCAAGGACGAGATCGAGCACGGCCATCTGGTGTACACGGGGCCGGTCGACAAGTTCTTCGACTTCCGGTTCGGCCCGCTTCCGTACCGCTCGCTCGAGTGGGAGCTGCGCAACGTGCCGACGCCGGACGGGGCCTACCTCCAGCCCGCGGGCTCGATCAACGAGCCGAGCGAGGACGTGCCGTACACGCGGGTGACCGAGTTCCGCCGCATCAGCGGCCAGGAGTCGCACGACTCGACCACGCTGGCGGTCGAGTTCCCCCGCGCGGAGGGCGACCCGTACTACCCGATCCCCAACGACGAGACCCGCGCGCTGTACAGGAAGTACGAGGCGCTCGGCGCCGAGCTGCCGGACGTGACCTTCGTCGGACGGCTGGCCCGCTACCAGTACCTGAACATGGACCAGGTGGTGGGCCAGGCGCTCTCTACGGCGGAGAAGCTGCTGGCCTCGGGAGCGGCTCGGAGCGCTGGAGCAGCGTGATGCCCGCCCGCGGCCAGCGGTGCGTGTGCAGATGGATCTGGGCGAAGTCGGGGTGCGCGTCGCGCAGCCAGTTCACGAACGCGCGCTCGGCGGGCTGAGGCTCGTAGGCATCGCCGACCCAGCGCTCCGGCCCGAGCTCGCGCAGCAGCCAGTCGGGCGTGAAGCGGCGCGGCACGGTCCCCGTGTCGTGCACAGCGACGATCGCCGCCGGCGACAGCATCGGCAGCAGGCGCTCGAACGCCGCTCGGTTCAAGTCGAGGTCGTGCGCGCCGTCGATAAACGCCAGATCGACCGGACGGCCGTCCACGTCGCCGGAGGTCAGGTCCTGCTGTGCGCGCCTTCGGTAGACCAGCCGCGGCTCGTGGCCGAAGCGGCGCTCCGCCACCTGGTCGCACAGCGGATCGACGTCGAACGAGTAGAGGCGTGCGTCGGGGTCGAGTGCGGCCAGGAAGTTGTAGGCGCTCCACCCGTGCGCGAAGCCGATCTCGACGATCGTGCGCGCCCGTACCGTCCGCACCAAGCCGTGGAGCAGGAGCGCCTCGTCGCGCTGCACCGGCGTCGCGGTGATCTCGTCGTAGAACGGGATGTGCGCGATGTCCGGAGCGTCTCGGCGGAGCACGGCCCAGCGCATGGCCGCCGCCAGCTCGCGCACCGTTCGGTTGGTGTAGAAGCGACGCCGCTCCCGGAGGTTCACCCCCAGACCCACGCGGTGATCTTCGCAAGGGCGACGGCCGCGAGCGCCGCGTCCCACACCGGTCGCACTCGCCGCGGGAGCATCGGCCCACCCTAGAATCGACGGATGCCGCGCACGCAACTGGAGCTGCCCAACGAGGTGGCGAGCGAGCTCGCCGGGCCGGGCGACACGATCATGAAGACGCTCGAGGGCCACCTCGACTGCGACGTCTTCCTGCGCGGCAACGTGCTCACGCTCGACGGCGCGGAGGGCGAGGTGGCGATGGCCGAGACCGTGGTGCGCGAGCTGTCGGACCTCGTCCGCCAGGGGCACGAGATAGCGCCGGGGACGATCGACGCGATCGCCGACGCCCTCGACCACCACGAGAGCCCGAGCCGGATCCTCGAGGACGTGGTCTGGCGCCACCGCGGCAAGCGCGTCGCGCCGAAGACCGTGAACCAGAAGCGTTACGTGGACGCGATTCGGCAGCAGACCATCACCGTCGGCATCGGGCCGGCCGGCACGGGCAAGTCGTTCCTCGCCGTGGCGATGGCGGTGGCCGCGCTGTCGCGCCGGGAGGTCAACCGGATCGTGCTCACGCGTCCGGCGGTCGAGGCGGGCGAGCGGCTGGGCTTCCTCCCGGGCGACCTGATGGCGAAGGTGGATCCCTACCTGCGACCGCTGTTCGACGCGCTTTACGACATGCTCGAGCCCGAGCGCGTGAACCAGTACCTCGAGCGCGGGGCGATCGAGATCGCCCCGTTGGCATTCATGCGGGGTAGAACGCTCAACGACTCGTTCATCATCCTCGACGAGGCCCAGAACACCTCGCCCGAGCAGATGAAGATGTTCCTCACCCGGCTCGGGTTCAACTCGAAGGTGGTCGTGACCGGCGACGTGACCCAGATCGACCTCGACCGCGGGCAGCGGTCGGGCCTCGTGGTGATCGGCGACATCCTCGGCACGGTCGACGGAATCGAGTTCGTGCGCTTCGGCGGCGAGGACGTGGTCCGGCACAAGCTCGTGCAGCGGATCGTCGCGGCGTACGACGAGTACTCGCGGCGCGAAGGGTCGCGCTAGCCGCGGACCGCCACCAGCGACTTCGTCAGGCCGGCGACGCGCTCCTCGATCAGATCGGACTCTGGGAAGAGATGGCGCATTTCGGTCTTCGACAGCAGCTCGACGGCGAGGACGTGCGACACCGCCAGGCGCTGCGGGTCCGCGCTCGGGTCGAGCACCCGCGACGCGTGCAGCGGCCACACGCGGTCCACGAACGCGCGAGCCGCCAGTGGCAGGAACTGGAGCCCGGGGAACAGCCAGTGCGGCTCGATCGGGAAGTAGCGGTACGGCGTCTGGATCCAGTGGCGCGGCGCGAGCCGGCGGACGGAGTCGGCGAAGGCGCGGCGCCGCCATGGGCCCTCGAGGTGCTCGATTACCGAGTTCGAGTAGACGAGGTCGAAGCCCTCGTCCACCAGTTCCGCCGGCGGATCGCAGGCGTCGCCCCGCACCGTCTCGGCACCGTCGGCGAGGTCACTGTCGAGCGCCCACGTCTCGGGGTTCAGGAGCACCAGGCGGCGCGGGCGCACCGGCGCGGCGACCCAGTGCCGCGAGTCGCCGCCGAGGTCGACGACGCTCATCTCCGCGAAGTCCGGGAAGCGGCTGCGAAGCAGCTCCCAGCGGCGCAAACGGGAGCGCGCCGCAAACGAGCCTGGGGCGTACGGATCGGCGACCAGCCGTCGGATCCTGCTGGTTGTCTGGGCCAAGCTGCGTAGGTTGTCAGACACCTAGACTCGGCGGACATCGCGGTCGAGATCGAGAACCACGGGCCGGTGCCTGCCGCCGTTCGGACGGCCGCGCTGGCGGCGCTGCTGGCCGCGGGCGTGGACGACGGCCACGTCGCGATCGCGTTCGTCGCCGAGGACGAGATCCGCCGGCTGAACGCCGAGCACCGCGGCCGCGACGAGCCGACCGACGTCCTCTCGTTCCCGGTCGACGGCTCCGGACCAGCCACCGGGCCGCGGGAGCTCGGCGACGTGTTCGTCTGCCCCGAGCGCTCGCACGACGTGGTCGAGGTGGTGGTGCACGGCGTGCTTCACCTGTGCGGCTACGACCACGAGGCCGACACCGGCGAGATGCTCGCGCTCCAGGACCGCGTGATGGCGAGCCTGCGATGACCCGCAGCGGCTTCGTCTCGCTCGCAGGGCGGCCGAACGTCGGCAAGTCGACGCTGCTGAACCGGATCGTGGGCGAGAAGGTCGCAATCGTCTCGAACCGGCCGCAGACCACGCGGCGCGCGATCCGCGGCGTGGCGACCACCGACGACTGGCAGCTCGTGATGGTCGACCTGCCGGGCGTCCAACGCCCGCGCGACCCGCTCACCGAGCGGATGCAGCGGCGCATGGAGCACGAGCTGGGGGAGTCCGACGCGGCGCTCCTGGTGCTCGCCGGCGACCAGGGCGTGGGGCCGGGGGACCGCTTCATCGCGCGGGCCATTGCGGGCGCCGGCGTGTCGGTCGCGATCGCGGTGAACAAGATCGACGTGCTGAGCCGGGCGCGGACGCTCGACGCGCTCGAGGCGGCCGCGTCGCTCGAGCTCGACGGCGAGGTGTACCCCGTGAGCGCGCGGACCGGGGCGGGGGTGGGGGAGCTGGTCGAGGCGCTGGTGGCGCTCGTGCCCGAGGGGCCCCTCCTCTACCCCGCCGACGAGCGCACGGACCTCTCCTTGCCGGTCCGGATCGCCGAGCTGATCCGCGAGCAGGTGCTGGCACGAACGCGCGACGAGCTGCCGCACGCGGTCGAGGTCGAGGTCGACGAGGTCACCCCGCGCGACGACGGCCTGGTGGTCGTCGAGGCGCGGATCTGGGCCGAGACCGAGTCGCAGAAGGGCATCCTGATCGGCGCCGGCGGCCAGATGGTGCGCGCGATCGGCACCGCGGCGCGCCGCGAGATCGAGGCGCTCACGGACGCGCGCGTGCACCTGGACCTGTCGGTGCGCGTCAGGCGCGGCTGGCGCGCCGACGACGCGCTGCTCGACCGCCTGGGGATCGAGTAGGCCGCGACCTCAGGTGCCCGCGCGCCGCAGCTCGATGTGGCCACGGCCGTACGCGGGAGACCAGACCCGCCATCCCGGCCCCGGCCCGCGGCTGTAGACGAGCTTGAGGCGGGGACGGCGCGGCCGCTCGTCGCGGTCGAGCCAGAGGTAGTTGAGCCTCAGCGCCACTCGCGTGAAGCCGGGGCCGTGCTCGAGGTCCCGGTTGACTCGCTCGACCACCCGGCCGCGGTCGGAGAACTCGTCGAGGATCGCGCATCCGCAGAAGTAGGCGAGCGTTCCGATCTCCCCGGGAGCCTCCACGGTCCCGTCGCCGACCAGCGGCCGCAACGCGATCCCGACCCGCGCGTAGTCCCGCGCGATCGCCGCATTCCCGAAGATCGGCGGCGAGCGCCAGGGCACGCCGTGCGCCACGTCGGTGGCGGCCGTGACGACGGCGAGCACCGCGAGCACCGCAAGTGGGGCGGCCCCCACCGCGGACCGCCGGGGCCCCCGCGTCGCCGCCCGCATCCAATCTGCGCTCAGCACCACCGCCGCGGTCGACAGCGCGGCGATCGGGGTGACGTAGTACCAGTGGTACGGCGGGACGCTCAGCACGCAGTACGCCCCGTAGTAGACGACCCCCGCCACGCCGAGCGCGACGACCGGCGCGAGGCGCCGGTCGCGGTCGCGATCCCGGCCGGGCGCGAGCCGCGCGGCCAGGCCCGCCAGTCCGAGGAGCGCCGGCGCGAACGCCCACGACACGAGCCACGGGACGCCGTTCAGGTAGTCGATCGGTCCCGTCAGGTAGTCGAGTGAGCCGAAGCGCCCGGTCTGCTCGACCTTGATCACGAGGGTGTCGGGGATCGCGGAGCCGAGGAGCAGCCAGCTGGCGGCGAACCACGGCAGCGCGAGCGCGCCCGCGACGACGAGCACGCGCCGCCAGGCGGCCCGGATCCCGGGGCTCCCGACCCCGAGGACGATCACGAAGACGAGGAGGTCGAGCCGCGTGAGCAGCATCGCGCCCGCGACCACGCCGAAGGCGACCGCTCGGCCCTCGAGCGCGACCGCGAGAAGCACTACCAGCAGCGCCGGGACGAACACGACCTCCAGCCCCACGGCCGAGAGCAGGAAGGGATCGGCCAGCGTCACGGCCACCCCTATCGCCGCCGCGATCCACGGGACCTCGAGCGCGCGGACCACGCGAGTCCAGCCCCACCCAGCGGCCATCCACGCCACGACGACGAGCACGCCGAGCGCGCGCACCGGGTGGATCCCGTGACCGATTCGCGTGATCTCGCTCGCCGTCGCGAGGACCGCGACGGTGAGCGGCGAGGTGGCCGTGTTCGCGGTCTCCTGCGGGATCAGGCCCCAGTGGAGGTGGAGCGCGAGGTTCTTCGCGTACGCGAGCGTGATGTACGCGTCGTCGGTCAGCGCGCCGCCGGCGAGCAGGAACGCCAGCAGGCCGGCGACCCCCGCCGCGGCGACCACGCCCCTCTCGCGCACGCCCATCGCGCCGTTAACACGCGACGAATGAGTTTGGCGCGCTGCCGCTCTAGAACAGCTTCTGCGCCTGCAGCGACAGCGCGAATCCGTGGCCGTCCGAGCTGCGGCAGGTCAGCCCGTTAGGGCGCGACATGCAGATGAACGGGCCCAGGAGCCAGGTCTTGCCGTACGGGAAGGTGCGCTCGCCCGGCGCGGAGAGGACCGTGTCGCCGGCGCAGATCGCGCGGGCGCGGCCATTCTCCGAAATCTGGAAGGCCTGGCCGTAGTCGCCTGCCTCGCATGTGTGGCCGGTGCGGCTGAAGCGCGTCGGGAACGTCGTGTCGCAGCGGAGCGTCGTCGGGTTGGCCGTGACGGCGCAGCCGATGTGCTTCGACGGCATCTGGAAGAAGAAGGAGTCGCCGACGTCGATCCGCTCGCTCGTCTCGGAGCGCGCCGGCGGCGGCCTGTCATTCGCGCCGGTACCGGTGGCCGGGGTCGTGTCGGCGGCCGGCGGCTCGGGAGCCGTCGTAGTCACCGTGGTTGTGTCGCCGCCGGAGCCGCAGCCGGCGAGGAGCGGCACGAGCAGCAGAACGGCGGCGAGGCGGCGCATGGGCGGATTATGCTCGGCAGCGTGAGATTTCTGCGTGGCCGGCCCTCGAGGGTCGAGAGACTGAGGCGCAAGGGCGACGCCGAGCGGCTGTCCCGGCTGCTCCTGAACGAGAACCTGGTCCGGGACGACGACGGCAGGATCGTCGACCGCGCCGCCGGCCAGCGAACGGCCGTCGTCGAGGCCCTTATCGACATTCGCGGCCCGGTTGCCTACGGGGGCCTCATCCGCGCGCTCCGCGACCCCGAGCCCATGGTGCGCTCGGCGGCCATCCGCGGCCTCCGCGCCCGCGGCTACGCCGAGGCCGGGCCGCCGCTCGTCGAGGCCGTGACGAACTGGACGGGCGAGCCCCACGCCGGCACGCGCGGCGAGGCGCTCGCCGCGCTCGCCGACTTCGAGCGGCCCGAGCTTCCGAGCACCGTCGCGCGCCGCATGCTCGAGCGGCCGGCCGAGCTCGAGGATTCCGATCGCTTCGTGTTGCAGACCCTCGTCGATGCCGGCGGCACCGGCGCCGCGCGCTCCACCGTCCAAGACCTCGTCCCGCACCTGGGCCACGGCGACCGCTCCGCTCGGGCGCGCACGCTGCTCACCTACCTGGCCCCGGACAGCGTCGATCCCCTGATCGACCTCCTCGACGAGCCGTCGATGCAGCGCGAGGCGGCCTCGGCCCTCGGCGCCATCCACGACTCGCGCGCCACCGAGCCGCTCTGCCGCTTGCTGCTCGCGAGCGAGGACGCCGGGGTGCGAAGCGCGGCGTCCCGGGCGCTCGGCGAGATCAGAGACCCCGCCGCCGCGGCCGCGCTGCTGCGCGCGTCGAACGACTCCGACTACGACGTGCGTGCCGAAACCATCGCCGCCTTCGACAAGCTCGGCAACGTCGCCGTCGCGATCGCGATGAGCGCGCAGGTGCGCGCCGCGCTCGAGGAGGGGGCCGAGCGCGCGTCGTCGATGCTCGACGGCGGCGGCGAGGCCACCGCCAAGGCACTCGGCGAGGGAGGCGCGGGGGTCGACGGCTCGGACGCGGAGACCGCGATGGGACACGTCGAGCCCGACCGCGCTCAGACGCCGCCGCACCAGACACCGCCGCACCAGACGCCGCCGCCGCCCTTCCCGCCGCGCACGCCACTGACGGAGCGCGCGCGTCCGCTGCTGCGACGCTGGCTGGGCGAGGAGCGGCTCGAGCCCTAGAGGCAGCTGGGCAGGAGCGCGCGCGGGGTCGGGAAGGTCCCCTTCTGCCTCACGAGGTCCATGCGCATGAGCTGGAGCCGCGACCACGGGAAGCGCGCGACGAGCGCCTGCGGCGTTTGGCCCTCGAACAGGAGCGGGTACGGGTCGGCGGCCAGCGAGTTGGTGTTCTGCGCGTAGAACGCCACGGCGCCGGCCCGGTCGCGCACGAAGATCCCGTACCGCTGCGCCGCCCGCGCCATGGCGGCGACCGGACGGGGGAGCCCGAGCGAAGCCACGTCGAGCGTCGGGTCGAGTCGGAAGCGCGCCCCCTCGGGCACGGCGTGGCGGCAGTTGGTTGCGCCGTCGGTCCGCCTCGCCGGGCGCGAGAACCAGCCGGCGCGGGTTCGCGGTATGCCGAGGCCGAGCGCGTGGTCGATCGAGCCGCTGCGCAGGTCGCGCGGCGTGATCATCCCGCCGGGCAGAGGCAACCCACTGGCGCTCTCGCCCCACGCCTCGTGCGACGCGGTGAAGAGCCCGGGGCCGCGCGAGACGTTCCTCATCCGCCCGCCCCACTTTGCGTGCCAGCCGTCGGCCGCGCGCCGCAGCAGCCAGAACTCCCACAGCGTGTCCGTCGACGGCTGCCACAGGACCAGCTCGGAGTCCGTGCCCGGCGCCGGTCGCGCGCCCGCCGGCAGCGGCACTGCGGCCAGCGCGCGCTGCAGCTCCGGCGCGTAGCCGGACGGGCGGTCGAGCCTCACCCTGACCAGCGGCTGGTTCGCCCCGACCGTCAAGACCGGCGGTGCCGACACGGAGGTGTTGATCGTCGGCTTCGGCCCCCTCCGCATCCCGTACTGGACCTGGCGCAGCAGCTCTTCCGTGACCGCCGCGGAGTCCGGGTCGAGCGGGGTCGTCGGTGCGATCGGCCGGTTCCAGAACGTGTCGCGCTTGAAGAACGTCGCGCAGCCGGGCGGGTCGAGCCGCAGGCGCTTGGTCTGGTGGCTGTCGCCGGCTGAGACCACCACGTGTCCCGGTTGGCACGAGGCGAGCGCGCGCCGCCCCGGATGCCCGAGCGGGAGCAGCACGCGGCGCGAGCGATCCGCGGGGAGCGCGACCTCCTGCGCCGGGCCGAGCGCCAGCTCGCTGCCCGAGTCGAGCCGCAGCCGGGCGCGGACGGTCACGCGGCCGGCGCTTGCCGCGCGGAGCCGCGCGGGCACGCCTCCGCGAACCAGCAGGTCGCCCTGATGGGGCACGCCCATCTGCACCACCGCGGACGCGCCGGCAGAGCGCGCCGAGACGGACTGCTCGTGGCCCGCCGACCCGCAGGCGACGAGCCCGACTGCCGCCGTGATTCCAGCTGCTGCGCCCCACCGGGCCATCGAAGACCCGAACATCGGCGGCGAGTCTACCCGTGCACGCGCCTCGGTCGCGCAGCTCCGGCGCCGGACGCGGCGAAGTCGAGCAGCGCGGGCGCGCCCGGGTACAGGTCGGGCCGCTCGTCGTAGAACCGCTCCGGCCAGCCGCTCGCCTTCGGTGGTCGTTCGCCGCGCGTGAGGTGCCGGACCGTCTCGCGCGGCAGCGCCCGCGCCAGCTCCCGCGGCGGCCGCCCGAGCCTCCACGGGCTGACGAAGGTCTCGAAGTTCCGGCGATAGAGGCGCGAGAGCTCGGTGCCGCGCACGGCACGCCGGTGCCGCAGGCCGTGGGCGAAGCCCGCGATCGTCGCCGGCATCGCTGTGAACGCGCGCGCGTCCGCGCGCAGCCCGTGGCGCACGCTGCGCGCCAGCAGCGCCAGCAGCGCGCCGGCGGCGTCGCGCGCCCGCAGCAGCTTGCCCGCCACATACGCCCAGTGACGCGCGTTCACGCGGTACGCGTTCATGTCGAGCGCGACCTCCGCGGGCTCGGGCGCCTTCATGTGCTGGGCAATGACCGTCGGCAGGTGCAGGTGGCGGTGGCCGCTGTCGTAGAGGCGGATCGTGAACTCGAGCTCGTTGGCCCACATGAAGATCTCCGGGTCGTAGCCGCCGAGCTCCTCGAGCACGGTCCGCCGCACGAGCCAGGCGCAGCCCCAGAACGAGAACAGGCCGGTGCGGTAGCGGTCGCTGAACACCCACTCGGGGTCCTTCGTGCTCACGACCCTGAACGACACTAGATCGGCCGCGTGCTCCTCCGCCGCCTCGACTGCGCGCCGCAGGCCGTCGGGCGGCAGGTAGCAGTCGTCGTCGAGGATCAGCACGTAGTCGCCGCGCGCGAGCGCGAAGCCGTCGTTCCAGGCCGGCGCGCCGATGTTCGTGGCGCGCTCGATCACCTGCACGGCCGGGAACTCCTCGCGCACCATCGCCGCCGAGCCGTCG
>JBJMLK010000104.1:0-7080 GCA_045805345.1 Thermoleophilaceae bacterium | reverse complement strand
GTCTCCGCCGAGCAGGCCGATCCGCTCGTCGCTCGTAAGCGCCTTCAGGAGGAGCGCCGCGCGCGCGTCGGGACCGAGCGCCGTGTTGCACCACGGGTGCTTGCCGCAGCGGCCGGCCGCGAGGGCGCCGCCCGCAGACGCCAGCGAGCAGGCCACCAGCAGCGCGACCGCCGCAAGCAGGCGCGCTCCCCGATACGTCCCCCGGGTCGGGTCGATCCTTCGCACCCTCCGCGGAGTTATACGCCGCTACGGATAGGCGCGCGCGACGCGCGTCCCGCGCGGCGCCGGACACGCCCGTTCCCGTACCGCTGGGCGCCGGGGATCAGGACGAGTGGGTGGTGAGGGGCGCCGAGCTCGTGGTGCCGGAATCGGACCCGGTCGAGCCGGAGCCCGCGTAGGGATCCGTCGAGCCGGAGCCCGAGCCGGCGTCGGTCGAGCCCGAGCCGGATTCGCCCGCCGACGAGCCACTGCCGGACGTGCGGCTGGCGCCTCCGCTCGACGCGTGGGCATTGGCACCGCCCGCGAGTCCTGGATCGGATCCCGCCTGCATTCGTCCCGCGAGGAACGCGAACACGACCAGGAACGTCGCGATCGAACCGCCGGTCACACGTCGCGCTGTCGATGGCATGACCAACACGGTCGAGCCCGAGTCTGTGCGCTGCCTAAGAACGGGCGGGTTCTTAGCGTGCTCACAACCTGGGCGGCGATATTCGCCTCGACACGGCCGCCGCTGCGGCCCGACCGAGGAGGAGACCCATGGAGAAACGAACCAAGACGACGGCGATGGTGCTTGCCGGTTCCGTGGCGCTTGCCTCGACGGCTTACGCCATCGGCAGCCAGAGCGGCGACGGCACGTCCGGCGCGGCCACGCGCAGCTCCGACGCGGCGCGCGGACCAGGGCAGACCCTCGCCCAGCGCCTCGGCGTTTCCGAGGCCAAGCTTCGTGCGGCCTTCGAGGCCATCCGCAAGGACGAGACCCCACCGGCGGATCCGCGCAAGCGACTCGTGAGCGCCCTCGCCGGCGCCCTCGGCCTCTCACAGGACAAGGTCTCCGCGGCGCTTGACGACCTCCGCAAGCAGCACGAGGCCGACGAGGCCGACCGCCGCGCGGCCTTTGCCAAGTCGCTGGCAGGCGAGCTCGGGATCGGCGCCGTCAAGGTGACCGCGGCCCTCGACAAGCTCCACCCGGCCCGCGCGGGCGCGCGCCGGTTCCGCAGCGGCCCCGCGGGCGGCCCCCCCGGATTGGGTGCCCCCCCGGACGGTGCCCCCCGCGAGGGCGATGATGATGCGGATGGGCATCCAGATGGCGGCCCCCCGCCTGGGGCCCCCGGCTTTGCCGGGCCGTCGGACGGCGACGCCGGCCATGGCGGTCCCCCGCCCGGCGGCCCCGGGTTCGGCGGTCCCCCGCCCGGCGGCCCCGGGTTCGACGGTCCCCCGCCCGACGGTCCCCCGCCCGGCGCGAAGGGCCGCATGCGGCTCGGCCCGCCAGGTCGCGACCGCTTCCTGACCGACCTCGCCAAGGAGCTGGGCGTCGGGAAGGCCGACCTCCGCGCCGCGCTCGAGAAGGTGAGGCCGGAGCGGCCGAAGACCGACCCGCGCACGCGGTTCGCGGCCGATCTCGCGAAGGCGCTGGGTGTCGACCAGGCCGACGTCCAGTCGGTCCTCGACGACCTCCAGAAGCAGATGCAGTCCGACATGAAGGCGCGCCGTGACAAGTTGGCGGCGGCGCTCGCAGAGCAGCTCGACCTGCCGGTGGCGAAGGTGAAGGACGCCCTCGCGGCCGGACCGCCCGGCCCCCCGCACCCCGGGATGGCTCCCCCGAACGGCGGTGCAGCGACGCCCAACGGCGCGACAGCTGCGCCGAACGGCGCCCCAGGGGCACCCGCACCGCCGGGCTCCCCCTGACGACTACGCGGCCGCGTAGGCTGAGCACCGAGGTGGCATGAGGTGAGCTCCCGCGATCCGCTCGTGCTCGTCGTGGACGACGAGGCGACCGTCCGGCAGGCCCTCGAGCGCGCGCTGCGCCTCGAGGGCTTCGCCGTGGCCACCGCCGCCGGCGGCAACGAGGCGCTGACCGCGGTCGCGGAGCGTCCGCCGTCCGTGGTGGTGCTCGACGTGACCATGCCCGACCTCGACGGGGTCAGCGTCGTGCGCAAGCTGCGCGCGTCGGGCATCGACCTGCCCGTATGCATCCTCTCCGCACGCGACGAGGTGGGCGACCGGGTGGCGGGCCTCCAGGCGGGGGCTGACGACTACCTCGTCAAGCCGTTCGCGATCGCCGAGCTCTCGGCCCGCCTTCATGCGCTGCTTCGCCGGCGGGGGACCGACGACGGCGCCGCGCGCACGGTTGGGGACGTGGTGGTCGACCCTAAGCGGCACCTGGCCACGCGCGCGGGGCGCGAGCTCGATCTGACCCGGCGCGAGTTCGAGCTGCTCGAGACCTTCGCGCGCCACCCGGGACAGGTGCTCTCGCGCGAGCAGCTGCTCGAGCTGGTCTGGGGCTACGCGACCGCGGTGGAGACGAACGTCGTCGACGTCTTCGTCGGCTACCTGCGGCGCAAGCTCGAGGGCAACGGCGAGCCGCGGATCCTGCACACGATCCGCGGGGTCGGCTGGGCGCTGCGGGCGTGAGCCCCCCGCGCAGCCTGCGCGCGCGCATCGCGCTCGCCGCGGTCGCGGCGCTCACGCTCTCGTTCGCCCTCGCGGGCGTGCTCCTCATCCGCGGCGTGCAGAGCGACGGGCGCCACGCGCTCGACCGCGACCTCCGCGAGCGGGTGGAGCAGATAGCGCGCCGCCCGCCGCCGCCGGCCGGGGCCTTCGACCCGGGCGACGAGCGTGGCCCGCGCGGGATTGGACGCGGCGCCGGCGGCGGCGGTGCCGGCGCGCCCCCCGGCGGAACCCCCGGCGCGATCCCCGCCGAGCCCCCGCGTGGCGGGCCGGGACCGCCGCCCGAGGAGGAGCGGCTGCTGGTGGGCAGCGGCTCGTTCGTGCAGGTCGCGGTGCGCGGCCAGGTGGTGGAGCAGCGCGGCGACGTGCCCGCCGGGGCGCCGGCGCCACCGACCCGGGACGGGCTGACCACGGTGCACATCGGCAGCCACGACTGGCGCTCGCTCACCACGCACCTCCCCGCCGTGCCGACCGCGCGCGTGGAGGTGCTCAGCAGCCTCGACGACGTCGAGCACCGGGTCGCCAACACGCGCCGCCTGGTGATCTGGCTCGGGCTCGCCGCGCTCGGCCTCACCGCCGTCGCGGCGTGGGGCTTCACGACGCTCGCGGTCCGGCCGCTCGAGCGGCTGCGCGCCGGCGCGGCCCGCGTGAGCGGCGCCGAGGACCTCACCACCGCCCTGCCCGACGACGACGGCCCCGACGAGGTTCGCGCACTGGCCGGCACGCTCAACGCGATGCTCGCGCGGCTGCGCACCTCGACGCTCGCGATGGAGCGTGCCCTCGCGGCAACCCGACGCTTCGCCGCCGACGCCGGCCACGAACTGCGCACGCCTCTCACCGGAATGCGCGCGAACCTCGACACGATCCAGCGCAACCCGGACCTGCCGCCGGACGAGCGCGCGGCGCTCGTGCGCGACGTCGTGGCCGAGCAGGAGCGGATCGTGCACCTCCTCGACGGGCTCCAGGCGCTCGCCCGCGGCGAGGCCGCCGAGAGCCTTCCGCGCGAGGACGTGGAGCTGGGCGACGTGGTCGACGCCGCGATGTACGCGGCGCGGCGCCGCCACCCCGGCGTGGAGTACGAGCTGGGCGCGGCGAGCAGCACGACCGTCAGCGGCTGGGAGGGCGGGCTGCGGCTGCTCGTGGACAACCTGCTCGACAACGCCGCCCTCCACGGGAAGCCGGGCGGCCGCGTGGAGGTGGGGCTCGAGCGCGAGAACGGCGCGGTGGTGGTCAGGGTCGACGACGACGGCCCGGGCATCCCGGCCGCCGAGCGCGGCGCCGTGCTCGAGCCGTTTCGCCGCGGCGCCGGCGCCACGGCGTCGGGCACCGGTCTCGGCCTCGCGATCGTGGCCCAGCAGGTGACGCTGCACGGCGGTGACCTCGAGCTGGAAGACTCGCCGCGCGGCGGCCTCGCGGTGCGCGTCCGGCTGCCCGCGAACGGCGGCGATAGGCTCGAGCGCGATGGCTGAGCTGACCGTCTACGAGAAGCCGAGCTGCACCACCTGTCGCCGCCTGGCGACGCTGCTCGAGGAGCGCGGCGTCGACTTCGCGCGTGTGAACTTCCACGTCGACCCTCTGCCGGCCGACAAGATCGCGGACCTCCTGCGCAAGGCGCGCGTCGCGCCGCGCGAGGCCTTCCGCACCCGGGAGCCGATCTACTCCGAGCTCGAGCTGGCGGCGCGCGAGCTCTCGGACGACGAGGTGATCGCGCTGATGGCCGAGCACCCCGAGCTGCTCCAGCGGCCGATCGTCGAGCGCGGCGAGCGCGCGGTGCTCGCGCGCCCCGTGGAGCTGGTCACCGAGCTGCTCGACCCCGAGACGCCGCGCGAGCA
Organism: Thermoleophilaceae bacterium; assembly: GCA_045805345.1. GTDB lineage: Bacteria > Actinomycetota > Thermoleophilia > Solirubrobacterales > Thermoleophilaceae > AC-37. Next base: position 2,581 of record JBJMLK010000104.1, on the reverse strand, counting down.
CCAGCAGCGCGGCCCGCGCGCGGCGGGCAAGAGCTAGGCGGCCGCGGCCGCCCGCAGCTCGGCCATCCCGTCCTCGCGCGCCTTCACCGGCGCGTAGCCAAGCTCCGAGCGCGCCTTCGAGATGTCGATCGTGCACTCCAGCGACGCCGCCCAGACGGCGAACCGCGTGACCGGCGGCGCCCCGCGCAGCGGCAGCACGCGCCAGGCGGTCTCGAACAGCGCTGCCAGCGCCCGCACGACGCCCGGCGGCACGTTCTTGTCGGGGATCTCGACGTCCTGGGTGGCGAGCATCTCGGTGATGAACTCGCGGAACACGACGGGCTGGCCGTCGGTGACGAAGTAGACCTCGCCCGCGCGGCCGCGCTCGGCGCCGCGCATCAGCCCCTCGACCACGTTCTCCACGTGCGTGACGTCGGTCAGCTGCCGGCCGCCGCCAATCCACGAGAAGCGCCCGCGTCGCACCGCCTCGACGAGCGCGGGCATCACGCTCGTGTCCCCGGCGCCCCAGACGAACCGCGGGCGCACCACGACGGTCTCGAACTCGCCGCCGTTCGCATCGCGCACGGCCTGCTCGGCGCGCGCCTTGGTGGACGGATACGGGGCGGGGGAGTCCGGTCGGAGGGGGGCACTTTCGTCCACCCCCACCAGGGGCTGGCCGGCCATGAGCGCGGCCTCGGTCCCCACGTGCACGAACCGCCTGACGCCCGCCGACCGGCACGCCTCGAGCGCGTTCTGCGTGCCGAGCACGTTCCCCCGCTCGTAGGCCTCGCGCGGCCCCCACTCGGCGACGTACGCCGCAGCGTGGAAAGCGACGTCGCAGCCGGCGGCGCCGGCGCGCATCGCCTCGACCTGCTCGAGGTCCCCGTTCACCGGCTCGGCGCCGGCCTCGCGCACGACGTCGGCCGAGCGCTCCGACCGTACGAGAGCCCGCACCCCCCAGCCGTCGCGGGCGAGCCGCCTGATCAGGTGACCGCCGATGAAGCCCGATCCCCCGGTCACGAATGCCATGCGCTCCGCCATCAGCCGCCGGAGCCTATCCGGCCCGCGCCTATCCTCGGGGGACCATCGCAACCAGCTCGCAGAACGGCACCGACCGCGATTCCGCCGCGCAGCGGATCGCAGCCCAGCGCCGGGCGCTGCCCGACGCGCCCGGCGTCTACCTGTTTCGCGACGCAGGGCGGCGGGTGCTCTACGTGGGCAAGGCCAGCTCGCTGAAGAAGCGGGTGGCCTCGCACTTCTCGAACCCCTCGACGAAGGGCGCCCACGGCATCCTCGACGAGATCGCGAACATCGAGTTCATCGCGACCGAGACCGAGGCGGAGGCCCTGCTCGCCGAGCAGAACTTCATCCGCCAGTACCGGCCCCGCTACAACGTCCGGCTGAGGGACGACAAGTCCTACCCGTACATCGCGATCTCGCTCGACGAGGACTTCCCGCGCGTCTACTTCACCCGCGAGAAGCACCGCCGCGGCCGCGCGTACTTCGGTCCGTTCTCGAACGCCAAGCGCGTGCGCGAGACGCTCGACTTGCTCGGCAAGGTCTTCCAGTACCGCACCTGCGACGGCGTCCAGCCGGGCCGCGCCTCCGGCAGCCCGTGCCTCGACTACTTCATCAAGCGCTGCGGCGCGCCGTGCGTCGGCTACGTGTCGAAGGAGGAGTACCGCGCCGGGATCGACAACGTGGTCGCGTTCCTGTCCGGCCGCTACCGCCAGATCGAGCGCGACCTCGAGGACCAGATGCACGACGCGGCCCGCGACCAGGAGTTCGAGCAGGCCGCGATGTACCGCAACCGCCTCAAGGCCGTCCGCTCGCTGCTCGAGCGCCAGCGCATCTCCAACTCGGCCGTCGGAACGCTCGACGCGATAGCGGTGGCCGCCGAGGGGACCGACGCCAACGCGCAGGTCTTCCAGGTGCGCGACGGCGTCCTCGCCGACCGCCAGAGCTTCTACCTCGACAACCAGGCGGCGCGCGACGAGTCCGAGGTGACCGAGGAGTTCGTGCTCCAGTACTACGCCACCTCGCCCGCGATCCCGCCGCAGGTGATCGTGGGGCGCGACGTGGCGCTCGAGACCGGCGCCGCCATCGCCGAGGCGCTCGGCGAGCGGCGTGGCGCGCCTGTGGAGGTTCGCCACGCCGAGCGCGGCGACAAGCGGCGCATCCACGAGCTCGCCCAGCGCAACGCGCGGCTCGCGCTCGACCAGGACCGCCTGCGCTCAGAGCACCGGCGCGTGCAGCGCATCGAGGCCCTCGAGCTGCTGCAGGCGTCGCTCGGCATGGAGCAGATCCCGATGCGGATCGAGTGCTTCGACATCTCGAACCTCGGCGAGACGCACACGGTCGCGTCGATGGTGGTGTTCGAGGGCGCGGCGCCGAAGAAGTCCGACTACCGGCGCTTCGGCGTCCGCGACGTGGCGCAGGACGACTTCGCGGCGATGAGCGAGGTGCTCGGCCGGCGCATGGCGCAGTTCGTGGCGCAGCGCGAGCGCTCGCCGCACGAGCGCGCCTACGACTCGAGCTTCGCGTCGGTGCCCGGGTTGATCGTGATCGACGGCGGCAAGGGCCAGCTCTCGGCCGGGCTGGG
>JBJMLK010000103.1:0-7896 GCA_045805345.1 Thermoleophilaceae bacterium | reverse complement strand
GGCGGCGCTCTTGGCCTCGGCCGACAGGGCCCCTGAATTGGCTCCGCCGGACGGCGACTCCGACTTCGAAGAGCTGCCGCAGGCGGCGAGCGAGATGGCCGCGAGCGCGAGCAGTGCGCCACCGCCTGGGGTTCGGATCGATCTCATGGGCCTCAGGGTGCCCCGGGCCGCTGACACATTCCTGAACGCCGCCGCTCCAGGTGGACCGGCGCCGCGCCCGTGGCTAAGGCGCCCCGCGCGGGCGGCTAGGACAGGTACACGCGCGAGACGACGAGCAGCTGGAGCACGAGGAGCGCCGTCGAGACGCCGATGACCAGCCGCTGGCGTCGTACATCCCGGCGCTCCGAGCCCGAGACCTGCGCGATCGCGACCTCCTCGCGCACGGACGGCGGCGCGCCCCGTCCTCGGCACGCAGGCGCATGGCGGCCTGGAGGATCTCCGTAGGGGAGCGGTCGAGGATGCCGACGGGGCAAGCGAGGACTCCCGACTCGGCCAGGCGCCGCCGCCGGGCGCGCCACGTCGACAGGCCGGGCGACTGGCGGGCGAGCAGCCCGCGCCCGTCGCGCACCTCGACGCGAAGGACCGAGCGCCCGCTCGCCAACCCCATCACCGCGTGTGGCGCGAACTTCCGCAGCGAGAAGCGCGCCACCAGGCGATCGGCGGTGGTGTCCTCTTGGCGCATCTGCCCCATTCCCCGCTCTATCGGCACGACGTACTGCCCGGTTCAGCGTCCGCGTCCGCCTAGACTCGCGCCGTGGCCGTGCCCGCCACCACCGACCCTGCCATCGGCGAGGTGCTCGTCACCGAGGAGGAGCTCCGCTCGCGCATAGCCGAGCTGGGGCGCCAGATCTCGGAGGACTACGCCGAGCGCGACCTGCTGCTCGTCGGCGTGCTCAAGGGCGCGGTGTTCTTCCTCTCAGACCTGATGCGCTCGCTGGAGGTCCCCTGCGAGGTGGACTTCATGGCGGTCGCGTCCTACGGGTCGTCGACCCACTCCTCCGGAGTCGTCCGGATCCTCAAGGACCTCGACGCCTCGATCGAGGGCCGCGACGTGCTGATCGTCGAGGACATCGTGGACTCGGGGCTGACGCTCTCGTACCTCCTGCGCACCATGCGCGCCCGCGACCCGGCGTCCCTGGAGGTCTGCGCCCTGCTCACGAAGCCCGAGCGGCGCAAGTCCAACGTCGAGATCCGCTACGTGGGGTTCGAGATCCCCGATCGCTTCGTGATCGGCTACGGGCTCGACCACGCGCAGCGCTACCGCCAGCTGCCGTACGTCGCGGTCCTGAATGATCCCGCCGGCTAGCCGATGCGAATAAGCAAAAAAGGCAGGCGGAATGCGGACCGAACCGCAGAATACCCCTGCTAGTCTGCCTTCGTTACGCCCGTAGGCGGGCGGGAGACCCAAACCCGTGAGCCGATTCTTCAAGAGCGCAGCCTTTCCGATCCTCATCGTGGTGGTGCTGGCGTTCTTCGCGCAGAAGCTCATCAGCCCCGGCGACCACCAGAAGGCGCCCAACTACAGCCAGTTCCAGAAGCAGCTGGTCCCGCAGGGCAAGGTCCAGTCGGTCACGATCAACACGAAGGACAACACGATCGACTACACGTCGACGTGGCCTGACGGCAAGCAGCACAAGTTCACCACCGCCTACCCGGACAACACCGAGCAGAGCCTGACCAACACGCTGCTCGCCCACGACGTGAACGTCGACGTGAAGGGCAAGGGCGGCGGCGGCTGGCTCTCGGTGCTGACCTACGTGCTGCCGTTCGTGATCTTCCTGGTCTTCTGGCTGTTCATCATCAACCAGATGCAGGGCGGCGGCTCGAAGGTCATGTCCTTCGGCAAGTCGCGCGCCAAGCGGATGTCGGTCGACTCGCCGAAGATCACGTTCCGCGACGTGGCGGGCGTCGACGAGGCGGTGGAGGAGCTCCACGAGATCAAGGAGTTCCTCGAGAACCCCAAGAAGTTCCAGGCGCTGGGCGCGCGAATACCCAAGGGAGTGCTCCTCTATGGGCCGCCGGGTACCGGTAAGACGCTGCTGGCCCGCGCGGTGGCGGGCGAGGCCGGCGTGCCGTTCTTCTCGATCTCCGGATCGGACTTCGTCGAGATGTTCGTGGGCGTCGGCGCCTCGCGCGTGCGCGACCTCTTCGAGCAGGCCAAGCAGAACTCCCCGTGCATCATCTTCATGGACGAGATCGACGCCGTCGGCCGCCACCGCGGCGCCGGGCTCGGCGGCGGCCACGACGAGCGCGAGCAGACGCTCAACCAGCTGCTGGTCGAGATGGACGGGTTCGAGATGAAGGACAACATCATCCTCATCGCGGCCACCAACCGGCCCGACATCCTCGACCCGGCGCTGCTGCGCCCGGGACGCTTCGACCGCCAGATCGTGGTCGACCGGCCCGACCGCAAGGGCCGCGCCCGGATCCTCGAGGTGCACACGCGCGGCAAGCCGCTCGCGCGCACGATCGACCTCGACAACCTGGCCGCCCAGACCCCCGGCTTCACCGGCGCCGACCTCTCGAACCTCGTGAACGAGGCGGCCCTCCTCGCCGCCCGCCAGGGCAAGCGCGAGATCGACCACGTGCAGCTCGAGGAGGGCATCATGCGCGTGATCGCGGGGCCGGAGAAGAAGACCCGCGTGATGAGCGAGAAGGAGCGCAAGGTCACCGCGTTCCACGAGATGGGCCACGCGATCGTCGCCCACTTCCTCGAGAACACCGACCCGGTCCACAAGATCTCCGTGATCTCGCGCGGCCAGGCGCTCGGCTACACGATCTCGCTTCCGACCGAGGACAAGTTCCTCACCACGCGCGCGGAGCTGTCGGACACGATGGCCATGACGCTCGGCGGCCGCGCGGCCGAGGAGATCGTGTTCGGAGAGGTCACGACCGGCGCGTCGAACGACATCGAGAAGGTCACCGCCACCGCCAAGCAGATGGTCATGCGCTTCGGCATGTCGGAGAAGCTCGGCCCGCGAGTGTTCGGCCACGACCACGGCCAGCCGTTCCTCGGCCGCGAGTTCAGCTCCGAGCCCGACTACTCCGACGACGTCGCGCGCGAGATCGACGGTGAGATCCGCCGCATCGTCGAGGAGGCGCACCAGCAGGCACGCGACATCCTCGAGCAGCGCCGGAAGGAGCTCGACTACACGTCGGAGATCCTGCTCCGCCGCGAGACGATCGAGCGCGAGGAGTTCATCGCGCTGCTCGACGGGAAGGCGGAGGAGGAGGTCTTCGGCCCGGACGAGCCCGTGGTCCCGCAGCCCTCACCGCCGCCCGGCCCCGAGGCGCCGGCGCGCCGGCCCGAGGCGCCACGACCGCTGCCGCGGCCCGGCTTCGCCGGCGGCGCCGCGGAGATGCGGTCCGACAGCTGACGCTCCCCTTCGTCGACGAGCACTCGGTCGAGGTGGCGGCGCCGGTGGACCGCGTCTGGGACGGGCTGCTCGGCCAGATGGGCGGTTCGTCGCGCCGCACGGAGGTCGGCTCGGCGCTTCTGGGCTGCCGCGAGCGGCGGGCGGCCGGCTCGCTAGGCAGCGCGGGCTCGACGATCCCGGGCTTCCGGGTGGAGCGTGTGGCGAGGCCCCGCGAGCTCGGGTTGGCGGGCCGACACCGCTTCTCCGCGTACGCGCTGACCTTCGTGCTGGAGCCGGTGGACGAGGGGCGCACCCGCCTGCGGGCACTGACCCACGCAGCGTTCCCCGGCGTGGCCGGCACGGGCTATCGGGCGCTTGTCATCGGCACGGGGCTGCACGTCCGGGCACTTACGGGGACGCTCGCGGGGGTGCGGCGTGCCGCCGAATCTCGGAAGCGTGGTAACTAGAGGTCGCTATCCGACCTCTAGATGCCACGCTTGCGCCGGAGCCCGTGGTCATGGGCGTGCTGAACGTCACCCCCGACTCGTTCAGCGACGGCGGCCTCTACCTCGATGTAGGTGCCGCCGTTGACCACGCGACGGAGATGGCCGAGGCCGGGGCGCAGATCGTCGACGTCGGCGGCGAATCGACCCGCCCCGGCGCCGAGCCGGTGCCTGAGGCGGAGGAGATCGAGCGCGTCGTGCCGGTGGTCGAGCGCATCGCGGCCGGCGGGCTCGACGCCCGCGTGTCCGTCGACACGCGCAAGGTCGCCGTGGCCGAGGCCGCGTTGCAGGCCGGCGCGCGGATCGTCAACGACGTGTCGGCGTTCCGCGCCGCTCCGGAGATGGCGGGGCTCGTCGCCTCGTCCGGCGCCGGCTGCTGCCTCATGCACATGCTGGGCGACGACCCGCGCACGATGCAGGCCGACCCGCGCTACGACGACGTGGTCGCCGAGGTGAAGGCGTTTCTGGAGGAGCGCCTCGCGTTCGCCACCGGCGAGGGGGTTCCCGAGGAGAGCGTCTGGCTCGACCCGGGGATCGGCTTCGGCAAGACGCTCGAGCACAACCTCGAGCTGCTGCGCCGGCTGGACGAGATCGTCGCGATCGGGCGGCCCGTGGTGATCGGCGCCTCGCGCAAGAGCTTCCTCGGGAAGCTCACCGGGCGGCCGGAGCGCGAGCGCGTGGCTGCGACGGTCGCGGCGAACGTCGTGGCGCTCGAGCGCGGCGCGTCGATCTTCCGCGTCCACGACGTGGCTGAGACGGTCGATGCTCTGAAGGTCGCCACTGCTACGTTCCGGGCGCAGTGGACGACGAGCCCGAGCGCCTAGAGCCGGACGAGGACGACGACGAGCTCGCCGAGCCGTCGGTGCGCGTCGAGATCAGCGGTCTGTCGCTCTACACGCACCACGGCGTGGAGGAGGCGGAGCGCGCCGTCGGGCAGCGGCTGGTGTTCGACCTGTCGTTCGAGCTGGGCGAGTGCGACGCGACGGTCACCGACCGCGTGGAGGACACCGTCGACTACGCGGACGTCTGCCAGCAGGTCGCCCTCGCCGCGCAGGAGCGCTCGTACAAGACGCTCGAGCGGCTCTGCTCGGCGGTCGCCGACCGGATGATCGACCGCTACGACGCCGAGGGCGTGACCGTGCGCGCGTCCAAGCCCGAGCCGCCGATCGCGCTGCCAGTCGACGAGGTCTCGGTGGAGGTCTGGAAGGCCGGGTGATCGGCTACCTGGGCCTGGGGTCGAACGTCGGCGACCGGCTCGCCCACCTGCGCGCCGCCCGCGACGGACTGGAGGCCCACGGCGTGGCGGTTCACGGCGCCTCCTCGGTGTACGAGACCGAGCCGCAGGGCGAGATCCTGGACCAGCCCGAGTTCCTCAATGTCTGTCTCCAGGTCGAGACCGACCTGGCGCCCGAGGACCTGCTCGACGCGTGCAAGACGGTGGAGGTCGAGGTGGGCCGGATGGCCGGCGGCCCGCGCCACGGACCGCGCACCATCGACGTGGACCTGCTGCTGCTCGGCGACCTCGAGCACGAGTCGGAGCGGCTGCGCGTGCCGCACCGCGACGTGCTCGCCCGGCGCTTCGTGCTCGCGCCGCTCGTGGAGCTCGACCCCGAGCTGACGCTGCCGGACCGCACGCGCCTGGCCGATGCGCTCGCGGGCCTCGAGGGCCAGCGGGTCGAGCGTCTGGGCGAGCCGCTCTAGGCCCACGGATGGGCACCGAAGGGGAGCCGGGAGGTTGAGGGTCCATTTGTGTGCCCTATAGGGCATAGAAATGGACCCTCGTCCCGCGCCCGCGCACGACCATCGCGGTGGCCGGGCCCGGAGTGATCGACAGGAGCACGGCGATCGGGACGAAGGCCACGAGCGTGCGCAACATGTGGCGACCGTATCCTGCGGTTCCGTGCTCCTGGCGATCGACCTCGGCAACACTCAAACGCACATCGGCATGTTCCGCGGCGAGGAGCTGGTCGAGAACTGGCGCCTCGCAACCGTCCGCGAGACCACCGGCGACGAGCTCGCCACGCTGCTCGTGAACCTGCTCCAGTTGCGCGACCTGAAGCTGCGCGACGTGGACGCGGTCGTCCTGTCGTCGGTGGTGCCGGCGCTGACGCCCGAGTACGAGCGGCTGGCCGAGCGCTACCTCCCCGGCGCCCTCACGGTGGTCGGCCCCGGCATGCGCACCGGCATGGCGATCCGAACCGAGCGACCGCAGGAGCTGGGCACCGACCGGCTCTGCAACGCCGTGGCGGCGTACGAGAAGTGGGGCGGGCCGTGCGTCGTGGCCGACTTCGGCACCACGATCAACTTCGACGCGGTGTCGGCGGACGGCGAGCTGCTGGGCGCGGCGATCGCGCCCGGCGTGGACATCTCCCTCGAGGCGCTCCACCAGCGAACCGCCAAGCTGCCGAAGGTCGACCTGAGCGCGCCCGAGGCCGCGATCGGGCGCGACACCGTGTCGGCCGTGCGCTCCGGCGTGGTCTACGGCTTCGCCGGCAGCGTGGACGGGATCGTGAGCCGGATCCGCGAGGAGCTGGGCGACGAGGCCACTGCCATCGCCACCGGCGGCCTCGCCGCGGCGATCACGCCGTTCTGCGACCAGATCGACGAGGTCGACGACCTGCTGACCCTGACAGGCCTGCGGCTGATCTGGGAGCGCAACCGGGGCTAACCTCAACGCCATGCGCTCGCTCACCGAGCCGTGGACGCTGGGCGGCCACCGCATCCCCAACCGCGTGGTGCTCGCGCCGCTCGCGGGCATCGGCAACTGGTTCGTGCGGCTCCAGGCGCGCCGGCACGGCGCGGGCCTCGCGTTCAGCGAGATGGTGTCGAGCTTCGGGCTGAAGTACGGCGACCGCCGCACGCTCTCGGAGTACCTGCGCATCCACCCCGACGAGCACCCGGTCGCGATCCAGCTCTTCGGCCACGACCCCGAGGTGATGCGGATCGCCGCCGGCATCGCGGCCGAGCGGGGCGCCGACCTCATCGACATCAACATGGGCTGCCCGGTGCGCAAGGTCTGCAAGACGGGCGCGGGCGCTTCGCTGCTCGACGAGCCCGACCTCGCGGTCGCGCTCGCGCGCGGGGCCGCCGAGGGCAGCGGGCTGCCGGTGACGGTCAAGCTCCGCTCGGGCCAGCGCCCGGGCGAGCGCACCGGCGTGGAGCTGGCGCGCCGGCTGGTGGACGAGGCGGGCGTGGCCGGCATCTCGTTCCACCCGCGTCACGCCGCGCAGCAGCACAAGGGCGAGCCGGACTACGCGCTCGCCGCCGAGCTTGTCGAGCACCTGCACGTGCCGGTGATCGTGTCCGGCGGGCTGAGCTCGGACGAGCGCGCGCTGGCGGCGTTCGAGCGCACCGGTGCCGACGCGGTGATGCTCGCGCGCGGGTCGCTCGGCAACCCGTGGCGCTTCGAGCGCCTGCTCGGCCTGCGCGACGGCGAGCCGACGGCCGAGGAGGTCGTGGCCGAGCTTCGCTGGGTGATCGCCTGCGCCGAGGAGCACCTCGGAACCGAGCGCGCGGGCCGCTACCTGCGCAAGTTCTATCCCTGGTACGCCGACACGCTCGGCCTGTCGAAGCGCGCCGCGAACGCCCTGCTCACCGCCCCTGACACCGCTGCCGCGCGGGCGTTCCTCGACACGCTCGTGGTGGCCCCAGAAACGGTCGCCGCGGCCTAGATCGGGCGTCCAGGCACCCCCCATCGGGGGGTTGTACCGCTGCTACACTCACGCGCCTTTCAGCGGCTCGACAGAAGGTTCCACATGGCCAAGGACGTGATCCTCACTCCTCAGGGACTCGAGGACCTGAAGGAGAAGATCGAGTACCTGTCGACGGAGCGTCGAAGGGAGGTCGCGGAGCGCATCAAGGAAGCGCGCGAGTTCGGCGACATCTCGGAGAACTCCGAATACGACGACGCGAAGAACGAGCAGGCGATGCTCGAGCGCCAGATCGCCGAGCTCGAGGACAAGCTCCGCAGCGCGCAGGTGATCGACGAGACGGCGGTGACCAACGAGGTCGTCTCCGTCGGTGTCACGGTGCACGTG
>JBJMLK010000102.1:0-4562 GCA_045805345.1 Thermoleophilaceae bacterium | reverse complement strand
GCCAGATCGTGCTGTAGCCCGCGAGCGTGCCCAGCTCCAGGACGCGCGCGGCGCCGACCGCGCGCGCGAGCACGTGAAGGAGCTTGCCCTGGCCCGGCGAGAGCGGGTGGAGCGGCAGCCCAGCCTCGGCCCCGTAGGCGAGCGCGTCGTCCAGCGCCTCGTCGTGGCGCACGAGCAGCGACTCGAGGTAGCGGTCGACGGCGGCCGGGTCGGTCACGCGACCACGGAGATGCGGCCCGCCTCGCCCTCGGCGAGCCGCCCGATCGGGGTGCCCGGCGCGCCGGAGTCCGCTGCCGCGGCCACCAGCAGCCCGCCGGAGGTCATCGCGTCGCAGAGGAGCCAGCGCCGCGACTCCTCGACGTCGTCCGCCCAGTCCACGGCCGGCGACACCCAGTCGTGGTTGCGCCGGGTGCCGCCCGCCACGGGCGGCTCGGGCGAGCCGAGCAGCTCGAGCACGCCGGCGATCGCCGGCACCGCCGCGGCCGAGATCTCCGCGGCCACCCCGCTCCCAAGGCACAGCTCGTGCAGGTGCCCGAGCAGGCCGAAGCCGGTCACGTCGGTCATCGCGCTGGCGCCCGCGGCCACGGCCTCCGCCGCTGCGTCGCGGTTCAGGGTGGTCATCGCCTCGAGCGCGGCGGCGGCCGTGGCCGCCGGAGCCGCGCCGCGCTTCAGCGCCGTGGACACCACGCCGCCGCCCACGGGCTTGGTCAGGAACAGCGCGTCCCCGGCGCGCGCCGTGGAGTTGCGGACCACTCGATCGGGGTGCACCGTGCCCGTCACCGCCAGCCCGTACTTGGGCTCGGCGTCGTCGATCGAATGGCCGCCGACGATCGCCACTCCCGCGCTGGTGGCCACGTCGGAGCCGCCGCGCAGGATCTCGCTGAGCACCTCGCGACCGAGCGTGTCCATCGGGAACGCGACCAGGTTCAGCGCGGTCAGCGGCCTGCCGCCCATCGCGTATACGTCGGAGAGCGCGTTGGTGGCCGCCACGCGCCCGAAGTCGTACGGGTCGTCGACGATCGGCGTGAAGAAGTCGACCGTGGTGACGATCGCCAGGTCGTCGGCCACCTGGTAGACGGCGGCGTCGTCGGCTGTCTCGTGTCCGACGAGCAGGCCGGGCCACGACGGCCGCGGAATCCCCTCGAGCAGGCCGTGGACGAGTCCCGGCGGCAGCTTGCACGCGCACCCGGCCCCGTGCGAGAGCTCGGTCAGCCGCGGCGCTGTGGCGGTGCGCTCCACCCGCCTATTATCCGCGCCGTGCCAGACCCGGACCCGACCGACGCCGATCTCGAGGCGGCGGTCGAGCGGCTGGCCGACCCCGAGCGCTTCCGGGCCGCGGAGGCGCGCGTGGCGCGCGTCGCGCCCGGCCTCCAGCGGATCCTCGTCCAGGCGCTGCACGAGGGCGGCTGGTTCGGCGAGGCCCACGAGGGCGAGCTGCTCAAGGCCGCGACCGCGCCGGACCAGGAGGAGCGCATCCGCGCGGTGCGCACACTGCTCGCCGACGAGACCCGGATGGGGATGCTGGTAGGCGTGGCGGTCGGATGGGAACTTGCACTCGAGCTGGACCAAAAGACACAGGAGGACTGACCATGGACATCCGCTTTCTCGGCCACGCATGCTTCGAGCTCACCGAGGGCGACACCCGCGTGCTGATCGATCCGTTCCTGACCGGCAATCCCAAGGCCGCCGTCGAGGCCGGCGACGTCGACCCGACGCACATCTTCCTGACGCACGGCCATGCCGACCACTGGGGCGACGTGGTCGACATCGCGAAGCGCACGAACGCCCAGTGCGTGGCGATCGTCGAGCTGGCCAACGAGCTGGGCGACAGCGGCGTGGAGAACGTGGCCGACCCGAACCTCGGCGGCACCGTGGAGTTCGACGGTGGCTGGGTCCGCCTCGTGCCGGCCTGGCACACCTCGACCACGCCGGGCGGCACCGTGAACACGCCGGCCGGCCTGGTCGTGAACCTCGGCGGCAAGACCGTCTACCACCTGGGCGACACGTCGCTCTTCTCCGACCTGTCGCTACCCGGCAAGCGCGACGACATCGACGTGGCGCTGATGTGCATCGGCGGCCACTACACGATGGACCGCCACGACGCCGTGACCGCAGCGGAGCTCGTCGGCGCCAAGCAGGTGATCCCCTGCCACTACGACACGTTCCCGCCAATCGAGACGGACGCCGAGGCGTTCAAGAGCGACGTGTCCGCCTCCGAGGTCGTGATCCTGCAGCCGGGCGAGACGCACTCGGCTTAGGCGCGAGCGCCGGACTAGCGCGGCTCGAGCGCCACGAGCGGGATCTCCCGGTCGGTGTAGCTGCGGTAGTCCTCGAAACCGGGGAAGTTCTCGAGGAAGCGCGGCCATATGCGGTCGAACTCGTCGCGCGTGGCCTCCCGCGCGCGTACCTGTCGCCGCTCGCCGGCGAGGTCGATCTCGGCCTCCGGGTGCGCCTGGAGGTTGAGCCACCAGGCCGGCGGGCGGTCGAGGCCCGAGTTGGACGCCACCACGAAGACCGCGGCCCCGTCCCGCTCGTAGCCCATCGCCGTGGTCCGCTGCTCGCCACTCCTGCGACCGCGGGTGGTGAGCGCGAGCACCCGCTGACGCGGGGCGAAGAGCAGGTTGCGGGACACGAAGCGCCCGCGGGTCCGGCGCAGCAGCCTCGCGTGCGCGCGCGTGAACGGGACCGACAGCCAGCGCTGCGAGCTGAGGAAGTGCGAAACGCGCGCCAGCATCAGTTCACGCGTACCCGGGCCGGCCCGGCGTATGCCCACGTATGCCCACAAGCTGGCCGGCCAGCCAATCCATCGGCTAGGCTGCCGGCGAGCGATCCCCGAGGAGGACTGCAGCACGTGAGCGACGCCGTCACCCACCGCACCGACCGCGACGACTTCCAGGCCACGCGCGATCCCGCCGTCATGGAGTCCGCGGACTCCGGGCACGTCAACCTGCTCAGCTACGCCGAGCTGTACCGCCTGTGGGAGCGCCAGCAGTGGGCCACCCAGGACATCGACTTCACGCAGGACCGGATCGACTGGCACGAGCGGATCCCCGCCGACGAGCGCTACCAGCGGATGTACGGGTTGTCCTCGTTCTTCATCGGCGAGCAGAAGGTGGCCGACGAGCTCGGGCCGATCATGCGCGCGTGTCCCGACGAGGAGATGCGGATCTTCCTCTGCACGCAGATCGCGGACGAGGCGCGGCACGTGGCGTTCTTCAACCGCTTCTACGAGGAGGTGGGCGTCCTCGAGGCCGACGACCTGGGCGGGCGGCTCAGCGAGACCAGCGCGCACCTCAGCCCGAACTTCAACGAGCTGTTCGACGAGATGCTGCACACGCGGGTCGACCGGCTGGCCCGCGAGCCCGGCGACCTCGAGACGCTCGTGGAGGCGATCACGCTCTACCACATGGTCATCGAGGGCATGCTGGCCCTCACCGGCCAGCACTTCATCATCAGCTACAACGAGGACAACGGCACGTTGCCGGGCTTCGTGGACGGCTTCAACAAGGTGGCCCGCGACGAGCACCGCCACGTCGCCTTCGGTGCGCGCTTCCTACGCGAGATGGCGCAGCGCGACTCGCGCTACCGCGACGCGATCCAGCGCACGCTCGTGGAGTGCGGCCCGGCGGCCGACGGCGTGCTGGCGCCGCCGTGGTACGAGGAGGGCATGGAGGTCTTCGGCGTCTCGCTCGAGGAGACGCGCGAGTTCGCGATGAAGGCGCTCGAGCGGCGGATGAAGGTGATCGGGCTCGCGCCCGTGGCCTAGCGGCCGGGGCCCGGCGGCTCAGCCGCCGCCGGAGACTGGCTCGCCGGCCGCGGGCGCCGCGGACGCGCCCGGCGCGTCCGACGACTCGCCGGCCGGCGGCGTCTCGTAGCCCGCGCCGCCGTCGCTCGTGGCGGCGTCGCCGTTGTCGGTGCCCCCGTCGCCCGTGTCCTCGCCCGCCGGCGGCAGCGTGATCGTGGAGTGCTCCTCCTGCGTCTTTCCGTCCTCGCCGGGCGGAGAGTCCGTCGGGACCGTGGGCGGCGGCTCCGCGACCGTGTCGACCTCCGGCGCCGGCGTGGCCGCCACGTCGACCGGCGGCGTCTCCGCGACCGGCTCGGTGGCCTGCGGCGTGGTGGCGTCCGCGCCGTCCTGCGTCGGCTCGACGGCCGGCTCGTCCTTCTGCGCCTTCGGCGGGGCCGCTGCCATCGCGGCCTCGGAGAGCGACGGCAGCGACTGCTTGACGATCTTGGGCAGCGCGGCCACCGCATCCTGCTGCGGCGTGACCACGGCCGTCGCGGCCGAGTGCGAGTGGGCCGACAGCGCCTTGTGCGTGGCCTGCTTGACCTCGGCCGCTCCGGCGGTGACGATCGCCGCGGCCGCGAGACCGGCGGCGGCCTTGGTGGCCAGGCTGGTGGCGCCGGCTGACAGCAGGCCGCCGGCGGTGGTGCCGCCCGCGCCGGTCGCGGCCGCGGCCACCGGTGCCGGGTCACCGGTCGTCGCGGGAGCCGAGCGTGGAACGGCGACGGTGCCGCCGGCCCAGCTGCTGCTGTTCACCAGCGCGGCAGCCGCGGTGGGGGCT
>JBJMLK010000101.1:0-14406 GCA_045805345.1 Thermoleophilaceae bacterium | reverse complement strand
CAGCTCCGCGCCGGAGGTGACGCCCGACTGGCGCCAGATCACGACGACGAGGTCGTCGTGCTCGTCGACCCTCTCGATCGTCACGTCGCTGTGCCCGAGCTGCTCCTCGTACTCGCGAAAGCGCGCCAGCACCGCGTCGCGGCCGCGGTGGAGCCCTCCGCCCGGGAACAGCGGGTCCTCCTCGTAGACCACGTCGTCATGCCAGGTCTCGGCGAGACCCTCCACCCCACGCTCCGCGTAGGCGCCAGCGCCCTCGGTCACCAACCCGTCGTCGGCCATGGCGGGATACTGGCACGCGTGTCGCGCGAGAACATCGAGGTGGTGCGGGCCGCTCAGGAGGCGATGGTGGCCGGGGACGCGGCCACGGCGCTCGCCTACCTCGCCCCGGACATCGAGTGGCACGGCACGGTCGGCGGACTCGACGAGGGCAGCGTCGCCCACGGTCACGACGCGGTGGTCCAGGGGTTCGTCGCGTACTTCGAGACCTGGGAGCGGATCGAGCTGCGCGCGGAGCGCTACATCGACACCCCCGGCGACGACGTCGTGGTCTTCTTCCACGAGATCGCGCGCGGCAGGGAGAGCGGCGTCGTGGTCGAGACGGACACCGGCACGATCAACACCGTGCGCGACGGGCAGATCGTTCGCGTGCGCGCCTTCATGGACCGCGAGCAGGCACTCGGCGAGGCCGAGGTGTCCCCCAACGTCGGCACGATTCTCCGCATCTACGACGCGGCCGCGCGCCGCGACGACCGGACGCCGTTCGAGCTCTACGCCGAGGACATCGTCTGGGACCTCTCGAACACGCGCGCGGCGCTGATGTACTCGAAGCCGATCTTCCGTGGGCACGAGGGCGTGCGCGAGGCCTGGCGCGAGGGTGTGGCGGCGTTCCGGGACGCCAACTACACCCTCGAGGAGCTGGCCGAGCTCGACGACACACACGTGCTCGCGCTCGTCCGCGAGCACCACGTGGGCCGCGCGAGCGGCGCGCCGGTGGACGCGACGCACTGCGCGTTGTGGACGCTCGCGGGCGGAAAGGCGGTCCGGATGCAGTCCTTCGAGGACCGAGCCGCGGCTGAGCGGGCTGCGCGACGCCCCGACTAGGCGCCGACCAGCGCGCGCGCCCGCTCGGCGAGGTGGCCCACGCCCAGCTCCTCGAACGCGGCCGCGGCCCGGTCGAGCGCCTCGCGGGCGAGGTCCGGCTGTCCGTCGGCCGCCGCGCGCGCGGTGAGCGCGTCGGACCAGGCCGCGTCGAGCGGGCGACCGAGCGCGGTCCACAGCTCGCGCGACTCGGCGAGCGCCGCCACGGCGTCGTCCACGTCGCCGGCGCAGACGCCGGTGGCCTGGAGCGACGCCGCCCGGCCGACGGGGTAGGGCAGCCGCTCGGCCAGCCGCGCCGCCTCGTCCGCGAACCCGCGCGCCTGGTCGCCCTTGCCGTCGAGCTCGAGCTGCACGGCGCGTGCCGCGGTCGCCTGGATCGACTGGGCCACGAGCCCGGCGCGCTCGCAGACGTCGAGCGCCTGCGCCAGCGCCGTCAGCGCCGCGCCGGGGTCGTCGGCGTCGCGCAGCGAGAGCGCGAGCCCGTACAGCGCCCAGTACGCCACCTCGGACCAGCCGGTCTCCTCGGCGATCGCGAGCGCCCGCCGGTAGGTCGTCTCGGCCCCGGCGAAGTCGCCGCTCCGCCAGCGCAGGAGGCCCTGCAGCGCGTACGGGTAGGCGGTGTTGCGCACGAGTCCCTCACGCTCGGCCAGTTCGAGGCTCGCGCTCGCGTAACGCTCCACCTCGTCCCAGTCCGCGCTGTAGGCGGCCAGCAGCGCTAGCGCCGAGTGCAGCTCCGCCGCCGCGGTCAGGTCGCCCACGCGGTCGGCCAGGTCCAGCGCCTCCGAGTACGCGGCCGCAGCGCCCGCGTAGTCGGCCTCGGACATGTCGAGATGCGAGCCGAGCGAGATCAGCGCCCGGATCGTGTGGCTCGGTCCCGACGCCCGCGCCAGCTCCACCGATCGCTCCAGGTTCTCGCGCGCCTTGGCGTTGTCGCCGGTCCGCCCGAACACCCGACCGAAGACCTCGTGCGCCCGGCTGGCGGCCGCCGCCTCGTCGAGCCGCTCGGCCAGGCGCAGCGCCTTCTCGGCGGCGTAGATCGCGAGCATGTTGTCGCCGGTGTGCATGTAGAGCGTCGCCGCCTCCTCGTACAGGCGCACGAGCTCGAGGCTGGGCGGACCGTCCTTGAGCACGCCGATGCCGCGCTGGTAGCGCTCGATCGCCTCCTTCAACGCGCCCTTCTGCCACAGCGCCGCGGCGAGCTTGCGGTTGAGGTCGCCGAGCCGCGGCAGGTCCTCCTCGCGGCGCTGGAAGTCGAGGCACTCCTCCCACGCCGCGGCCGCGGCGTCGACCCGGCCGAGCAGCAACGCCACGTCGCCCTGCTTCTCGCGCACCCGCGCGCGCGAGGCAGCGTCGGCTCCCTCGAGCGCGCAGGCCGCGCCGTAGTGGTCGAACGCCTCGGCGTTCGAGTAGAGCGCGGCAGCCGCGTCGCCCGCCGCCTCGAGCACGTCGAACGCCTTCGCGTTCAGCTGCTCGCGGACCGGCCTGTCGAGCCGCGCCTCCTCGCCCAGCGCCGCCGCACGGCCGTAGTGCTCGGCTAGCAGGGCGACCACCTCGTCGCTGCGGTCGCCCGCGCGCTCCTCCACGTAGCGCGCGACCTCGAAGTGCCGGTGGGCGCGCACCGCCTTCGGCAGCATCCCGTACGCCACGTCGCGGATCAGCACGTGCTTGAACGCGAACTCGCGCTCGCCGTCCAGCCCGCCGCCGCCGCGCGCCTGCACCACCAGCTCCTTGTCCTGGAGCGACCGCAGCGCGGCGGCCAGGTCGGCGCCCTCCTCCTGCGCGATCGACGCGAGCGATCCCGGCCAGAACGTGCGCCCGCTCACCGCCGCGTACTGGACCAGCCGGCGCTCGAACGGCGGCAGCGAGTCGAGCCGCGCCGCGAGCACGCCCTGAACCGTGTCCGGCAGCTCCTCGTCCTCGCCCTCCTCCGCGAGCCGCTGCACCATCTCCTCGGCGAACAGCGGGTTGCCCTCGGAGCGCTCGGCGATCAGCGACACGGCGGCGTCGCCGTTCGTTGCGCGCAGCAGCGCGGCCACCAGCTCGTGCGCCTCCTCGCCGGTGAGCGGCTCGAGCCCGAGCGTGGTGGCGTTGCGGCGCCCGCTCCCCCAGCCCGGCCGGCGCTCGAGCAGCTCGTCGCGCGTCAGGCAGAGCAGCAGCAGCGGCGCACGGACCCACTGGGCGAGGTGCTCGATCAGGTCGAGCATTCCGTCGTCGGCCCAGTGGATGTCCTCCAGCGCCACCACAAGCGGCCGGCTCTCCGCGATCGCCTCGATGACCGCGCGGATCGACGCGAAGAAGGCCTCGCGGAGCCGCTGCGGGTCGTCGTCGGCGGGAAGCGGCGGTGCCTCGGAGCCGCCGATGCCGAGCAGCCGCGCGATGGTGGCGGCGTGACGCGGGGCGTCGTCGGCGGCGTCGGTCGTCGCGAGCCGCGCCTCGACCCCGCTCGCGAGCTTGCGCCAGGCCACCCCAGCGCTGTCGGAGTCGTCGATCCCAAGCTCCTCGCGGAGCACCTCGGCGATCGCCCAGTAGACCACCGCCGAGCCGTACGCCGGGCAGCGGCCGGTGCGGAAGACCATCGCGTCGTCGCCCTCCGCCAGCCGCCGCTCGAGCTCGGCCAAGAGGCGCGACTTGCCGACCCCCGCCTCGCCGACGATCGTGACGATGTGCGGCCGTCGCTCCCGGGCCAGGCGGTGGGCGAGCGACGACAGCAGCTCGAGCTCGTACGTCCGGCCGACGAGCGGGGAGCTGGTGGCCGCCGCGGGCCGGCGGCCGGAGGTGGCGCCGGCGGCGCCGGCGGCCTCCCACGCGGGCACGGGCTCGTCCTTGCCCTTCAGCGTCAGCGGCGCCAGCTCGCGGTACTCGATCGCGTGCGCCGTGGCCCGCATCGTGCGCTCGCCGACGGTCACGGTCCCCCGCTCGGCGGCCGCCTGCAGCCGGGCGGCCACGTTCACCGTGTCGCCGACGACCGTGTACGCGTCGCCCACCGCGCCGGCCACGACCTCGCCGGTGTTCACGCCCACGCGCAGGGCGAGCGAGACCCCGTGGCTCTCAGCGAGGTCCTCGTTGATCTCGTCCATCGCCTCCTGCATCCCGAGCCCGGCGCGCACGGCGCGCTCGGCGTCGTCCTCGTGCGCGACCGGCGCGCCGAAGAGCGCCATCACGTTGTCGCCGATGTACTTGTCGACGGTCCCGCCGAAGCGGTCGACCTCCTGCGCCAGGCGGCGCAGCGCGCTGTCGACGAGCGCCTTCACGCGCTCGGGGTCCATGCGCTCGCTCACCGCCGTGTAGCCGGACAGGTCCGCGAACAGCACGGTCACCTGGCGCCGCTCCTCCGGCGGGGTGGAGCCGGGCGCGGCCCCGCCCGCCGGCGCCGCCGGCTGCGCGGTGTCGAACGACGTGCCGCACTCCATGCAGAAGCGCGCCTGCGGCGGCGCGCTCGCTCCGCACGACGCGCAGCGGCGCTCGAGCTGGCCGCCGCACTGCATGCAGAAGCGCGCGCCGGCCGGGTTGGTGGTGCCGCAGTTGGGACAGTCCATCGGTGCCCACCGTAACCGCGCGGCGGGGCGCGCGCTAGGGCCTCAGCTCTCCTCGGAGGACTCGTCCTCGAGGCCTGGCGTGCCGAACATCGCCTGCACGCCAAATGCGGCGATCCCCGAGGCCAGCGCGCCGCCGACGAACGCGACGTCGCCCGTGCTCGAGTGGCCCTCGGCCAGCGCACGGAAGCAGAAGAACAGGCCGAGGCCGGTGAACAGGAGGACGCCGAGCACGTTGAGGATCGCGTACGCGCCCGACCACCCGGCGTCGCGGTGGATGGCGAGCCTGAAGAAGTGCCCCGTCAGCGCCATGCCCACCGCGCCGAGTGCGAGCACGTGGCTGGCAGCCACGAAGAACTCGGGCTGGGCGTCCTGGTTCCAGAGCGCGACTCCGGTCGCGACTCCGATCAGCGGCGGGACCAGCGTGAGGATCACCCGGAAGCGCAGGCGGAAGGGCGTCTGGTCTGCCACGGGCGCTTCTTCGACGTTGACCCGCAGGCGCCCTGCGCCGTACTCTGCGCCCGTGGCGCCCGGGGCGTGGACCATGAGCGAGAACCTCGCGCTCGCGCGGCGCGGCATGCAGCTGTGGAACGAGGGCGGCGTGGACGCGTTCGCCACCCTCTGGGCTCCCGACATCGTCTTCTACGAGCTCCCCAACCTGCCTGACACCGACGTCTTCCGCGGTGCCGAGGCCTTGGCAGTGCACTCGCGCGAGCTCATCGCGACGATGGGACACTTCAAGTTCGAGGTCCTCTCGCTCGAGGCCTCGGGACCGTGGGTGTTCGCCGAGATGCGCCTGCACTCCACGGGACCGCGCAGCGGCGTGATCGGGGACGGGCCGCACTTCCACCTCCTGCGCTACGAGGACGGCCTGATCGCCGAGCTGCACAGCTACAGCGATCAGGCGGAGGCGCGGGCCGCCTTCGACCGCGTCAGCCCCGCGTCCGCTCCGCCCGGCTGAGCGCCGCCCCCGCGTCCGCTGCCAGCCGCGCCACGATTGCGGCCGCCGGCTCGTCGCGCGCCAGCCGGTACGCCTGCCCGGCCCAGAGATTGAAGCCGTCCGCGTCCCCCCGCTTCCGCGCGCCGGCGCGCAGCGGCGCAGTGGCGTGGTGGATCTGCGGGTAGGCCACGGGCGCGCCTGAGTGCTCGCGCATGAAGCCGTTGACGATCCCCCGCGCGGTCCGCCCGCTGAACGCGCGCGTGAGCGCCGTCGGCGCGTCGCCGGCCAGCGCCGCGCGCAGGGCGGGGTCCGTGCCTGCCTCGTCGGCCAGCATGAACGCCGTGCCGAGCTGCGCGGCGCCCGCCCCGGCGACCAGGGCCGCCGCCACGCCCGCGCCGTCGCCGATCCCGCCCGCCGCCACGAGCGGCACGCTCGTCTGCGCGGCCACCAGCCGCAGCAGCGCAAGCAGGCCGAGCCGGTCCACGCGATCGCCGTCCTCCCACGCCCCCTGGTGGCCGCCGGCCTCCACGCCCTGCACGACCAGCGCGTCGGCGCCGGCGGCCGTGGCGGCGCGCGCCTCGGCCACGCGCGTGACGGTGATCCAGACCTCGGAGCCCGCGTCGCGCAGCGCGGCCACCTCGGCGGCGCTCGGGCAGCCGAAGGTGAACGACAGCACCGGAACGCGCGCCTCGCGCAGCAGCTCGAGCTTCGCCCCCCAGTCGTCGTCGTCCCAGAGCGGCTCGCCCGCTCCGGGGCCGAGGCCGGCGACGAACCGCGCGAGCGCGTGCTCGTCCACCTCGTCAACGCGCGGCACGAACACGTTCACTCCGAACGGGCGATCGGTGGCCGCGCGGACCCGCTCGATCTCGCCTCGCACGTCGCCGGCGCCGCGGTAGCCCGCCGCGAGGAAGCCGAGCCCGCCCGCCTCGCTCACGGCGATCGCCAGCTCCGGCGTCGACGGCCCGCCCGCCATCGGCGCCTGCACCACGGGGTGCACGAGCCCGGGCGTGCCGCCGAGGATCACCCGAGCGCGACGTCCGGCAGTTCGGTGAGCTCGGTGGCTCCGCGCGGACGCAACCCGTCGAGCGTGATGCCGATGTAGCGGTCCGGGTCGGCGTGCGGGTTGCGGAAGGTGCCGGCCAGCGCGCACATGATCATCGGCACGTCGTGTGCGCACGCGTCCTCGCGCACGACCCCGGCGGCCTGGGCGCGCTCGAGGATCTGGCCGACCAGGCCCAGGATGTCGACGGCCTCGGCGGCGCGCCCCATCGTGTCCGGCCGCGAGGTGAGGACCTCCGACAGGGCGCGGTCGTCCGTCTGGATCCGCGCCGAGGCGCGCATGAACTGCTCGAAGGCGTCCCACGGATCGTCGGTGGCGAGGGCCTCGTGCGCGAGGTCGCGGAGTCGCTCGAAGCGCTCGGCGGCCAGCGCGTCGACCAGGTCGTCCTTGGTCTTGAAGTGGCGGTAGACCGTGCCGACGCCCACCTTCGCGCGCCGGGCGATCTCCTCCATCTGGGCGTCGAGGCCATCGCGCGCCATGCACAAGCGGGCGGCCTTGATCACGCGCTCGCGGTTGCGGCGCGCGTCCGCGCGGGGCTCTCTTTCTCGCTCTGGGACCGGGATTGGAGTGGTCATGGTGAACGTAAGTGGAATCGGAATTCCGATTCCTGTACTATGCGGAACCGGAGTTCAGGTTCCGATTATATGTCACCCGTCGCCGAAAGGCTAGGAGCGTGAGATGACGGACAAGTCCACAGCCCAGGATCGCCGCTGGATCGCGCTGATCCTCCTCTGCGTCGCGCAGTTCGTGGTCGTGCTCGACGCGTCGATCGTGAACGTCGCCCTCCCCACGATCGGCGGGGCGCTCAAGTTCACCGAGAGCGACCTGCCGTGGGTCGTGAACGCGTACGTGCTCACCTTCGGCGGCTTCCTCCTGCTCGGCGGCCGCGCCGCGGACCTGCTCGGCCGGCGAAGGGTCTTCATGGCCGGCCTCGTGCTGTTCGCGCTCGCCTCGCTCGCCGGCGGGCTTGCCACCAGCTCGGGTCAGCTGATCGCCGCGCGCGCCGTCCAGGGACTCGGCGCCGCGATCCTCTCCCCCGCCGCGCTCTCGATCGTGACCAACACCTTCCGCGACGGCGCCGAGCGGAACAAGGCGCTCGGCGTCTGGGGCGCGGTGGCCGGCAGCGGCGGCGCCGCTGGCGTGCTCCTGGGCGGCGTCCTCACCGATGGGCTCGGCTGGGAGTGGGTCCTCTGGGTGAACGTGCCGATCGGCCTGGCCGCCGCGGCCCTCGCGCCGATGCTGCTCGCCGAGAGCCGGTCGGATGCCGGGCGCCGGCACTTCGACTTCGCCGGCGCTGTGACCATCACCGCAGGGCTGTCGACACTGGTCTACGCGCTCGTGGACGCGGGCGACGCCGGCTGGGGCTCCGGCCAGACGGTCGGACTGCTCGCCGCCGCCGCCGTGCTGATCGGCGGGTTCGTGGCGATCGAGCGCCGCTCGCGCAACCCACTCGTCCCGTTCAGGATCTTCAGGTCGCGGACCCTGACGGGGGCCAACGTGGTCGGGCTCCTCGTGGGCGCTTCGCTGTTCTCGATGTTCTTCTTCATCTCGCTGTACATGCAGCAGGTGCTCGGCTACAGCGCGATCAAGGCGGGACTGTCGTACCTGCCGCTCGCGGGCTCGATCATCCTGTCGGCCGGCATCGCCAGCCAGCTCGTCACGAGGATCGGCTTCAAGCAGGTGATGGCCGCCGGCACCGCCCTGATCGCGGTGGCACTCCTGTGGTTCTCGCAGGTGTCGGTGCACGGCGGCTTCGCCGAGGACATCCTCGGGCCGTCCCTGCTCGCCGCCGTCGGCCTCGGCTTCGCGTTCGTCACGACGACGATCGCCGCGGTGTCGGGGGTGAGTGAGCGGGACTCCGGCCTGGCGAGCGGGCTGATCAACACCGCGCAGCAGGTGGGCGGCGCGCTCGGCCTCGCGATCCTCGCCGCGATCTCCGCGTCGGCCACCGGCGGCGCGCGATCACCGGCGCTGCTCGTGTCCGGCTTCCACGACGCCTTCCTGGCCGGAGCGGCGATCGCGACGCTAGGGCTGGTGGCCACGCTGGTGCTGATCCGCGGGCGCGACAGCCGCGCGCACGTGGAGCTCGGCGACGCGGGTGCGGTTCCGGAGCCGGCGCGCTAGCCGTTAGGGCTGAATGCCGTCGCGCTTCAACTGGCTGTCCACCTGGCTGAGGTTCTGGACGCCGGTGAAGGTCGGGCCGTAGAGCCACGGCGCGTAGTCGGCCACGACCGGGTGGCCGCCGCCTCCGTGCGCCTTCTGCCAGGTGTTGAAGGTGCCGTCCGGATCGCGCGTGCCGGGCACCGGCGGGTAGCGACCCGGGTCGTCGAGCAGCGGGCCGTCGACGTAGCCGAACTGGCCCTTCGCGCAGTCGGCGTTGCCCTGCGCGTCGATCGCCGGCGTGTACGGCTGGTTGTGGAGCGTGTACGCGGAGTTCGTGCCGCTGTCGGGCGGGAGCACCGGCGGACCCGACGTCTGACCGGTCGGGTCGACGTTCGACGGCAGGTCGGAGGGACGCGCGCCGAATCCGTTGTACGCCACGTCGTTCTGGAAGTTGTTCGCGCTCTTGAGCAGCACGCGCTCGGCCGTCCCGGAGTCGGTGCCCTCGGAGATGTGGCTGCCGAGGCCATTGAAGAAGTAGGTCGCGTAGTTGCAGACCGTCTGGTACGGGGAGATGTAGCGGAACAGCGGCGCACCCGAGCGGACCAGGGCGTTCAGGTCGTTCAGTCCGAGCAAGGTGTTGGGGTTCTGCACTAGGTCGTCGAGCGCGTCGAAGACGTTGGCCGTCTCCTGGTTGAGCTTTACGCTCGAGCGGACCACGGGGGTGCCGACCCGCAGCGCCGAGTTGATCGCGGGCAGCGCCACCGGCAGGATGCGCGCCGCCGGCTGCAGCCGCCGCGAGAGGTCGGCGAAGTCGGCCAGGAACGGCCGCTGGATCGGGAAGTCGCGGATCGCCTCGTCCTCGGTCGGCGGGCTCTTGACGATCGTCGCCTGCAGGCAGCTCGCGCAGCGGCCGATCGCCTCGAAGGTGTCGGCCATGTTCGAGAACAGCTCGGCCTGGATCCGCGCCACCGGCGCGACCTGGGCGGACGTGCGGCCGATCTGCTTGAAGAACTCCTTGAGCTGGGTGTCGGGGTTGTTCAGGTTGGCCATCACCGGCTGGAGGTAGCGGAAGAACGGAGCCAGGCCGAGGATCGCCTCGTTCACGTCGTTGCCGCGACCCGCGAACGCCTCGCCGAAGCCGTTCAGTGCGTCCTGCGAGTTCTGCCGCGTCCGCTCGTCGAAGGTGTTGAGCAGGTCGTCGAACTCGACAGGCTCGCTGGCGTGCGAGAGCGGGATCGTGTCGCCGTCGCGGAAGTTCTCCTTGCTCTTGCCCGGCGTCAGCTCGATGTACTTGAGGCCGAGCGCCGAGCGCGGCCTGACGAGGATCGTGGTGTCGTTGGGCAGCGGCTGCGCGCTCTTGTCGAGCTTCATCCGCAGCACCGCGATCGAGCGCCGCTCGCCGCCGAACACCTTGCTGCCGGTGCCGATCTTGTCGATCACGCCCACGCGGAAGCCGCCGATCCGCACCTCGTTGCCGGGCACCAGGTTGGCCCCGCCGGGGATCTCGGCGCGCAGGTTGTAGGTCGGCACGAACGGCAGGCCTGTGTTGGCGTTGTAGGCGAGGAACACGCTGACGATCACGATCAGCGTGGTGACCGCGCCGACCAGCACCGGGCTCGCGACGATCGAGGCTGTTCCGCGACCGCGCGTCATGGGCTCAGGAGGAAGTCGAGCATCTGGTCAGGGGCGGCGCCGCGAGGCAGGCCGGGCACCGGCGGCAGCTTCGTGCCCTTCGGGGGCGGCAGGCCGCGCTGCAGCCGGTCGAGCAGGTCCTGGACGCCGGGCGGAAGCACGACCTGCGGCTTGGACGGGTCGACCTGGCCGGGCAGCGGCAGCGCGCGCGGCTGGCCGGCGCCGCGCCGCTCGCCGAGCTGGCCGGGCTTGGTGGGCTGGACCTTGGCGGCCTTGCCCGCGGCCCCGGTCTTCACGCCGCCGTCGGGGTCGGTCGGGTCGCGATCCGTGATGCCCGGCGAGAACGGGCCGAGGAAGGAGTTGCACTTGTTGCGGATCGCGGCCTGCTTGGCGCTGCCGCCCATCTCGGGCCCGCGCAGGTCGTTCTGGATGTTCGAGCAGTCCGGGACCTGGTACGCGGCCACGCGCAGGAGGTGGCTCAGGCTGTCGAACTCGTTGATCGCGAGCGTCTGCCAGTAGACGTAGTTGAGGATGCCCTCCATCGCGGTGAAGCCCTTGCGCTTGCCGCCGTTCTTGGCGTTCGAGTTGAGGTCGGGCGACGGCGGCGCGGTGGCCGCGGCCCGCGGGTCGTTGTCCACGTGGCGCTTCGGGTCGTCCGCCGTCTGGAGCAGCTGCCGCAGCGGCTTGGCGAGCCCGGGAGCGTTCTTCGCGACCTTCTTCAGCGCGGCGATCTCCTCGCGCGAGTGCAGGAAAGCGCGGCTGCCGACGTCGGCGGTCTTGCCGAGCGACCTGAACGCCGGTCGCGAGGCCTCGGCGAACGGGCCGAGCCGCGTGAAGAACTCGGTGAGGCTGGGGGCGGCCCGCTGCAGGTCGCGCAGGAGAGGCGTCTGGGCGTCGGTGAGCTGGCCGAGCCGGACCATGGTGGGCTTCAGCTCGTCGAGGAAGCGCGGGAGGCGCTGGAAGCCGGCGGCGATGGCGTCGCGCCGCGACGCCGAGATCTCGGCGGTCCTGCCGGTCTCCGTGATCCAGCGCGCCACCTCGGCCTTCTTCTCGTCGAGCGACTGGACGACCGTGTCGGAGTCCTTGATGAAGTTCTTGATGATCTCCGACTGGTTGCCCAGGATCTTGAGCGTCTTCTGGGTCTCGCGCAGGCCGGGATGCGCGCGCCGCAGCACCTCGGCCAGGTCCTGCGGGCGGCCCGCCAGGCCGGTGCCCAGCTCGGCGATGATGATCCGCAGCCGCTCGCGGTACGGGCGGCGCAGCACGTTGTTGACGAGGTCCGTCGGGATCGTCGACTTGTTGCGCGTGACCGGGATCGTGGCCCCTGACTTGAGGACCCTCTTCGAGGTGCCGGGCTGGCAGTCCACGTAGTACTCGCCGATCAGCGACTGCTGGCGGATCGCGCAGTTGGCGTCGGAGCGGAACGACTTGAAGCCGGGCTCGCTGACCGTGGCCTCGACGATCGCGCACGTACGCGCGGGCCCGTGCGTGTTGTGGTTCTGGCACTCCGGGCCCTTCGACAGCTTGAAGGTGTCCGTGCTGCCCGCCTTCACGCCGCCGACCCGCAGGTCGCCGCCCTTCGTGAGGCCGAAGGCGTTGTCGAAGGCGATCTTGAACTTCGTGCCGCTCTTGAGGTCGCCGCCCGCGCCCGCCAGCACCACGGCCAGCACCACGGCGAGGACGAGCACGCCCGCTGTGACCATGCGGCGGATCACGGGATGTCTCCCGCCGCCCGGCCCGACTCGGTGCAGTCGAGCTTGTCCTTGAGCTGCGCCGACGGGACGTTCGACTTGTCGGCCGCGATGATGTCCGCCGCACCCGGGCAGCGCCGGAACTGGCCGAAGCGCGCGATCTTGGTGAGCGCGGCGCCGCGCTCGCTGAGCGGGATGAACGTCGGCACGGCCGGGTTGGTCAGGTCGAAGGCGTTGAGGATCGTGTAGACGCGCGAGAAGCCGCCCTCCGCGTCGACCGGGCCCGTGGTCGAGAAGTCGTCGAACCAGCCGAACAGCTCGGGCGTGTACGGGCGGCCGAAGGCGATCGTCGGGGCGGTGTCCTTAAGCGCCTTCGTCGTCTCCGGGAAGGCGCCCTTGACCTTGCCGACGCTGACGGTCTTCGTGCCGAAGTCGACGCTGCGCTTCTTCGTGTCGAGTGCCGCCGAGGCGAGGGCCGGGAACGACTCCTCGAGGTCGAGGAGGTCGTTGTTCTTGCCCGGGGCGAGCACGACGTCCGCGAGGTCGCGCACGGTCGGGCGGGCGTCGCGCGCCAGCCCGCGCAGCACGTGCAGGAACGGCCGCAGCTTCTTGGCCACCGGCTTCGACGCGTTCACCAGCGGGTCGACGTCGTCGAGCGCGGCGCGCAGGTTCACGAACGTGCTGTTGGCCTGGCGCATGAAGTCGGGCAGGCGCGCGATCGCCTCCATCAGCGCCACGCGCTGGCTGCCGAGCGCGCGGAACGTGGTGTTGGCGTTGGTGATCAGGTCGGTGAGCTGGGTGCGCTTCTCGGCCAGCGCGTTCACGAGCTTCGCGCTGTCGCCGAGGAAGCGGGCGAGCAGCGGGTTGTCGCGGTTCAGCTCGCCGAACACGCGGCTCGACGTGGACAGCGCCGGGTTGAGGTAGCGGAACGCCAGGCGCTGCTGCGCGGTCTTGCCCTTGAACTGGGCCGCCGAGTTGCGGAAGAACGCCTGGATCGCGGAGCGCGTGCTGGGGTCGAGCGTGTTGAAGAGCTGGTCGAGGTCGACGGTGGTCGTGGTGCTCGTGATCGCGATCTTGCCGCCGTCGGGGATCTTGGGGACCCGGCCGTCCTTGCGACCGGGCGGCAGCTCGAGCTCGACGTAGCGGTTGGCGATGCCGGACTGCGACGCCTGACGGATCACGGCCTGCGTGCCCTGGGGCAGCGGCTTGGAGTCGTCCTGGATCGACATCTTGATCGCCGCCTGGCCGTTGTCGGTGATCCGGATGTCGTCGATCGAGCCGACGGGCGTGCCGCCGATCTCGACCTGGTTGCCCTTCACGAGCTGGGCCGCGTTCTGGAAGTACGCGGTCACCGAGTAGCTGCCCCCGCCGGCGAAGAGCACGATGGCCACGATCACGATCGCGGCAACGACGGCGCCAACCGCCGCTACGCGCCCCGCAACGCTCACCGATCGCATCCCGTGCCCAACTCTCCCTCCCGAGCCGACGGACAGGCAGTGACGATGCCTATCCCTGGGCTCAAGGCGCGGAATCTACAGGTTGACGGGGTCGTCTGCGCTGCTTTTCGTTGCGCCGGGCGTAATCCGTGTTAAGGAGGATTTAAGGTTTTGCGGGGGATTTATTCCGGCTCGGGCGCTTCATCGCCCGGCCAGCTCCCCGTGACGCCCGCAAACGCGCGTCTGGACTGGTGATCCATGGCCGCGCGGGTGGCCTTGAAGACCGCCCCCTCGAGCGCCGCCGCCACGAGCACCTTCGCGAAGCTCACGTCGCGGTGCTCGGCCTCGGGCGGCTCCTCGTCGTCGATCACGCTCCAGAGCCCCTCGAACACCTTCTTGCCGAGGAAGCCGGCAATCAGGCCGCCGATCACGCTGAACGGAATGAAGAGCAATTTCACGCCGAGAAACGTATACCCGGCGTCGAGTCGGGTAACCGAACGGGAGACGACGAGGGGAGCAGCATGGCTGACGACAGACGTGAACCGGAGGGGCCGAGCGATCTCGGCGGGGGATCTTGGCGCGACGTGCTCAAGCGCACGATCCGCGAGTTCAAGGAGGACAACCTCACCGACTGGGCGGCGGCGCTCACCTACTACGGGATCCTGGCGATCTTCCCGATGCTGATCGTGCTGGTCTCCATCCTCGGGCTCGTCGGCACATCCGCGACGCAGCCGCTGATCGACAACCTGAAGACCGTGGCGCCGGGGCCGGCGTCGGCGATCTTCACGAGCGCCATCACCAACCTGCAGAAGAGCCAGGGGGCGGCGGGCGTGCTGTTCGTCGTGGGCCTCGTCGGCGCGCTGTGGTCGGCCTCGGGCTACGTCGCGGCGTTCATGCGCGCCTCGAACTCGAT